>DASPQG010000001.1:0-41007 GCA_035625085.1 Thermoplasmata archaeon
TAGGTCCGCTCGTCCGGGATGAGCGAGAGCGAGGCGTAGAAACGGGGCAGGGTCCCCCGGCCCGGAACGATCCGGTCGCCGAGATGCTTCGCCAAACCGAGGCCGACGAGGTAGTCGATGAGGTCGGACCACTCCGAATCCACGAGATCCGCGGTCGCTGCGGCATGCCGTAGCGGTTTCAGCAGCTCCGTCGTCTCCAGGCTTCCTTCGGCCCGGAGCGACGCGACGACCTGCTGGGCCGCCGCGAGCCGGTTCCGGGTCCGCCAGCTGACGGGCTCGATCATCCCCGCGTCCGCCCTCCGGGCGAGCACCGCGGCCTCCTCGAGGTCGTCGTCGTCGAGCGCGAGGACCGTGCCGTGGATCGTCCGATCGAGGCGGTGCCCCGATCGGCCGACCCGTTGGACGAGGCGGCCGACCTGGTGCGGCGATCCGAACTGCACCACGTGGTCGACCACCCCGATATCGATCCCGAGCTCGAGCGAGGAGGTGGCGACGAGGGCCCGAAGCAGGCCGTCCCGGAACGCTCGCTCGGCCTCCTCACGGACCTCGCGCGAAAGGGAGCCGTGGTGAACCGCGATCGGAAGGTCCGGTGCGAGTTTCTGGAGTCGAGCGGCCAGTCCCTCCGCCGTCGGGCGGGTGTTGACGAAGACGAGGGTCGTCCGGTGCTCCCGGACCTCTTCCTCGACCGCCCGCAACCCTTCGAGGAGCGACTTGTCGGCCTTCAGATCCCGCACGAGCGACTCCTCGAGCGCCGGGCGTTCTCGCTGCGGACGTCGCGCGGTCAGTTCGAGCGGCCGCCGCTCTTGCGCCGCGCGCACCTCTACCTTCCTGGGGGCGGGAGAGAGAAAGCGGGCGACCTCTTCCGGATTCCCGACCGTAGCGGAGAGTCCGATTCGCCGAACGGTTCGGCCGGTGAGCCGGTCCAACCGTTCGAGCGTGATCGAGAGCTGCGCCCCCCGGTCCGAGCCGACGAGTTCGTGGACCTCGTCGATGATCACGGCCCGCACATTGCGGAGGGACTCTCGCAATCGGGCGCCGGTGAGGAGGAGCTGGAGGGTCTCGGGCGTGGTCAGCAATAGGTCCGGCGGTCGGCGCGACTGAGCGAGTCGCGCGGACGTCGGCGTGTCGCCGTGTCGTACCGAGGCGGTGAGCCCGATCTCGTTGACGAGCCCCACGATTCGGTGCTCTAAGTCGCGGTTGAGCGCCCGCAGGGGAGTCACGTACAGCAGGGAGATGGGTGGGGTCGGCGAAAGGAGTCGGTGGGAGAGCAGCGGGAGCAGGACGGCCTCGGTCTTGCCCGTTCCTGTGGGGGAGAGCAGGAGCGCATCCGAGTCCGTGGCGAGCAGCGGGAAGGAGAGCCGCTGAATCTCGGTCGGCTCGGTGAGCCCGCGCTGCTCGACCGCCGCGCGGAGCCGCGGGTCGAGGGTTGTGAACACGGAAGTCGAACTGGCCATGGTCCGACGGTGAGAGCCCGGCGGAACGGAAAGGGATGACGGGAGCCTACAACTCCTTCGGGGGTTCGAGGTCGAGCATCTTGAGCCCGAAGCTTTCGACCATCGGCCGGCCGAACGCGCGCCCCGGGAACGTCTCGACGAGCACCTCCTGGAGCATCCCGACGGTGGCCCGGAGGAGATGGCCCCCGACGAGGTGGTGGTCCGGCCCGACAGCGGCCGCGTGCAGGTGAAGCGAGGGAACTCCGTCCTGCCGGGCGATCGTCCCGTGCAGCGCTACGACCTCGTGCGGCACCGTGATCTCGTGAGGCTGGTAGCGGGTTCCGTCCCAGTACCCGAACGTGGCCCGGCGGAACATGCCGATCCCGAAGACGACGGTACCGGCCCGAACCTCCTCCCGAGCCGCGAACTCCGAGAGTACGTCAAAGAGATCCTGCCCGTCGTCCAGCCGGAGCATCCATCGGCTTCCCTCTCGAACGGTCTGCATCGCGGGTCCGCACGCCCTGGAGTTCTATGGAGGTTGTGTGGGGACTCGGCGGTCGGGTCTCGTCCGCGAAAGGGTGTTCCGGTAGCGCCGCTGAAATATGGTCGCCTCCTCGATACCGCCGTGGAGATTCTCCGGTGCGGCCACTGCGGAGCGCCGGTCCCACCGTTTGCCCCTTCCTGCGCGTGGTGCGGAAGCTCGTTCCCGCCGCCCCCGCCCCCTCCGCCGGGTCAGTCGGCGCCTCTGCCCTCCGACCCGGCCCCGCTCCGGGACGCGAATCAGCTCGTCATCCGGGGGGCGTGGGCCATGGTGGAGGTCCTCCGTGTCGAGAACGAGAGCGGCTCCCTCCTTGCCGAGGGCCGTCGGTCGCTCGAGGGGCTCATCGGAATGCTGGAGATGATCATGACCGACGCCGACGGTCGGTTCCTGCTCGCGTTCCGCCTGGTCGAACCGCCGGGTCGAAAGTTCGTACAGGCACCGATTCCGCTCCTCGCCGTTGACGACCGGGGCCAGCCGGTGGGGGAGCTCCATCGCAAGACCATGGGGTGGACGGGTTGGTACTACGAGCTCTGGAACCAGGGAGAGCCGCTCATGACCGCCTCCTGGCCGTCCAGATCGCAGCCGGCCACCCTCCTCCTGAGGGGAACGCCGGTGGCGACGATCACGCAACAGAAGTCGGTGCTCGCCCATCCGGGCCAGGGAACCTGGACAGTCCAGTTCTCGGCTCCCTGCCCTCACCTCTCCGCCCTTGCGCTCGCGAGTTACGTGGCGGTGAGTCGGGGCGGCGGCAACTTCCCCAGCGCCTAGCGACGATCCCGTCGCTGGCAGCGATCCGGATCGACCCGAAGGAAAGGGTAATGGGCCGCGGACGGTAGATTGGCGGGATGGTCACCGAACTCAGCCGGGGCAGCCCTCCCCGGACGGCCGAGGAGCTCATCGCCCACATCCGGGAGGGGGGCCGCGCGGTGGTGGCTCTCTCGGGGGGCGTCGACTCCTCTCTGGTCGCATCGCTCGCCTACTCGGCGCTGGGCACGGACGCGATCGCGGTCACCTTGATCGGCCCCGCGGTCTCGAGGAGCGAAGCGGCTCGAGCGGAACGGGTTGCCGCAGCGATCGGAGTGGAGCACGTGGCACTCGGAGCCGACCCGTTGAGCCGCGAAGAGTACCGTCAGAATCGATCGGACCGCTGCTACTTCTGTCGCTCGGTCGAGACGTCCGTCCTCCGGGGATTCGGGGCGACGCGATCCGTCCGGCAGTACCTGGACGGTGTTCAGCGGGACGACCTCGCGGACGACCGTCCGGGCCTTCGGGCGATGGACGAGGCCGGCTTCCAGCACCCGCTCCTGTGGGCCGGCTGGGGGAAGGGACAGGTACGGGCCGAGGCCCGGCGCCGGGGCCTGCCGAACTGGGACGAGCCGTCCGACGCCTGTCTTGCTTCGCGCGTCGCGCACGGAGAGCCGGTCTCGGCCGAGCTCCTCAGCCGCATCGAGTCCGCCGAGCAAGTCCTCCGGAATCGCGGGTTCCGCCGAGTCCGGGTGCGGGTGCGCGGCGGCGCGGCCCGCCTTGAGGTCGATCCCACCGAAGTGCACCGGCTCCTCGAGGAGCCCCTCGCGAGCGAGGTCACCGACGCGGTCGCACGGTGCGGCTTCTCGCCGGTCTCGGTCGACCCCCAGGGGTATCGCGGGGCCCTCGCCGAGATGCCGATGATCCCATGACGCGCGAGGCGACGGGCGACGGGCCCTCCACCCCGCTGCCGGGGAGGTTCCAGCTGGAGACCGACCTCGTTCCCCAGGGCGACCAGCCGCAGGCGATTGACGAGATCGTGCAGCGGGTCGAGGGCGGGGAGAAGTTCGTCACGCTCCTCGGGGTCACCGGGAGCGGGAAGACGTTCACGATGGCGCATGCCGTCGCGCGCCTCCAGCGACCGACCCTCGTGATCAGCCCGAACAAGACGCTCGCCGCGCAGCTGGTGAGCGAGTTCCGCGCACTGTTCCCGAAGAATGCGGTCGAGTACTTCGTGAGCTACTACGACTACTATCAGCCCGAGGCGTACGTCCCGCAGATCGATCTCTACATCGAAAAGGATGCGTCAATCAACGAGGAGATCGACCGTCTCCGCCACCGCGCGACCCAGGCGCTGCTCACCCGACGCGACGTGCTGATTGTGGCCTCCGTGAGCTGCATCTACGGTCTCGGCTCCCCGGAGGATTACCGCGCCTCCGTCGTCGCGCTCTCGGTCGGGCAGGAGATCTCGCGCCAGGCCCTGCTCGAGCAGCTCGTCCGGATGAAGTACTCCCGCAACGACGTCGAGCTGAAGCGAGGGCGCTTCAGCGTTCGGGGCGGGACGATCGACGTGATGGGCGCCGGAGAGACGATCCATCGGATCGTCCTCGACGGGAGCACGATCCGCGAGATCGTCGAGCTCGACCCCCTGACCCGCGAGGAACGGCGCTCTCTCCCCGAGCTCATGGTGTTCCCGGCGACGCATTTCCTGACGGTCGATGAGCGACTGCGCGGGATCCTCCACGAGATCGAGGAGGAACGGGACGCGCGGGTGAAGGAGCTGGAGCGGGAGGAGAAGATCGTCGAGGCCCAGCGGCTCAGGGGAAGGGTCGACTACGACCTCGAGATGATCCGGGAGACCGGCTACTGCTCGGGGATCGAGAACTATGCGCGCTACTTCGCGGGACGCCGGCCCGGCGAGCCTCCGTACACGCTGCTCGACTTCTTCCCGAAGGATTTCCTCGCCTTCATCGACGAGTCCCACGTGACGATCCCCCAGCTGCAGGGGATGTTCAAGGGCGACCGCAGCCGCAAGGACAACCTGGTGGAGTTCGGCTGGCGGCTTCCGTCCGCCCGCGACAACCGTCCCCTCAAGTTCCCCGAGTTTCTGACGCATGTCCCCCAGACGGTGTTCGTCTCCGCGACCCCCGGGCCATTCGAGCGGAAGGTCTCGAAGGGGCTCGTGGAGCAGATCATCCGCCCGACCGGCCTCGTGGATCCGCCGATCGAGATTCGACCCCTGAAGGGCCACATCGCCGACCTGATGGCGGAGCTCAAGGCGTGCATCGACCGCGGCGACCGAGCCCTCGTGACCACGCTCACGAAGGCGACCAGCGAGGAGCTCGCGAGCTTCCTCTCCCGCCAGGGGTTCCGGGTCCGCTACCTCCACTCCGAGGTCGAGACGATGAAGCGGGTCGAGATCCTCCGGGACCTCCGGCTGGGCGAGTTCGACGTGCTCGTCGGGATCAACCTGCTGCGGGAGGGGCTCGACCTCCCCGAGGTCAGCTTCGTCGCGATCCTCGACGCGGACAAAGAGGGGTACCTCCGCAGCGAGACGTCGATCGTCCAGACCGCGGGGCGCGCGAGCCGCAACGCGGCGGGCAAGGTCGTCCTGTACGCCGACCGCACCACCGGGTCGATGAAGCGGGCGATCGCGGAGATGGCGCGGCGGCGCCAAACCCAGGTCGACTTCAACCAGGCCCACGACATCGTCCCGGAGTCGATTCGTAAGGAGGTCCGATCCCTCCTCGCCCCCGAAGAGGAGGCCCCGAGCGGGGAGCTCTCGACGAGCGGCCTCGGCAAGTACTGGAAGGACAAGTTCCCGCTCCTGCTCACGAACCTCGAGGAGGAGATGCGGCTCGCGGCGGAACGCCTCGACTTCGAGGAGGCCGCCCGGATCCGCGACCGGATCCGGGAGATCCGACGGAGCCACCCCCAGGCCCGGACGGTCCCCCGACGGCCGCCCGCCGCGGCGTAGGCAAGCCCGCTTGCGCCACAATGAAAGAGCGTTTTAACCACCGGCCGTCTCCGCGGCCCGTGGTCGGCGCCCGTACCCCGGAGATGACCGGACTCTCGGCCCTTCGTCGGGGTGGCACCGTCACCGAACTCCTGTTCCTGTACGAGTGCGCGACCCTCGAGCCGACCCAGCTCCGCCCGATCGCCGAGCGCCTCGGACTCACGGTCCAGGCCGTGTCGCATTCCTACCGGCAGCTGCGCCGCCGGGGTCTCGTCACAGTCCGGGAAGGACGGTATCGGCCGAGTGTCGAGGGCGTCGCGTGGTTGCACGAGACCCTGGTCCGGCTGGGCGACGACCTTCGAGAGCGCATCGAACGGGTGCACGTCATCCGGTCTACGCGCGCGCTAGCGGTCGACGATCTCGCGCCGGGCGACACCGTATCGCTAGTGCTCGACAACGGCCTTCTCTCGGCGCGGCCCGGAACGGAGGGTCCGTCCCGGGGTCGGGTGGTGAAAGGAGGGCGTAAGGGTTCCCTCGTCGAGGTCTCCGACCTCGAGGGGATCGTGCCGCTCACCCCCGCTCCGATCGCGGTGATCACATTGACCGCGGCCGACCTGGTCGATCCCCGTCTCCCCCAACGCGTGCGCGCCCGCCTGCCGTCCGACCCGGCGACGGTCGTCGCGGCCGAGGGGCTGGAAGCGTACCACGCGCTCGCGGGCGCCGGGGCTCGTTCGGTGCTGCGGTTCGCCGCCGGGAGCGTCTGCCTGGAAGCGTCTCGGCTCGGCGTGCCGAGCGTCGTGCTGGTGCTCGAGAGCGAACTGCCCCACCTTCTGAGCCAGTTCGCCGGACCGTCCCCGCCGCCGCTGGAAGTAGCCCCGTTGCCCCGGGGACCCAAGCCCCGACGAAGAACCCGCTAGCTCGGGGGCGAACCCGAGGACGGTGCGAGGGCTGCGAGCATCTCGCCGACGTCGGATATCTCCCTCGCTCCGCCGAGCCGCAGCCGCTCTTCTAGCGCGTGGGCCTGACCCCCGGTGAAGTCCCACTCCACCCCCGCGGGGCGGCGTACGAGGAGGATCGGTATCCGCCCGAGGCAGCGGGCGGTCTCCTCGAGGTTCGGCAGGTTCGAGGGGCCGACCGGGAACGGCGCGACGACCACGGCCGTGGCCGCGTCGAGCAGTGTGCGGAGCTTTGAGCGAACCTCCTCCCCGAGGGGGGCGAACGGAACCTCGACCGCGGTGAGCGCGCCGAGGCCTTCCGCCGCCTCGAGGTCAGAGTCGAGGAGGTGAAGGGCTCCGGCCGTGACGCGATACCCCGCCTCGGTGAGGGCGCGCAGGTACGGCGCGCCGGATCCGCCTCCCGCGACGACGTGCACGGGACCTCGGCCGAGGAACGCTCCGGGGACGGCGGCACCCGCTGCCACGAGATGATGCGGGAGCAGGTACGGCGCGCCGGTGCGCGGATCGCGACGAAGGTCTGCGACGACCCCCCAGACCCGAGCGAGCAGTTCCTCCGAGAGCACGGCCGTGGGAGCGCCGTCCGCCACCCTCCTTCCCCGGGAGAGGACGACGATTCGGTCGGCGTAGCGCGCGGCGAGGTTGAGGTCGTGGAGCGCGGCCACCACCGTGACCCCCCGCTCGCGGGAGAGATCCCGGACTCGGGTGAGGAAGTCGATCTGGTAGGCGATGTCCAGGTGGCTCGTCGGTTCGTCGAGCAGAACGAGGGGCGCTTCTTGGACGAGAGCTCGCGCGAGGATCGCTCGCTGCCGTTCGCCCCCACTGATCGACAGGATTCCGTCATCGGCCCGGTCGAGGAGGTCGACGGCGCGCAGCGCCCGGGTCGCGGCGTCCCGGTCTTCCCGCCCCTCCCCCTCGAGCCAGCCGAGGTGGGCGTATCGGCCGTAGAGCACGTAGTCGAGCACGGGAACATCGTCCCGTGGGCTCTCATCCTGCGGGACCCACGCGACGCGCCGGGCCCGCTCCACTACCGACAGAGTTTGCACATCGTCGCCGAACAGCTCGAGGTGCCCCACCTCAGGAACGGCGAAGCCGAGGGCCGCCCGCAGGAGGGTCGTTTTTCCCGAGCCGTTCGGTCCGGCGAGGGCCAGGAACTGGCCCCGCGGCACCTCGAGGTCGACGTCCTGGAGCGCCGTCCGCTCGCCGTACCGAACGGTCACGGAGGCGAGCCGCAGGGCGGTGTCGGCCCCGCCGGTCATGCTCCTCCCATGGTCGACACTTGGCGGCGGCGGAACAGCAGGTAGGCAAAGAACGGCGCGCCGGCGAACGAGGTGAAGATCCCGATCGGAAGCAGCGTGCCGGGGAAGACGGCGAGTGAAAGGTCCCGCGCGGCGAGCAGGAACCCGGCGCCCACGAGCGCGGCCCCGGGAAGGACGACGCGGTAGTCGTTGCCGGCCACTCGCCGGACGACGTGGGGCGAAACGAGCCCCACGAAGCCGATGATACCCGTGAACGCAACGGCCGCGGCCGTCGCAATCGACGCGAGGAGGATGAGCCGCACGCGAACTCGTCGGGCGTCGACACCGAGACTCTGCGCCACGTCCGAGCCGAGTTGAAGCAAGTTGAGTTCCCGACCGTAGGTCGCGAGAAGGGCCCCGGCGATCAGGACGACACCGAAGGCGATGCCGTCCTGGCTCCAGTCGAGCGAGCCCAGGTTTCCCAGCAGCCAGAAGTCGACCTGGAGACTGCCCGAGGGGCTGTACAGCAAGAGCAGCGAGAGCACCGCGGAGAGGAAGCTCGAGAGCGCCACCCCAGTGAGCAGCAGCGTTTCGACCGAGCCGAACCGACTGCGCGCAGCCGCCAGGATCACGGCCCCCGTCGCGATGGCACCCACGAACGCGAACAGCGGAAGGAGGAGGTTCTGTTCCCCCACGCCGACGCGGAACACGACGACGACCGCGGTGCCCAAGGTCCCGCCGGACGAGAGCCCGAGCAGGAACGGGTCCGCGAGCGGGTTGCGGAAGACCCCCTGGAGCGTCCCGCCCGAGATCCCGAGGGCCGCCCCGACGACTACCGCCAGCATGATCTCCGAGAGCCGAGCGTCCCAGACGATCTCGATGAGGCCGGCGCAACCGCTCGCCGGGACGGCGGCCCCGGCGCACGGATCGGGAAACAGCGCCCCGCCGGACGCCCGGAAGAGCAGGATCCGAAGGACCGTTACCGCCGGTATCTGGACGGTGCCGAGCAGGGGGGAGAAGAAGACCCCCAGCCCGAGCAGCGTGAGGAGTACGATGAGCACCCAAGAGCGCCGCCGGATCGAACGGGTCCGATGGTTGCCCGTTGCGCTCGGGTCGCCCACAAGCCGTTCCCGATTAGAGCGAAGCGCCGGGGTGAAGGATCCCGATCAGCTGGGGCAGTCCAATGAGGACCATCGTCGGGTCGGGCTCGGTGAAGTAGTTCGAGTCCATCCCCACCGCGTTCCCATCCTGGGTCGCCGAAAGTTGCGACCAGAACGGCGCGCTCGTGAACGAGGACTCATTGAGCCCGAAGCCGGTTCCGTAGACGAGGTAGGCAGGGTTGCTGGCCAGCACCTGCTCTCCGGAGAGCTCCGGATAGGGGAGCGAGGCGTTCGACGAAATGCTCGTTCCGCTCGCCAGCCGGATCAGCGAATCCCCGAAGGTGCCCGGTCCGAACGTCCAGTAGCCGTCGGAATCTGTCGAGTACGTGACGATCACGCTCGGGAAGGCAGTTTCGTTGGCCGCAAGGCGGGACTGTAGGTCCTGCGCCTCGGTGAGCGTCGCCTCGAGGGTGGTAATGAGGGTCCCCGCCGCCGAAGGGACATTGAAGACCTCCCCGAGCAGCTCCTCGTCCGCGACGACTCCTTCGAGCGTCGAGGGCTGGATCATCACCACCGGGATGTGGTACGTCTGGCTGATCTGCTCGACGTCGGCCACCGAAACGATCGTGGCGGCAAGGACGACCTGGGGATCGAGAGCGATGAGCGTCTCGACATCGAAGGTGGGTCCGGTTTGCACGCACATCGAGGAAGAGAGATTCCAGAGGGCGATCTGGTCGGCGGAGTAATCGTCCGAGAGTCCGCCGAGGTCGGGCGCGTAGCAATCGACCCCGACCACGAGGTTCCGAAGCCCGAGACGGTACATCGAATCCATGATCGACGGCCCGAGCACCACGACGCGCTGCGGGTTGGCGGGAATACAGTCCTGCCGACCGAGGTCGTCGGTGACCTTGATGGTCCCGGCCGCGCAGTTCGAGCGGCTCTCGTAGTACGCGGCTGCCGCAACCGCGGTGGCGCCGGCACCGACGATCAGGATCACGGCGAGCCATACGACCGACCCGCGCAGTCGGGAAGCGCGGGGGGCGGCGGACGCGCCAGGCAAATGCATTAGACTCAGGTCAAACGTGTTTTCAAATAAGCGTTTCCACCCGCGCGGGCCCGACGGTTCGCTCGGGGGACGGAGTCGATGCTCCGACGAAAAAGGCTATCTCTTCGGAGGCTCCCCCGCGCGGCGGAGGGAGCATAGGCTAACCTGGCAGACCAGCGGGCTCCAGTCAGGATGACGGGCCGTCATCCTGGGATTGATTCGGGTCTGCGGAGGGGCGACGAGCCCCCGTGACGATTGACTGGAGCGCGCGGAGAGACCCGCATATCGGGGTTCAAATCCCCGTGCTCCCACCTCCCATCTCTCGACCCCCCACGGTCCTGGATGGCCAACGCTGGAAAGACTCAACATGTCGCAGGGCGTAGACAGTCGCATTCCAATCCCCCGGATCTTCTTTCGAAGACCGGAGTCGGATACAACGAGCCGGGGTCAATGAGATGCCGCTAGAGTACACGGGCGTTCGAGTGCGGAACCTTCCGCGTGCGATTCGCTTCTTCACGGAGGGCCTTGGGCTGAAGGTGGGCCCCGCCGGGAGGATGGCGGCAGGGGGTCAGTGGCAGGAACTCCACGACCCGGAAACAAAGGTGATCCTCGAGCTCAACTACTACCCGGGAGACCCGCCCTACCGAGTCGGCGATGAACTCGACCACCTCGGGTTCCGGGTGACGGACCTCGATGCGGTCGTCGAGCGGCTGGTCAAACTTGGGGCTCGCGTAGAGATCCCTCCCTTCGAGGAGGGGGAGATGCGCCTTGTCTTCCTGTCCGACCCGGACGGGTTGTGGGTCGAGCTGTACGAGCGACAATCGGGGGAAGAGCCCCCGACGTCTCGCTCCGGAAGCTAACCGAGGCCTTCGAGCGACGGGGATAAGAAGCGGGGGCCGCCATGCCCCGCCGGTCGTCCGTGGAAACCCCGACCCCGTCCTCGACGTCGTCGCCCGGAAGCAAGGCCGTTCCGAAAGCCGCGTACTCCCTCACGCTGAGCTCGGGCGCGGTATTCGGTGCCAGCCTCGCGACCCAACTGATCGGCTTCGTCGCGAGCACCGTCCTGTTGAAGACGGTGGGCGTTCCGTCCTCGGGACTCGCTCTCCTCGGTACCGCCCAGCTGTTCCTTCTCATCGCCTCGTCGATCAACGGCGTCGGGGACCTTCGGCTGGGGACTGCCTACACCTACTTCCTCGCCCGCGGCAAGCCAGCGACCGACAACACGTCGACCTACCTTCTCGTCCGGATGCTGATGGTCGCGGCGGCCGGTCTCGTCCTCTTCGCCATCGCGCCGCTATCAATCGGGGGGACTCGGATTGCATCGACCCAGACAGAGATCCTCTCGTTGGGAGTGTTCCTGTCGTTGCCGATTCTCTGGTCGTTCTCGACCGTGTACAACTCGATGTACATCGGGCTTGGCAACTCGGTGAAGGCGCAGTACCCGTCGTTGATTGAAGCCATTGCCCGGCTTCCCGCGCTCGTAATCGTAGCGTTCTACTTCCCGAACATTCTCGGGCTCACCACGGCGTACGCCATCGGCGCGGCCGCATCCGCGATCTACTGCATTCCCGAGATCGCTCGACTGCTCCGGCGGTTCCGCTGGTCGGAGGCGGCGAGGATGTTCCGGTTCTCCTGGCCCCTGATGGCGAGCCTGATGCTGAGCTACCTCGTCACCAACATGGTGCCGCTCGTGGTGGCGGCGTACCTCGGGACCATCGCGCTCGCCATCTTCCTGGCCTGCAACGGATGGAGGATCCTCGCGCTTTCCCTTCCCTCGGCGGTGACGACACCGCTCTTCCCGTACCTGGCGGGCCTCCACCGTCAGGAGGAATACGAACGGATTCGGGCCGGGACATGGCAGGCGATCCGCTACTCGATGATGCTCCTCATTCCGGGCGTCGTCGCCCTCGTCACGTACCGCTCGATCTTCCTCAATGTCTTCGCCAACGCGCACGTCGCCTCCGAGGGCTCGATCCCTCTCGCCATCCTCGTGGTGAGTTCGATCCCGTTCGCGTTCTCCCAGATCATGCAAACCTCGATCAACTCGATCGGTCGGCAGCGGCTCGAACTGTACATCACCTCGACCCAGGTGGTCGTGCTCTTCGCGTTGGTCTTCCTGCTCATGCCGACTTGGTCACCGTTCTACTTCGGCAACGGCCTCGTCGCCGGGTCGATCGCCGTGCTCGCCTCCTCGATCGCGGCGTTCGGTCTCAACGCGTACTTCACAGAGACCCTCATCCAGGTCCACGTCCAGCCGCGGTCGATCCTCGGTATCGTCCTCAGCGCCGCGGCCGCCTTCTTCGTCATGTCCCAGTTCAATCACTACCTCCCGCACAACCGGTACTTCCTGCTCGCCGCCGGAGTGGTCCTCGGGTTCGTCGCCTACTTCGCGATCCTCATCGCGGTCGGTGAGCTCACGAGCCAGGACGTGCGCCAGCTGGGTGCGTCGATCGGCTTTCCGTCGTGGATGTACGAATGGCTCGCCCGGCTCTGCTGGCGAAAGACGACGCCCGGACTGGTACCGGTCGACCTGAGCCGGGCTCGCGGGCTTCGGCCCACCGAGCTTCCGGAGACGTTCACCGGCACGACCGAGCTCCCCCAATTGGCCCAGATTCCGGAAAGTCCTCCCCCTGAAACGTAGCGACCGCCGAGTCCGGCACTCGCGCCGGTGGCGTCTCGGCGGCGGAGACGTTATGGGTCGCTCGCGGGTCCTCGTCGCAAGAGCCTAGGAGCCGCGTCATCCGGTTGCGTCGAGTGCATCGTCGGATCGACTCCTCCGTGGTTAACCCAACAATGACCGAGCTCGCGTTGGAGAGCCAGGACCTGAGGAAGGTCTACCACTCGAAAGGAGCGCCCCCGGTCGAGGCGCTCGCCGGGGTCGCGCTCCAGGTGCGACGCGGGGAGCGGGTGGCGCTGCTCGGCCGGAACGGCGCTGGGAAGACGACGTTCCTCAAGATCGCGTCGACGCTGCTGCGGCCGACCTCCGGGCGCATCCAGGTGTTCGGGTTCGACGTTGATCGGACGCCCGAGAAGGCCCGACCGTACATCGCGGTGGTCCCCCAGGAAGGAAAGCCGTTCTTCCATCTCACGCCGCGAGAGCAGGTCTACACCTACCTGCGCGCGCGCGGGCTCGGACGCGAGACGGCGAAAGCCCGGACCGAAGAGGCGCTCGAGAAGATGGGTCTCCTCGAGTGCGCCGGCCGCCTCTCGGTCACTCTTTCGGGCGGGCAGCGGCAGCGGGCGATGGTCGCGACCGTGATCGCCACAGAAGCCCCGCTCCTCTTCCTCGATGAGCCGACGATCGGAATGGACCCGTTCGCGCGCCGGGCGGTGTGGGACTCGCTGCGGACGCTCACCCAGCGGGGGTCGACGATCCTGTTGACGACCCACTACCTCGACGAGGCCGAGGCCCTGAGCCACCGCCTGTACATCATCGAGCGCGGCCGAGTGCTGATCACGGGGACGGCCGAGGACCTCAAGCGGTCGGTCGGGGGCACCGTGAAGGTCCTATTGCCCGGCGGACGGCCGTTCGAGGAGTCGTTCCGCTCGTTCGGCTCCTGCGTCACGGACGGGGAGGGGCTCACGATCATCGTGAACCCCGAGCGTCTCGGCGAGCTCATGGACCTCGCCGTCCGATCGAAGCTCCTCGCCGAGGTGGGCCCGGTGACGCTCGAGGAGGCGTTCCTCCGCGTCGTGGGACGGTCGATCGATGAGGACTAGCGAAGCGGTCGCGAGCACCCGCGCGTTCCGGGGGCTCACGGCCTTCCTCTGGACGGAAGTGCTCGTCCAGGCGCACGAGGAGCTCGCCATGGCAGCCTCGATGATGGTCCAGTCGGTGCTCCTCGTCTTCGTCTGGATCCTCGCGCCGGCGCTCCTCGGCATCGCGTTCGTCGGGGCGATCATCTACTCGATGTTCACGATGGGCCAGCGGGTCCTGAACGAGGCGGCGTACATCCGCATCGACCACAAGGCGAACGACCTCTACCTCGCCGGACCGATGTCGCCGGAGTCGTACTTCGTCGGCATGGCGACCGGCATCCTGATCGTCTACGTCGCCCCCGTGGTGGTCCTCGGGATCCTGGCCACCGCGGTCATTCATCTCACGTGGGCGCAGGGGCTGCTCCTGTTCGGCCTCGCCGCCACCGTCTGGGTGTTCTCGGCGTCGATCGGCTACATCTTCTCGACGTTCTTCCGCGACAACCGGGCGATCTGGGCGTACTCGAGCCTGTTCTTCAACGTCTTCGGCGTGCTGCCGCCCGTCTTCTACCCGTTCCGCCTCTGGCCCGCCCCGCTCGCACCGGTGGCGCTCCTGATGCCCCCGAGCGCCTCCACCGCGCTCGTCCAAGCGAGCCTCGGCGCCACGGCGCTCTCCCCCGGCGAGACCACCCTCGCCGTCGCCGGTCTCATCGTGGAGACGGTCGTGCTGTTCCTGTTTGCGATCTACTGGGCCCGGCGGACCGTGCGGGAGAGGTAGCCGATGGCGACCACGATGCGCGCTGAGTTCCCGCAGGTCCCCGAGAACGGGCGTGCACTCCCGGCGTTCCTGATCGTCGGATGGCGGTGGATCAGCCGGAACCCGGCGGTCGCCATCACTCCGATCCTCCTCCCGTTCATCTTCCTGTACTTCCTCTCCCTGATCTCCCCGCCGTCGGCACTCCCACTCGAGATCGTGGGGGCGATGATGTTCACGATGCAGAACATCGGCTCCTGGGTGCTCGGCGACAGCGCGTACTGGCGGATCGAGCACTCGCTCCAGGACATGTTCGTCGCGAGCCCCTTGAGCCGGATCCGCTACCTGTTCGGGATCGCGTTCTCGAACCTGATCGCGATGCTCCCGGCTCTCGCGATCCTGACGGCGCTCCTCGCTTGGGACGGCGCGCGCGAGGGAACCCCGCTCACGCCATGGGCCGGGTTCGTCCTGCTCGGGAGCCTCGCGGTCCTCTGGGTCCTGTTCTCCTCCGTCGGGATCGGGATCTCGAGCCGGATCCGAACGCAGCGCGAGATCTGGCCCGTCGGCAACCTTACGTTCACGATCCTGGGCATGCTCACGCCGCTGTACTATCCGCTCTCCGCCCTCCCCCCCATCTGGCAGGACGCCGCCCGGTTCCTGCCGGCCACGTATGCGGCGCTGCTCGTTCAGGGAGCGCTCGGGATCACCCCCGCCTCGCCGGCGCAGATGGTCCTCTACGCGGTGCTGCTCATAGTCGCCGCCGCGGTCGGGCTCGTGGTCATGCTCCGCCTCTATCGTTGGGGGGAGCTGTAGCGGACTAGGAAACGTTCATGCGGGGTGGCGGCATGTATACCTCGGTGCCCTCACCGAGACCTGCTGCCTCTTCATCGTGCGGCTCGGCGGTACCGCTAGAGTTCTCCTCGAGCCTCTCCTCCCGTCCGCACCCCTGTGCCGGCCGCGGGGAGAACTGACAACATGAGTGACGACGAGTTCGATGAGATCCTATCCGCGCTCGATCGAGAGACCGCCCGCATCCGCGTCCGAGCGGAGCCCCGCCGGTACAACAAGCCGGCCACCGTGATCTCAGGGTTCCCGCCCGGCGTGGACCTCGCCGAGACGACCCGGTCCCTGAAGAACCGCCTCGCCACCGGCGGGTCGGTGGTGGACGGCGAGGTCTACCTGCAGGGAGACCACCGGGGCCGCATCCGCGAGGAGCTGGCCCGGCTCGGCTTCGACCCGGAGACGATCGAGATCTCGGACACGGCGCTCCCGAAGCGCGGGCGTCGCGGCTGATCCCCCACGGGTTCCGCTTCCCCCGCGCGGACCGTCCGGCGCGGAGTTTGCGCGGCCCCCACCCAGAATAGGCGGACCGCGCACGATATATCCGAGGCCCGATACCGCCGACCCCAACAGAGGCCGCAATGGCAGCGTACGCGCATCCCGAAGTGCTGGTCGAGACTGACTGGGTGGCCGCCCACCTGAACGATCCGAAAGTCCGTGTCGCCGAGGTCGACTACGACGCGGCGGCGAACTACGACATGGGCCACGTTCCGGGCTCGGTCCTGTTCGACTGGCGCAAGGACATCAACGACCCGGTGAGCCGGGACATCCTCTCCGGCGAGGCGCTGACGGCGCTCTACGCTCGGGCCGGGGTCGACGACGACACGACCCTCGTGCTCTACGGGGACTTCAACAACTGGTTCGCCGCGTTCGCCTTCTGGGTGTTCACGTACTACGGCGCCACGAACCTGAAGCTGATGAACGGTGGCCGCAAGAAGTGGATCACCGAGGACCGCCCGCTGACGAAGGACGCTCCGAAGCCCCCGGCCGGCCACCTCAAGGCGCACGCGCCGAACGCCGCGCTGCGCTCGTACCTCGACGACGTGCGCAAGGTGCTCCCCGACGTGAAGGCCGGGAAGTTCTTCCTCGTCGACGTCCGCGGCCCGAAGGAGTTCTCGGGCGAGATCACCGCTCCGCCGGAGTACCCGACCGAGCACGCCCAACGGGGCGGCCACATCCCCGGCGCGAAGAACATCCCGTGGGCCCAGGCGGTGAAGGACGACGGGACGTTCAAGTCGAAGGAAGAGCTCGAGCAGCTCTATGGCTCGAAGGGCGTTTCCCCGAGCCATCCGGTGATCACGTACTGCCGGATCGGCGAGCGGTCGAGCCACACCTGGTTCGTTCTGAAGTACCTCCTCGGGTACCCCGACGTCCGGAACTACGACGGTTCCTGGACCGAGTGGGGCAACCTCGTCCGGACCCCGATCGAGAAGTAGGTACCGCGCCGAGCGGCCCGGTTCAACCGGGCCGACGCCGGGGCTTCGGGTCTGCTTCCTTGCGGACGAGGAACTGGTAGAGGGAGCCTTCCTTCCGGCTCGCGAGCAGCGTGTGGCCGGTCTGGTCGGTCCAGCGGACCATCTCGATCGGGCTCGTCGGGTCGTCGGTCACGACCAAGATCGCATCGCCCGCGGGGCGCGGCTCCATCTCCTCGCGGAGCCGGGCCAGGATCGCGGAGCACTCGAGCCCGACCTCGTTGAGCTCGAGGTCGGGGGTCGCCGGCCAGCAGCGGATGCGCAACGCGCGGATCCGTTCCGCGAGCCGACCCGCGATCGCCGCCGCCGATTCGAGTCGGATCGCCGGCTCGTCCGCGCGCGCGGGCCGGACCCGGACGACCCAGCCTTCCCCATACGGGGCGTCGTTGAGGAGTCGGGGGCGATGGACCAGGGCCTCGTTGCGCTCGACGATCACGACGTCGACCGGGACACGCACCGCGCCGGTGAACCGCGTGCTCTCGATGGTGGCGACACTCCGTCCTCGAAGGAGACTTCCTTCGACGGGCCGGAAAGTGAGTGCCCGGAACGGTCCGGCGAAGGCGCCCACCGTGGCCAAGACTCCGACGCGCGCAGTTCCCCTCCCGGCATCCTCGGCCCACCAGACGTCGTTCTCGAGGTCGTAGAGGCGGTCCTCGGGCAGCGTGCATCCGTCGAGGTCCATCGCTCGAGGGACGTTCGACGAGGGTCTTAGGGCTTCCGCGCGCGACAAGCTTTTGGCATGGGAGGAGCGTGGTCGGCACATGCGCATGGCGGCCGCGTCCAGCGCTGCGACGCGGCCCGTGGGACGCCCGCGCTGTCGGTGCGGCCATCTCCCGACGCATCACATGGAGGTGGCCGCCGTGGGCAACACCGCGAGCTTTCAGCTAAAGCCGACCGGACCGTGCCACATCTGCGGGGAGTCGGTCTGCCACCGGTACACGCCCGGTGGGGCGTGATCGCCGCGAGCGTCCGGCACCGTCAGCCGTACGCCGCCTTGATCAGGTAGTCCTTCAACCGCGTGAGCCGCTCGTCCCAGAAGTGGAAGTGCCAGGAGCGCGCCTCTTCCCACGCCTCACCGGCGCCCCACCCCTCGTGTTCCAAGGTGACGTCGACGCCTTCCGGGGACTCCTGGAGGCGCACGTAGACATGGGTCTTCGGGTGCGGCTCGTTCATGAGCGAAGCGAACGGGGGCGGGGCGAGCCAGCTGAACCCGATGTCGAGATCGGGCGAGATCCGCGTGATCTTCCCCGGGCTCTCGAACGGCGTGGCGCCCTGCTTCCAGATCAGGTGGTAGGAACCGCCCTCGTGAAGCGTCACCTTTGCCTCGTCCGCGAGCCATCCCCGCATCTTCTCGGGATCGGTGAACGCCGCGTAGATCATCGGAACCGGGAGCGGAACCGTGACCTGGAGGAGAATCGGGTCAAGGCCTTCCGAGAGCACGAGCTCGGTTCGGGCGCGGACGGCTAAAGGGTTTGCGTGGAGTTCTCTCGCCCGGGAGGTCTTCTCGGCCCCCGCGGCCCGAACCTCCTACCGGAGCGAGGAAAGCTCGGGACCCACGACCTCGTGAAGCCCTCGAACGAGGAACATCACTCCTTCGAACTGCGTGGTCTCGCCCGAATGGACCCGGGCTCGGGGTCGCTGACACACGATGAACGGGAGCGCGCGATTCAGCGTAGGGCGGACGGGAGGATGGACTGGTCGGGATTTGAACCCGAGGCCTCCGGTTTGCAAAACCGGCGATCTTCCGGACTGATCTACCAGCCCATCCCTCGTTGGAGGGAGCGGCGAGCGTCTTATGCTTTCGGAGGCGCGGCGACCACGGATTCCCAGACCCGGTCGAGCTTCGGCACCGTCGGCCGCCGTCGGATTTCAGCGGGATCGACCCACTCTGCCCGGGTATGCTCCCAGTCGAGATGGATCTCCGTCGACCGGGCGCGGAACCGGAACGGGTGAACGACGAAGACGCGGGCGCCGTCCCGCGAAAGTACGGGGGCTCCTTCGTTCACGAGCTCGACGTCGTTCGCGGTGAGGCCGGTCTCCTCGAGGATCTCGCGGTACGCCTGCTCGAGCGGCATGGCGGCCTCGAGGAAGCCCGAGACTCCCGCCCAGTGTCCCTGGAACGAGCCGACCTTCGGGGATCGCTCGAGGAGGAGGATCCTTCCGTCGTCCCGTTCGAGGAACGAGGTGACGACCCCGATCTCTTCCACCCCCTCGATGCGGAACCGCCCGAGGGTCCCGTTCACCTCCACCGTCTCGCCTTCCCGCAGGATGTCCCGATCGACTCTCGCCACCGTCGGCTTACGCACCACTCGGCCGGTCTCGGTCGGAATCCCGTGCAGGAGGATCCCCACTACGCCCTTCGGAAGCCGCCCGCTCGGGGGCCACCAGAGCGCCGGGAGCGCGAGCACATCGGGCGTCGTCCGACCCGAGCCCCACCGGCTCGGGTCGTCGACCAGGTGCACCGACCCGACCCCGAGTCCCCGATAGATTCCGAGCGCGGGAAGTGTCACGCTCCGGTGAATGCCGGCCCCGCTCATCGAGTTATGGGAACGGCGGCATCGGCGCGACAAACGCCTTCTACTCGGTCCGAGTCGGCCGCCCGTGCGACTCAGTGCGTTCACGGTGGTCGACGAGTACCCTTCCGATGCGCCACCGGACCGTCTGCACGAGGTCGTTCGCCTCGCCGAGGCGGCCGAGGCAGGAGGGCTCTCGACGCTGTGGGTCGCGGAGCATCACTTCCATTCCGGCGGGGTCTCTCCGTCTCCTCCCGTGTTGCTCGCGGCCCTCGGGGCGCGGACCCGGCACCTCCGGCTTGGCGTGCTGGTGAGCGTTCTCCCGTTCCACCGACCGATCGAGCTCGCCGAGCAGTACGCGATGCTCGACCGGCTTCTCGATGGGCGACTGAACCTCGGAGTCGGGAGCGGCTACATCCCGCTCGAGTTCGAGGGGTTCGGAGTCGATCCCTCGGAGAAGCGAGAGCGCTTCGACCGCGCACTCGAGACGATGCTCGCCGCTCTCGAGGGACATGAGGTCCGGGCCGAGCCCAACGCGAAGCCGGTTCGGATCAACGTGCGGCCGGTGCAGCAACCTCACCCTCCGCTCTGGATCGCGGTCCAACGCAGGGAAGCGATCCCTTTCGTGGCCCGCCGCGGAGCGTCCCTCGCGCTCGTCCCCTACGCTACGCTCGGTTCGCGCGACGAGCTTGCGGAGGAGGTCCGCGAGTACCGCTCGCACCTCGCCCCGGGCCACCGGGGAGAGGTCGCCGCCGCCCTCCACCTGTACGCGGGACCTCACCCCGACAGGGCGCGTCGCGCCCTGCAGCGATACCTCGACAGCCGGCTCGCCACGCAAAGCGCGTTCTATCAGGAGAAGGTCCGCCAGCACCCGGCGCAGGCGAACGCCGCCGCGATCGAAGAGAGCGGCTGGGCGATCATCGGCTCGCCCCGGGAGGTCGCGGACAGCCTGCGCTCGTTCGAGTCGACCGGGGTGGACGAGGTGCTCGGCATCTTCGATTTCGGCGGGCTCCCGATCGAGGACGTGTCCCAGTCGGTGCGCGCTCTGGGAGCTGAGTGGGCGAGGGAGCGCAGACCGGCCGAAGCGCCTTAATCCACGGACCCTTCGGTGCCCGGGGAAGCGACTATGGCCGAGGTTCTGCCCGGAATCCACATCGTGGAAGGAGTCGACCCGTCACCGGACTTTTCGACGCACGTCTATCTCGTCAAGGAGAGGGGCGGAGCCTGGACGCTCATCGACACCGGGCTTCCGGGGGCGTCGACCGCGATCCTCGCCTACCTCGCGAAGCTCCGTATCGAACCCACCTCGGTGAAGAAGATCCTGATTACGCATCTCCACCGCGATCATGTCGGCTCGTTGAAGCCGATGATCGAGCAGACGCACGCCCGCACGTTCGCGCACTGGATCGAGGCGGCGTACATCGGCGGGGACCCGAAGTACGACGGCCCGGGAACACCGCCCGCGGAGCCGGTGGCGATCGACGAGGCGTTCAAGGACGGGGATCCGATCGACGCGGCCGGTGGCCTCATCGCCTACCATACTCCGGGCCACACCCCCGGCCACGCCTCGTTCTACCAGCCCGAACGCAAGATCCTGTTCTCGGGCGATCTCTTCTTCATCGAAGGCGAGAAGCCGATTCTCACGCCTCCCGACTTCACCCACCACACCCCGACGGCCGTGATCTCCGCGCGACGGATGGCGCGCCTCTCGATCGACTCGCTGATGACGTACCACGGCGGGCCAATCCTGAAGGGCGGGGGCGCAGCCGCCCGGGCGGTCGCCCAGCGGCGCTAGGAACCGTCCGGGGCGACCATCGACAGCCCCGCGGCGGCGCCAGGCGCGAATGGGACTGGCCAGATTTGGACTGGCGTCTCGGAGTCCCGAACCCCGAAGGATGGACCAAGCTACCCCACAGTCCCGGACGCGCGCGTCCCAGTCGGCGGCGCTATTTGAACGTAAGGGCGCGGGCCGCGGCGGCGAGCTCCCCCGAAGGCTGTTTCACCACCTCTCCCGCCGGCTTTACATTCCCCTCTCCCGATAGACCGCTCGAGCGGAGATGGCCGGCTCGACCTCCGTACCCCCGATCCCCGGGCTCGCACCCGTCGGCGCGCTCTCCTGGAGCGTTCCGGGCCTCGAAGAGGACCCCACGATGTGCCTGCGGTGCCGCTCGGCTCAGCTGCTGTGCGGAAAGCCGGTCTGCCCGATCCTGGTCAAGTACCGGGCCTTCGAGAGAACGTTGCCGATGGTGAACGGGGTCGACCTCGACGGGACGTCCCCGCCCGGGTTGTTCGTCGGTCGGTTCGGATACCCGAAGGTCTCGATCGGTCCGCTGCTCAGCCCCGAGCACGGCTCGACCGAACTGCTCGATACGCCCGAGGAGTGGGTCGGTCGGTCCGTCGCGGAGGTTGTCTCGTTCCGGACCGGCTTGGTCCGGGGCACGACCCCGATCCGGGTGACGGACGCGGAGCGGCCGATTCCGATCCTCGAGCAGCTCCAGCTCCTCGGAATCGCGGGCGAGACGGCCGAAAGCGAGGCGCATTTCCGCCGCCCTCCGCGGGGCCACCTCTCGCTCAGCGACTCCACGCCTCCGTTCGGTCCTTCGGCCCCGATCGAGCGGCTCCGCCTAGACGTCCGGCGGGTCGACCCGAACCTCGACCGTCTCACCTCGGACGTCCACGCGAACGCCCGGATCGCGGTCGAGGAGTTGTACGAGCGCGGGGTCCGGGTGAGCCGGATCCAGCGGGCGTTCAGCGTCGGCACGCTGGGGCGTCGCGGGCGTCGGCGGCTCGTCCCGACCCGCTGGAGCATCACGGCCGTCGACGACCTCCTCTCGAAACGGAACCTCGAACAGATCCGGTTGCTACCGGAGCTCTCCGAGATCCTGCTCTTCCGGTTCACTGCCCTCGACAACCGATGGGTGATCGTGTTCCTCCCCGGCGCCTACCGGTACGAGTCGATTGAAGCGTGGTACCCCAACACGCTCTGGAACCCGAACCCGACCCGGATCGTGATGATCGGAGACCATGAGGGATACCGGGGGCGTACGACCTACGCCTCGATCGGGGGTTGCTACTACGCCGCCCGGCTCGCGACGAGCGAGGCGCTCCTTACCCTGGGGCGACAGGCCGGTGTCGTCGTGCTTCGCGAAGTGCACCCCGGAGAGATTCTTCCGCTCGGGGTCTGGAACGTGCGCGAGCATGTGCGGGCCGCGCTGGCCCGGCCTCCCGAGAAGGTCGGTTCCCTCACCGAGCTCTCCGAGCGGATCGGGCAGTCGTTCGCGATCCCGCTCCCCCGGTGGCTCGCCACGAGCGCCCTTCTCCACGAAGCCCGGACCCAGCGACGCCTAGACGAGTGGATCCCGAAGGTGACGCTCGAGGAGCCCGGGAGCCAACGAGGTTCCCTGCCAAACTAACTCGGGAACCGGGCGCCGCAGCGCCCGCAGAACGGCTCCTGCTCCCCGCGGGGCGCCCCGCAGGCCGGACAGGTCATCGCCGCGTGAGGCCGCCCGCAGCCGCGACAGAAGGCATCCCCCGGTAGCGTAGGGTAACCACACTCGGGACACCGCTCCCCCCCGGCGACCGTCTCGGCCGTCCGAGTGAGGTCCGGGGCCCGGGCGCTGCCGTTTCCAACGGCGGGGGAAGGCGGGCTCGTCCCCGTCCCGGTCGGGGGGAGCGACTCGAGGGTTCCGCCGAGCGTCCGTCGCCCCTTGAGGGCCAGGCGGAACGCTTCGGAGTACTCCTCTCGGTCGAAAGCGGCCGACGCCTGACGCTTCAACTCGCCGGCCTGGACGGCCGTCGAGTCCTTGCGCCGTCGGGCCGGCAACCCTTCGAGTTCCTCTGTCAGCAAGCGGATTTGGAACTGGGACTCCGCGCGATACTTCGGGATCGTTCGCCGCGGGGGAGTCTCCTCGGTCGACGCGGCCGTGGCCGGGAGAACGGCTGCCGCCGGGGCCGCGGCCCCCGACACCGGTCTTGAAACGGTGCTCGGCTCGCTCGAAGGTAGTGGAACGCCGGTCGTCCGGGTCCCCTTGAGGCGCGCGTTCACGAGCGCCTCGTGGGCGGACTGAGCGGCCTCGTACGCCCGGTCGAAGCGGCGGAGGTCGAACGCGGCTTGGCCCTCGGCAATCAGCTCCTGCGCGCGCTGGATGTCGACGCCCTGGCCGGAGAGGACTCCCGCCTCCCGGCGGGCCATGGCGAGACGGTTGAACGCTCGATCCTGGTTGAGCTCCGGCCGGTCTTCGAGCTCGCTGATCAGCTTCGCCCGTCGGTTCTTGAGGCGCCGCAGGAGGTAGAGTAGCAGCGCCGCGACGACCACCGCGAGAATGACGACGACAATGATCGCGCCGATCTCGAGGCCGGTCAGCTCCGACATCCGGTGCCCTTACGCGCGTCGCGTCCCCCAGGGGGAACGGACCCCCAATCTAGGGGTGGGTCGACTATTTAGAACGCGACTACGCGGCAGTCCCGAGGAGGTAAGTCGAACGGGCCCCGTCGACCCGCAGCTCGAGTTCGGAGCCGAGCGGGAAGCGGCTGTCGAGTACCACCGGCAGGTAGTTCGCAAGGCGCGCGACCGAACTCTCTCCCGGCCCATGCTCGAGCACCCGTCCGACCGCCCGCGTTCCAATCCACCGCTCGAGGCGGGAACGCGCCAGGCGATGTCGCAGTTCGGCGACGGAGCGGGAGCGACGCTTCGCGACCCGGGGCGGCAGCGGAGGCAGGCGGGCCGCGGGTGTGCCGGGTCGCGGCGAGAACCGGGTGACGTTCACCGTCTCGGGTTGGACCTCCTCGAGGAGCTCCTCCGTTGCCCGGAAATCCTCCTCGGTCTCCCCCGGGAACCCTACGATCACGTCGGTGGCGAGATGCAGGTCGGGGAACCGGCCCCGGGCCGCTCCCGCCTGGCGGCGGAACTGGTCCGCCCGATAGCCCCGCCGCATCGCCTCGAGCACACGGTCGGAGCCGCTCTGTAGCGGAAGGTGGAGGAATCGGTACGCCCGGTCCTCGCCGAGCGCCTCCAGGTACCGCTCGAGATGCGGCTCGAGGCTCTGGGGGCTCATCATCCCGACCCGGATCCGGAACTCGCCGGGCACCTCCTCGACGGAGCGGAGGAGGTCCGGAAGGCGTTCCGGCCCGGCGAGGTCCTCTCCCCACGCGGCGGTGTCGAGCCCCGTCAACCGGATCTCCCGCACGCCCCGGTCCGTCGCCGCCCGCACCCTCCTCAGGATCTCGGGGATCGGCACGCTCGTGAGACGGCCCCGAGCGAGGCGGCTGAAGCAGTACGTGCAGCCGCTGGTGCACCCTTGGGCGATCACGACTTCTTCGGAAATGGGGCGGGAACCGGCCCGAACCTCGACGGGCGCGGGGGGAAGCACCGGGGTGTCCGCCGACCAGGCATCGAGAAGGGCGGGGAGGTTCCCCTGCTCCCGGATCGGGACGAACGTCGTCCTCGCTCGTGCCGGGCCCTGCATGAGATCGCACCGGAGCGGGACGAGGCAACCGGTCACAACCACCCGGGGAAGTCGCTCCGAAAGGGCCTGCCAGCGGCGCACCATGCGCGCCTCGGTGGGGCCGATCACACCGCACGTGACGAGGATCCCGACGTCCGCGGCGGTCGGGTCCCGCGCGAGCTCGTGGCCCCGGGCCGAGAGGTCGCGGGCGATCCCCGCGCCCTCTCCCTGGTTCTGGGAACAGCCGAACGACTCGACGTAGACCCGCACGTCCGCCCTGGGGGCCCAACGCCTAGAAGACCGAAAGCTTGCCGGTCAATAGGAGGCGCGGGATCGTGTCGATCTGTTCGAACCACTTCTGCGTAACCGCCTCGGCGTGCGGCTTCACTTTGGCGAGCTTCACGCCGTCCGCGGGCAGGATCTGCACCGCCGCGATCTGCGGTTCGTCGACCGGTTTTCCGATCTGCGAGAGGATCCGCACGTGGACCTCGCGGACGTCCCCGCCTGCCTCCTTCACGATGTCGTTCGCGATCAGGTTGCCGAGCAGGTTGTAGATCTTCCCGACGTGGTTCACCGGGTTCTTCCCGGCCGACGCCTCCAGGCTCATCGGGCGGCACGGGGTGATCAGCCCGTTCGCGCGGTTGCCGCGGCCCACGGAGCCGTCGTCCCCTGCTTCCATCGAGCAGCCCGTGACCGTGAGGTAGTAGCGGCCGAGCTCGGGATCGTCGGCGGTGTTGACGTCGATCGTCACCTTGCGACGCGTGTGCTTCGCGGCCTGTTCGATGAGCTCGTCGTGGACCTCCTGGCAGACGGAAGCGTATTCGCGGCCGTCCTTGAGCTCACTGTCGACGAGCGCCGCGGCGACCGTGAGGTGAATCGCGTCCTCCTGGCGGTAGCCCATCACCTTGACGTCCTCGCCGAGCGCGTGGACCTTCTTCTTCAGCTTGAGCGTGAGGTACTTCTCGCTCTCGAGCACGAGTCGTTCGAGGTCCGACAGCGGCGCAAAGCCGACCCCGAACGAGGTGTCGTTCGAGAGGACCGACTTCTGCTCGAAGACGCCCCGAAGATCGACCGACCCCTGGCCGATCTTGCAGTCGAACTCGACGTGCTTGTCGACGTCGATGTGGGCGCAGATCGACTGGACGTACTTGCGCGCCGCCTCGATGGCGACGTCCCGGTATGGGAGCTTCTCCCCGTTCACCTCCGTGGTGGCGCGACCGACGAGCAGAATGTAGATCGGGCTCGTGACCCGGCCCCCGCCGAACTTCGGCTCGGAGCCTCCCCCGACGACCTGCGTCTCGTCCGTGTTGTGGTGGAGGATCTTCCCGAACTCGTCGAGGTACATCCGGCAGAGCGCCCGGCTCACCGACTCCGATACCCCGTCGGCGATGGAGTCCGGGTGCCCGAGACCCTTCCGCTCGACGAGCTCGATCTCTTGGTCCTCGATGTGGACGGTGCGCAGCGGCTCGACCTGGATGTTCGGGGACATGCGAGTTCCTTCGGTCGGCGGAGCCGGGGGTGGGTTTAAGGGTTGCGCGAGCGGCGGGACGAGAAACCGTCGCACGGCCCGTCAGGGGTTGTGTCCGGCGAAAACGCTCTTCGCCATGTGCGGGCCGATCCGTTCGTACCCGAAGCGACGATAGTACTCCCGGGTGCCGACCGCACTGGTCACGAACAGCTGGGAGTATCCGGCCGAACGGACCGCCTCTTCGGCCGCGGCGAGCAGCGACCGTCCGAATCCCCGGTGCTGGTACTCGCGGGGGCGCGTCCCTTCCCGGCCGACCGGGACCTCGCTTCCCACGACCTTCAGCTCGCGGACGACCGGGGCCTCGAGCCCTCCCGATGTACCGGACGACGGGAAACGCAGGCGGAGGAAGCCCGCCACGGTGTCCGTGACCGGATCCTCCCAGGCCAGGAACCGCTCCCGTCCCCCCGCCGCTTCGTAGACGGTGTCGGTGAGCTCGAACGCCTCTGGAGGCGGTGTCGCCCGTCGCCCCGCCTCGCGGCATCGGAGGCAGCGACAGTGGACGCCCTGCGCCCGCAGCAGCCCGAGCGCCTTCTCCCGGAGGTTGCTCGTGCGGACCCCCGCGGCGATGAGCCGAGCGGGGATGTCTCGCTGGATCCGCTGGATCCGTACCCAGGGCGGCAGTCGCTCCTTGAAGCGGGCCAGCAGGTTCGCCGCCGTAGCCGTATCGTACGGAGCGTAGCGGCCGGCGCGCCAGTCATCGTAGAGCGCGGTCCCCGGCAGCACGAGCGTCGGGTAGATCTTCAATAGGTCGGGACGGAACTCGGGCTCGCCCCAGAGGCGTTCAAAGTCCGCGAGATCCTTCTCGGGATCCATCCCGGGCAGCCCCAGCATCAGGTGATAACAGACCTTGAGGCCACGGTCGCGGGCCTCGCGAGACGCCCGCTCTACGTCCCCCGACGTGTGCGCCCGTCCGACCGCTTCGAGGACGTCGTCATGGAGGCATTCGACCCCGATCTCGACTCGCGTGACCCCGGCGTCGAGGAGGAACGGGAGGACGCGTCCGTCGCACCAGTCCGGGCGCGTCTCGACCGTGAGCCCCACGACCCGATGGACGGCCCTCTCGTTCTGAGCCTGGGCGTCCGCCAGCGAGACGGAACTCGTGCCGTTGAGCCCGTCGTAGATGCCCCGAAGCACCTCCTGCTGGTACGGCTGAGGTCGCGCCGGGAACGTGCCGCCCATCACGATCACCTCGACCTTGGAGGTGGCGTGTCCAATCTCCTCGAGGGTGGCGATCCGCTGCCGGGTGATCGCCCGGGAATCCCAGTGGAACTGAGCGCCGCGCAGCGCCGAGGGCTCCTCCCCGGTGTAGCTCTGCGGGCTCCCATGGTCGACCCCTCCCGGACAGTACGTGCACCGTCCGTGGGGACAGCGGGCCGGGGCCGTCATCACCGCTACGATCGCCACGCCGGAGAGGGTCCGGGACGGCTTACGTCGGATAGACCCCGCGTACCGGACACGCTCCTCGGGGGGGAGCTGGGCGATCCAATCGACGTTGGAGAGGAGCGGCCCTCCGGACCCTCCGGCGCGCAGTTCGGCGAGCTTGCTCCGGTGGATCTCCTCGGGGGTGGGGAACGCTACCGACGGCGCCACAGGCGGCTCTCCCCGGTGAGCAGGTAGGGCGCCTTCTGCAGCTCGGCCACCGTCCGCGAACCCGTGAGGAACATCGCGACCTTGAGTTCGTGCACGAGGAACTCGAGCTCCTTACGCGTCTGCTCGAAATCGGTGGCCGCGGCGCGCAGCATCCCGCCCGCGGTTCCCGCGGCCGCCGCGCCGAGCGCCATCGCACGGGCGACATCGAGCCCGCTCCGCACGCCGCCGCTCGCGATCACGGGGAGCCCGAGCGGTACGAGCTCAAGGACCGACACCGGGGACGGTATCCCCCAATCCCAGAACGTCTTTCCGATCCGTGCTTCCCGCTCCGCCCCCTGCTCGAGCGCCCGGTAGTGCTCGACCGCGGCGAACGATGTGCCACCCGTGCCGCTCACGTCGAACGCCTTCACGGAACGCGCCCGCAGGTCCTCGGCCACCTCCCGGGAGAGACCGGCGCCGGTCTCCTTCACGAGGACCGGGAACTTCGCGGCGAGCTCCCCGATCTTGTCGAGGCAGCCCTTCGCCCGCCGGTCCCCCTCGGGCTGGACCATCTCTTGAAGGAAGTTGAGGTGAATCGCCAGCACGTCCGCGTGGATCAGCTCCATCGCGGCGCGGACATCGTCGGGTCCGACGACCCGGTCCCCCGGCTTCTGCGAAACGATCTGAGGCGCTCCGATGTTGGCGAACTTGAGCGGGACGTTGTGATGGGCCACGCACGAATAGCTCTCGGGGTACTGTCCCTTCAGGATCGCCGCCCGCTCGCTCCCCACGCCCATCGCGACGCCCACCTCGGCGGCCGCGCGCGCGAGGTTGTCATTGATCTTCGCCGCGTCCGGGAACCCACCGGTCATCCCCGTGATGACAATCGGAGCGGCCAGACGGCGCCCGAGGAGCGTCACGGACGGATCGATCTCCTCGAAGTCCACCTCGGGCAGCGCCCGATGGATGAGCTGAACGTCGTTCCAGTAGCGGTACCGGCCCTCCACGTCCTTGCCGAGGACCACCTTGACGTGCTCGGCCTTACGGTGGCTCAAATCGAGACCGCCCGGCTCGGAGGGGTCAGGGGGATCTCGCACGCGCCCAGCTCCCGTACTCCATCCCGCCTCGAATCGCCCTCGAGACGGCTCCATCCGAAAGTCCGCTAATAAGACCTGCGTCGGCGCCGGTGGCGGCAATGGCGAGCATCGCCGTGGCCTTGCCCCGGATCCCGCCCGTGACGTCGGGTGCCCCGGCGGCCGGTCGAAGGGCGGTGACGGTCTCGGCCGTGACCTCCCGGACCGGGGAGCCTCGTCCCCGGTGGGGACCCTCGAAGAGTCCCTCCACGTCGCTCACGAAGACCACCCGCTCTGCACCGAGTGCCGGGGCGAGCGCGACCGCAATCGTGTCGGCGCTCAGGATCGAGCTGCCCCACGCTTCATCGGGCACGACGTCCCCGAACGACACCGGAAGAAACCCGCCCTCGAGGGCCGCCTTCACGGGGGTCGGGTCGAGATGGACGAGTTCCCCGGCCCGGTTCCGGGAGTGCGTGGCCATCGGCACCGAGGCCGCGGGGGCCCCCGCCCGAACGAGCTCGCGCACGACCGCGAGATGCAATCGACGCACCTCTGCGGCGACGATCGCCGCCCCTCGGGTCCGTTCGGTTCCCGAGGAACCCTCGCCCGGAGGGAGCGCGAGTCCGAATCGCTTCGCCCCGGGATGACCGAACGAGCCCGCGCCGTGCAGCAGGACGATCCGCCGGTCGGTGACGCCGGCCACCTCTCGAGCGAGTCGGGCGAGGACCTTCGGGCGAAGGCGCTCCACCTCCCGCTTCCGGGTGATGACGCTGCCGCCGAGCTTGACGATGACGAGCGGGTCCGACGGGTCGGGCGGGTGCCTCATCCCGACCGCGCTCCGGTCACGCTCGATCCGGACCCGTGCCACGGGTGAAGAGCATGTACGCCCCGACGACTAGCGGGATCACGGACGCGAAGTAGAGCCAGTTGAACGTCACGAGCCAATACGCCATCCCGAAGAGCCCCACGCCGGCCAGGACGGCGGAGAGGATGAGATACGGCACCGACACGGACCCAGCGGCCGAGGCCGGTTCGTGGCGGCCTCCCGAGGGATACTCCGACATCGTCGGGGCGACTACGCACCCCTTCAAATGGATTCGGTCGAGCGAAACGGCGGCCCGGAGCGCTCTCGACGCCGATTCGACGCGTTCGACGCGCGCCCAGCGGCTCGTGCCGGCAAAAGGTACATATGGCTCGCCTTCCTCGCACGGCCGCCCGAGGCCCGGGCAGGCTTCAGCGGTGTCACCTGCTAACGATGACCGGCCGGTAGACGCGCCGGAACCCCTCGAGAACAACACCGCGGCGACCCCGGCGGCGACGCCGATCGGCGACCGTCGGCCGGGCGCGAACAGCGCGGGAGGGCCGGTGCCCGTTCCCGCTTCGTCCGCGCCCGGGAACCCGCCGCCCTCGGCGGGCGGGATACTGGATGCGATCCTCGCTGCGAAGAGCGAGCTGTTCCGCGGAAGCCGTGAGGTGCTCCGAGACTCCTACGTCCCGAGCCGACTGCCGCACCGTGAGCAGCAGATCCGCCAGGTGACGGAGATCCTCGCCCCAGCGCTCCGGGGCGACCTCCCATCGAACCTGCTGATCTACGGAAAGATTGGTACCGGGAAGACCGCCGTCGTCGCCCAAGTGCGGCAGGACCTTCAACGCCGCACCGACCTGGCCTCGAACGTTACCTTCGTCACGCTCAACTGCGGCAACATCGACACGCCGTACAGCCTCCTCCAGACGATCGCGAACGGTCTCGCGAAGGGCGAAGTGGATCGGATCCCGACGGGCTGGTCGCTCGACCGGGTGCAGGCCGGCATGCGTCGCTTGATGGACACCAAGGGCGGCATCCTCCTGCTCGTCCTCGACGAGGTCGACCGCCTGGTCGCCCGCAGCGGCGACAACATCCTCTACACGCTGAGTCAGATCAACACCGAGCTCGAGAACGCCCGCCTGGCGATCATCGGGATATCGAACGACCTCAAGTTCACGAATCACCTCGACGCCCGCGTCCGCAGCCGGCTTAACGAGGAGAAGGTCCTGTTCCCGCCGTATGATGCGATGCAGCTCCAGGACATCCTGCGCGACCGGGCGCGGGAAGCGTTCCGGGAGGGGGTCGTCGACCCGGGGGTCGTCGAGCGATGCGCGGCGTACGCCGCCCTCGAGAACGGGGACGCCCGTCGGGCGCTCGCGCTGCTCCGGCTCGCCGCCGAGATGGCGGAGCGGGACAAGGCGAAGCGGATCACCCCGGACCACGTCGTCAAGGCGAAGAATCGCCTTGAGCAGGACATCATCGTGGACTGCTGTCGGACCCTGCCGCCCCACTGCAAGGTGCTGCTCTATGCGATCCTGCAGTCGTTCGAGCGGCGACGCAATGGGGTTCTGACGGGCGAGGTGTACGACAGCTACCGTCGCCTCGCCGAGCGCCTCGGCCTGCAGCCGCTCCATGCCCGGTCAATCTCGAACTATGTCTCCGAGCTCGAGTCGCTCGGCCTCATCCGCGCGACGATCGTCTCCCGGGGTCGGGGCGGACGGACGCGGGAGATCATCGTCGATGTGCCGATCTCCGAGACGATGCCGGCCCTCGAGGAAGACCCCCTCATCGCGCCGGTCGGCCGACCGAAGCCGCGGGGACAGCTGCTCCTCACGAACTTCGACAACCCGGCGCGCGCCGACGGATTCTGACCCTTTTGGTCACGCCGGCGTCGCCCGGGGGACCCCCCTCCGGGCGTTGGTCAGGTTTTTATCTTAGAAGAGAGCATGCGCGCGCCACGTCCCGGACCATGAGCGATTCGTCCAGCAGCCGTCGAGGGGTCAGCCTTTTCCGGATGAGTGTCGCCGTCATCGCGGTCTTCGCGATCGTTGCGGCCGTCGGTGTCGTCGCCTTCTCGGGGGCCGCGGCCGGCGCCAACTCCCACCTCCGCCCCGCCGGCGGCTCGCCGGAGCAGTGGGCGTTCGGAGGGATCGCCTCGGCCTCGTACAGCTGCTCCAACACGAGCTGTTTCGGGGGCAACCTGACGAACGAGTCGATCTCGCTGAGCTTCCAGTACTACATCGAGTGGGTCGTGATCTTCACTCAGACCAACGTCTCGTCGACCCAGACGATGATCGAGAGCCAGGCGGCCCTGAACGCCTCGGCGAAGTACTCGCTCACGGCCTGCATTCAGAACGGCACCGGCCCGTGCCACACCGAGAGTGCCAGCATCACCCTCAACGGCAAGGAGACCGCCCTCGGCTTCACGAACATCACGAGCGCCGGGTCGGTGAACATGACGACCCCGGCGATCGGAAGCACCGCGGCACTCGCGATCCTGAACGCGATGTCGAAGGAGTCGTTCAACTTCAGCGGCAGCTACTCGATCACCGGTCCGTTCGGAGCGGGGGGCTCCACCGTTTCCGGTAGCGCGAGCTTCGACTTCGGAGCCAACGAGCAGAGCTCCGTCTCGTTCGCGAGCCCGCTCGGCCTCGTTCCCCTCAACCCGCAACCGGGGGACACCTGGAACGCGAGCGCTCCGTTCTCCGCGACCGGCTCGTGGACGAGCGGCTACAGCTTCTCGGCGACCGGATACAACGGTCAGGGCGGTAGCGAGTCGAACTGGACCTCGGGAACCGTCTCCCCGTCGGGCGTGCTGTTCGTGAACGGCACCGACCTCGGCCAGTACACCCTCCTCGACAACTACACCAACCCGGTGACCCAGGTCACCGCGCAGCTGATCGCCCTCGACTTCAACAATGGGACGTTCGAGGCCGCCGACGGATGGATCCTGATCCCGTTCGGGATGTACGGAGGCGTCCTTTTCGGGCTCGGAGGGCTCGCCGAGAGCCACGGGCCGTCCGGTCCAGTGGCCGCGGCGCAACCCGCTGCAAGCCCCATCGGAGCACCGAGCGGGGAAACGGCCTACTATCAGCGCGGGCCGGGGATCATCGGGGCAGGCGCCTCGGAAAGCGCGAGCGGCCCGGTCGGCACGACGGGTCCCTCGATCCATATCACGGCAGGTCCGGAGCCGCTCAGCGTCGCGGAGCAGCAGTACGCCGCCGTGACGAGCTCAGGAGGAAGCGGCTCTTCCGGGGGCGGCTTCCCCGTCCTCGAAGTGGTCGTGATCGTGGTGGTCGTCGTGATCGTGGCGCTCGTCGCGATCGTGCTGCTCACCCGCCGCCGCCGTCCGGCGTCCCCCATGGCCCCGGCGTCCACCGTCGCACCGGTCGGGGGTCCTTCGGGTCCCACGCCGCCCATGCAGACGGCCCCCGCGAGCCCCAGCGCTCCGGTGATGGCGCCGCCGCCGATGGCAGCCCAGGCGGCGCCGATCTGTCCCCACTGCGGTCAGCCGAGCACGTACATCGCGCAGTACGGCCGATACTACTGCTACACCGACAAGCAGTACCTCTGAGCGGGTCCCGGCGCTCGGCCCGCGCCGAAGGGCCTCAGGGCCGTTTGCGCAAGGGGCGGTCCGGCGAGGCCGGGCGTCGTTAGACGACTTCCTCGCTCTGGGCGACCGGCGCAGCGACCGGCGGAACCTCAGCGCGTCGGCGGCTCCGCTCCTTTCGGAGCTCCCGGAGGTCCTTGTCGATGTCGTTGAGCTCGGCGGACGCCCGGCGGAGCCGGACGCGCGAGATCCGCTCGAGCGCCGCGATCTCCCGGTCGAGCTGGTCGTCCGTCCCGCGGAAAGGAGTCATGCGGCCGTCTCGGAGTCAATCTGCGCCTTCTGGAGCTTCGTCGAGAAGTCGATGAAGACGCTCTTGAGCTCGGTGAACTCCTCGATCGCCACGCTGCCCGCCTCGCGGCCCCCGTTCCCCGTGTTCTTGATCCCGCCGAACGGGAGCTGGACCTCCGCCCCGATCGTGGGCGCGTTAATGTACGTGATCCCGGCCTCGAGGTCGCGGATCGCCTGGAAGGCGCGGTTCACGTCGCGCGTGTAGATCGACGAGGAGAGGCCATACTCGACGTCGTTCGCTATCCGGACGGCCTCCGAATACTCCTTCACACGGATCACGGAGAGCACCGGGCCGAAGATCTCCTCCTTGGAGATCCGCGTCCCGTGCTTCGTCTCGAAGATCGTCGGCTCGAGGAAGAACCCCCGGTCGTAGACGCCCCCGACGAGCTTCTTGCCTCCGTAGCGAAGCTTCGCCTCCTTCTTCCCGATCTCGATGTACTCGAGGATCTTCTTCTCTTGGTCGGCGGAGGCCACCGGTCCCATCCCGGTCTTCGGGTCGAGGGGGTCGCCGACGGGAAACTGGTCCAGGCGATCGGTGAGCATCTCGAGGAACGGCTCGTAGACCTTCGTGTGGACGATGAGGCGGCTCGTTGCGGTACACCGCTGACCGGCCGTGCCGAAGGCGCCGAACAGCACCCCGTCGAGCGCGAGGGGAAGGTCGGCGTCGTCCATCAGGATCACCGGATTCTTCCCGCCGAGCTCGAGATGGACCATCTTGAGACCCTGCGCCCCCCGGACGTAGACGTCCCGTCCCGCGTCCACGCCTCCCGTGAACGACACCGTGCGGACCCTCGGGTCCGCGACGAGCGCGTTCCCGACGACGCCGCCGGAGCCGGTGACGAAGTTGAGGACGCCGGGCGGGAGGCCGGCGTCCGCGTACAGCTGGACGACTTCGGCCCCGCAGCGCGCCGTGGCCGTCGCCGGCTTGAAGACGATCGTGTTGCCGGTGATGAGCGCGGCGGCGATCTTCCAGTTCGGGATGGCGGTCGGGAAGTTCCAGGGAGTGATGCAGGCGACGACCCCCTTCGGCTGTCGGACCGTCATGCAGAACTTCGAACGGAGCTCCGAGGGGATTGTCTCGCCCGCCAGGCGCCGGCCCTCGCCCGCCATGTACTCGATGAAGTCGATGGACTCCTGCACGTCCCCGAGCCCCTCGCTGATCACCTTGCCCATCTCTCGAGTGACCGTCCGCCCGAGGGAGGGCTTCGCCGCCTTCATGCGTCGGGCGACCTCGAGGAGGATCTCCCCCCGGACCGGAGCCGGGGTGTCGCGCCAGGCGGGGAACGCCTTCGCCGCCGCCGCGACGGCGGCGCTCACGTCGTCCGCGGTCCCGACCACGAAGGATCCGACCGGCTCCCGGGTCGACGGGTTCACCGTCTCGAACCGCTTCGCGCGGGGGGGAACGACCCACTTTCCGCCGATGAAGTGACCGAACTCCTCGACCTTGGCCGGCATGGACCCTCAGCGCGTCCCGAGGAGAGTGGGGCGGCTAAAAGCGTGCCTCACGGGCCGGCAGCGAGACCGTACCGCCCATCCCCCCTTCGGGGCCGGGGTCCGTCGAGACTTATAACCCGCCCCCCGGTCCTCGGAGCCGATGGAGCACCGCCTCGAGGCGCAGCTGACCTTGAGCGGAAGCCTTCCTCCGTCCGCCCGTGCCGACGAGCTGATCCCCCGGGTCGCAAACGACGCGGTCGCCCACACGATCGGGAAGCGAGGCGAGGGGCGCCTCGCCGAATGGAAGCTTGACGGTGAGCAGCTGCACGTCGTCTTCGAGTCGACCGGTCCCCGCCCTCACCAGGCTTTGCTCGCGTTCGTCCGTCGGCTCGGCGACGAGCTGGGTCGGACCGCCCGGGTCGGGGTCCGCTCCTTCCAGGCGACGCGGTACCGGACCGAATTCGCGCTCGACGCGTCTCCGAAGGCGGCGATCACGCTGCCGATCCCTCACCACCTGACCCTCGAGGGAACGGTCGCCACGCTCTCACTGCTCGGTCTCTCGGAGGAGGGGCTCCGGGACAACTGGATGGACCGGGCCGTTGCCCTCGTCCAGGAGAAGGCCCGCCGTCAGACGTACGAGGGTAAGGAGCAGTACTGGTCGCTCCTCTCGCAGAGCGCTCCCCGCGAGCCGGGGTTCCACGACGATCCCACGGAGGAGATGCTGAAGCGTCAGTGGGTGCGGTCCGGACCCACGAAGGGGAAGTGGTTCCTCGGGCCGAACGTGGCGCACCTCTTCCGCACGATGGAGCGGATCGCCCTCGAAGAGGTGCTGCGACCGCTCGGGTTCCAGGAGGTGGTCCAGCCGCACCACGACTCCTTTGAGATCCTGCTCAAGACCGGCCACCTCGAGGGTCTCCCCGGCGAGTTCTACTACGTCTCGGAACCCAAGACCCGGGACCCCGCCGCGTGGGAGCGGTTCACCGACCTCGTGAAGATCACCCGGCAGGTCCCCGAGGAGGAACTCGCCCGGATGACGACGCATCCGACCGCGGTCTCCTGCTACGCCCAGTGCCCCACGGTCTACTGGTGGCTCTCGGGGCGCACGCTCGCCGCGGAGAGCCTCCCCCTGAAGATCTTCGACCGGGCCGCCGTGTCGAACCGCTACGAGAGCGGCGGCCGGCACGGTCTCGAACGGGTCGATGAGTTCCATCGGATCGAACCCGTCTTCCTCGGGGCTCCGGAGGAACTCGTTGCCCTCCGGGAGCGCCTTCTGGAGCGGTACCGACACGTCTTCGACGAGGTGTTGGAGCTCGAGTGGAGGACCGCATGGGTGACCCCCTTCTACATGCAACAGAGCGGGAAGGTCGGAGTGGAGGACGCCCAGACCCGAGTGAAGGGGACGATCGATTTCGAGGCGTATCTCCCGTACCGCGGCGATCGCGAGACGTCGGAGTGGCTCGAGTTCCAGAACCTCTCGATTGTCGGGGACAAGTACACCAAAGCGTTCTCGATTAAGGCCCAGAAGGGCGAGCTCTGGTCGGGTTGTACGGGTATCGGGCTCGAGAGGTGGCTCACCGCCTTCCTCGCGCAGAAGGGACTGGATGCATCGGGGTGGCCGGCGGGATTCCTGCGGTACGTCGGCGAGCTTCCGAGCGGCGTACGGTTTCTCTAACCCGACCGGACGCAAAGGCCCTAAGACGCGAAGTTCGCTGGCCCTCACGAGGTGGCCTGCCGTGACCTCCCAGCGTAGCCTCGACGAGTTCTCTGGAGAGGCCGGCCCGCTGTCGATCGCATCTCCGAAGGGCCGCCCGCATCCGCCCGGTCTTCCGGGGGTGTGGGAGGTCGCCGACGGGCATGTGGTGCATCCTCTCGTGAAGCCCGGGGAGGTGCGGGCGCTCCCGTTCCAGCTCGACATGGCCCGGGTCGGGCTGGACGAGGACCTGCTCGTGGTGCTTCCTACTGGGCTCGGAAAGACGGTCATCGCCGCGCTGATCGCCGCCGAGGTGCTCCGGCGCTCCGACGCGAAGGTCCTGTTCCTGGCGCCGACCCGCCCGCTGGTCCACCAGCATGCGGAAGCATTCGCCCGATGGCTCACCCCCCTGCGGTCGGCCCGGTTCACCGGAACCGTGAAGCGGCCGATCCGCGAAGGGGCCTGGGAGACGGCGGATGTGGTGTTCGCCACCCCCGAGATCGTGGTCAACGATCTCGCGGCAGGTCGGTACTCGCTCGCCGAGGCGGGGCTGGTGATCTTCGATGAAGCCCACCACGCGGTCGGCAAGTACGCCTATGTCCCACTCGCCGCGCGCTACCGGATCGACCGCCCCCCGGACGGCCGGGTGTTGGGCCTCACCGCCTCGCCCGGCGGTCGGGACGAGCGGATCGAGGAAGTGGTGGCGAACCTCGGCTTCCGTCGGATCGAGGCACGGACCCGGGAGGACGACGGCGTCCGGGAGTTCGTTCAGCCGATCGAGGTAGAGTATCGCTGGGTCGACCTATCACCCGAAGCCCAGCGGATTCGGCAGCTCCTCGAGACCGCGGCCCACACAACGGCCCGAAAACTCCAGAAGATGGGCTACCTCCGGAAGAAGCCGATTAAGTCGCTCTCGGTGAAGGATCTCATCGCCCTGCGGGCGGAGATCTTTGCCCGTCCGGGTCCGATGGTCCGTCGATTCGGTCCGCTCTTCCACCAGCTCGTCCTCCTTCACCTCCATCACGCGCTCGAGCGCCTCGAGACCCAGGGACTCGCGCCCTTCGTCCAGTACCTCGACCGCCTCGCGGCGAAGGAGAAGCCGAGCCGCGGGGACCTCGCGGTGCTGAAACTCCCGGAGGTCGTCACCGCACGGAAGGAGGCCGAGGAGTTCCTCACGACGTCCCGAGAGCCGTCGCACCCAAAGCTCGACGCGCTCGTCGAGCTCGTGCGCGAGACGCTGGAGCGACCCCGCGATCACCCGCCCCGGATCCTGGTGTTCGTGCAGTACCGGGACACGATCCAGACGATCCAGTCGATGCTCGAGCTTCAGGGGTGGACCACCGGGCGCTTCGTGGGACAGGCGACCCGGGACGCGGACGACAAAGGGATGAACCAGAAGGAACAGGCTCGCATCCTATCGGCGTTCCGAGAGGGTCGGTTCCCGATCCTTGTGGCGAGCAGCGTGGCGGAGGAGGGGCTCGATGTGCCGGACGTCGACCTCGTGGTCTTTTTCGAGTCGGTTCCGAGCGAGATTCGCGCGATCCAGCGGAGGGGTCGGACAGGACGCAGCTCGCTCGGGCGCGTGACCGTCCTTCTGACCCGCGAGACACGAGACGTTCGCTACCAGGTCGCGGAAGTGCGGCGCGAACAGGCGATGCGCCGCATCGTTCGGAGGCTCTCCCGCGAGGCTCGAAAGCGCTCCACCGCCCCCTCGAAGGAGGGGCCCGCGCAAGAGGAGCGGCCGTCCGAAGACAGCGTATAAACCTTGGGTTGGGGCATGCGACGATGCCGCTCGGTCATCGAGGCTAAATACCGACTCCCGGGTCCAACGCCCCAAGGCGTCCGATGGGTCCCGTCGAGTGGGTCTGGCAGAACCTTGGGCTGATGTGCCTCACCGTGATCTGTGTGGGGTTGACGTTCTACCTGGTCTACTGCATGATCCACCCCGAACGATTCTGAAAAGAGGTCGATGTCCTTCGACATTCGCTCGCTCTGGGACGTCATCCTCGTACTGGCACTCGCGCTTGCGATCGCCCCGTGGTTCGGGAGCTACCTCGGCCGCGTCTACATGAACCGTCCCCTGTTCGGGGACGCGGTCTTCACTCCGATCGAGAACGGGATCTACCGCTTGCTCGGCACCACTCCGCGCCACTCGATGAGGTGGCGGGAGTACATGCTGGCCCTTCTGATGGTGAACGGCGGGATGTTGCTGTTCATGTTTCTCTGGTTCTTCTATCAGTCCCAGGCTCCCCTCAATCCCCTCGGCATCCCGAACATGGGGTGGGACCTCGCGTTCCACTCGGCGTCCAGCTTCACGACGAACACCGACTTCACGCACTTCACCAACGAGTCCCAGATGAGCCTCGGCTCGCTCACGATCGCCTGGCCGCTCGCCCTGTTCCTTTCTCCTGCCACGGGACTCTCGGTGATGGCGGCCATGATTCGGGGCTTCGTCCGCAAGGACGGGACCCTAGGGAACTTCTACGTCGACATGACCCGTTCGATCACTCGGTTGCTCCTCCCCATCGCGATCCTCGGAGCGGTCGTCTTCGTGGCGATGGGGGTCCCGGAGACCTTCACGGCCTACGTCACCGCCCACCCCCTGACCGGCGGGACCCAGACCATCTACCTCGGTCCGGTCGCGAGCTACCAGTCGATCTCGCTCTTGGGGACGAACGGAGGGGGATTCTACTCGGCCAACGCGGCGTCCCCGATTGCGAGCCCCTCCGCCCTCAGCAATCTCTGGGGAATCGGCCTCATGCTCCTGTTCCCGCTCTCGGCGCCGTTTGCGTTCGGCGAGATCGTGCGCAAGCGGGCGGAGGCGTGGCCGTACATCGGGACGATTCTGATCATTCTCGTCATCGCTCTGGTGCTGTTCATCACCTACCAGGCCGCAACGAACCCCGCGCTCAGCTCCGTTGCCGGTCTCGGCCCGCAGACGAACGGGTACCCGGTCGGTCAGGAAACCCGGTTCAGCCTGCCGGAGGCGTCGACGTTCCAAGTGGTGAGCGTCTACGATAACGTCGGCGCGAACAATCTCCAGATCGGGTCGCTGTCCCCGATTGCCCAGTTGGTGCTGCTGTTCGGCATGTTCACGCAGAGCACGCCCGGCGGCGAGGGCACGGGGTTCGGGACTCTGCTCCTGTTCGCCATCCTCGGAATCTTCGTCGGCGGTCTAATGGTCGGGCGGACCCCCGAGTATCTCGGCAAGAAGATCGGAACGTCGCAGGTCAAATGGTCCGCGATGGCGCTCCTCGTCCACCCGGCCACGATCCTGCTCCCGTTCGTCGTCGCGGTCGCGGGGAACTTCGTGGTAGTTGATTCGTCGACGATCGGCGCCACTTCCCACAATTTCACGAGCGTGCTCTACGAGTTCACTTCCGAGTCGGCGAACAACGGGAGCGCGCTCTCGACGGGTCAGTTCAACGACACGACGTTGTTCTTCAACGTCGCCGGCGCTCTCGTGATGCTTGTCGGACGCTTCGTCCCGATTCTGGCGATGCTCAAGGTGGCGGACCTCTTCTCGCAACAGGAAGTCCTCCCGGCCGGAGTCGGGACGCTCCGTACCGCGAGCTTCACCTTCACGATCTACATCACACTCTTCCTGATCATCACCACGGCTCTTCTCTTCCTGCCGGTCATGGCGATGGGCCCGTTAGCACAGATTTTCGGAGGGATGTAGCGTGGCGGCCGACCTCCCCGTCGAGCCGGGCGCCAAAGTTTCGGTCCGGCGCGTCCCGCACACGTCGTGGCGGAGGGTGTTCGCAGCCTCGCTGAGGGGATTCGACCCCCGCCGGGAGATCCACAACCCGGTGATGTTCTCGGTCTACCTCTTGTTCCTGTTCCTGATCGTGCTGACCCTGGTCCCCCGCGCGTTCCCGGACATCGCTCGCGCGTACAACCCCGACTACTACCTCGCGGTCACGCTCATCCTGTTCCTCACGCTCTGGTTCGCGCACCTTTCGGACGCGATTGCGGAGGCGCAGGGGAAAGCCCAGGCCGACAGTCTGCGGGAGATTCGGAGCGGGGTGCGGGCCCGACAGATCCGCCCCGACGGCGTCGCGCTCTGGGTCGCCTCCGACGTCCTGCGGGTCGGCGACACGGTCGAGGTCCATCCGGGCGAAACGGTCCCGATCGACGGCGACGTGATCCACGGGGCCGCGTTGATCGACGAGTCGATGATGACCGGGGAGTCGGAGCCCGTCACCCGGGAGAGCGGCGGCGACAAGACGAGCGTGCTCGGCGGCACCCGGGTCCTCCAGGGGACCATCCGGATCCGGG
>DASPQG010000002.1:0-11491 GCA_035625085.1 Thermoplasmata archaeon
GCTGCGAGAGTTCCCGCGTACTTGGCGGCGGAAAACCTCCGTAGAAGCACGAACACTCCCGCCAGGGCGGCTCCGAGCACCGGGATCGAATACAGTCCTACCGTCCGTGAGGTCGGTGTGATCCCCGAGACTGCGTTGAAGGTCGCCGTGAAGACGATGTTCTGAAGGTAGATCTGTCCGGTCTTCGGAACGGTGATCTTGATTGAGACGGTGCTGTTCTGAGCTAGGGTGTTGGAAGTGAGATTGAACTGGATGTATTCGGGATTCCCTGGAATTCGGTACGGCCCCGGATACGGAGTGAGATTCAACGCGGATTCGTAGACTGGGAGTTTGCCGTACTTGTACCAGGGGACGTAAGTCGCGTTGGTCGCGTTGTACTGGAAGTGGAACTGCCCTACACTCACCACCATCGGAGTTGTGTTCGAGATGGAGGCGAACTGGGCCGGCACGTAGAGTGCAAAGATGTTCGCGTGACCGTTGAGGTCCTTCAGGCTGAGGAACGAGAGGTTGTACCAGACGGTGGCGGGCGTTTTGTTATTCAGGATTCGGTTGAGCAAGAGGGTGTTGCCATATTGGGTGTGATTCCCGGTGATGCCCGTGTACCCCATTCCGTAGACCGCGGTACCCCACACATACTGAGGACCGACCGTCTGCGTGGTCAGCGTGACCGGGTCCAGCGGTGTGAAGTGACCGTCTTGGGCGTAGACGATAGTGCCGGCCAGCACGGCCACGCACGCTGCCAAAAAGACCCACGTGCGGACCTGTTGCCAGGTGATTCGTCCCGCCATAGGGCTCGGAGAGCTACCTCTCACCTAGCGCCTTCGGCCGTAAGCGTTCGCCGGAGCGAACGCGCTACCCGCCTTCCGGGGAGCCGTGGGCGTCGCTCACGCGATGTTGTTCCCGGCCGTGACGGACCGGTCCGCACCGGCGTACGCGTACGGCGACGTCCGGTTCCCGTGGAGGTTGTTGAAGGCGGAGACCACGTTGGTGGGAGTTCCGTCGAGGTAGATCCCGTACTGTTGGATCCCCTTTCCTTCGTCCTGGCAGGTATTGCCGATGATCACGATGTCCGACGTGACGGAGCCTGCCTTGGAAATCGAGGCGATCCCCGTCTTCGCGTTCGGAGGGCAGTCCGGCTTGGTCCCGTTCGAGCAACAGATGTTGCCCACCACGGTGATGCGCTTCGTGGTCGCGAGGATCGAGCCATCGGCGAGGCTGATGCCGGAGGCCGAGCAGTACTTCATCACGTTCGAAACGAGCGCGACGTTCACCGACCCGCACACCGAGATCCCGTCGCAGACCCCGGTACTGAAACATCCCTGGACCGTCGTCCCGTCGCACCCGACGACGTCGAGCCCGTCGGCCACGCTCCCATCGAGCGCGTGTTCGAACGAACAGTCCGTCACGGAGCAGTTCAGGATGGGCCCCTTTTCGCCTCCATTGAACGCCATCAGCGAGACGTTCTGCACCCCGCCTCCATCGATGTGGACGCGGGCGAACTTGAGATACGCCGACGGCGCCGCGTTCGCGATCACATAGACCGGCCGGGTGTTCTGGACGTTGGCGCCGAGGTTCTGCGTGATCGTGACGCGGATGTCCGTGAACGAGCCCCGGGTCACGCCGTTCGCGGAGAATGACGTGTTCACGAGGGCGATGTTGGAGACCACCACGTCGGTGCAGTTCGTGAGATTGACCCCGGCGAAGTAAGGCTGGCCGAACGCGTTGTTGGCGATCGTGATCACCCCGCCCGAGCCCATCAGTCTCCCGCCCGTGGCGAAGTAGACTACCGTACCGGCCAGGCGGTTCCCGTTGATCGCCCCGTAGCCCACGATCGACGAGTTGTTCTTCATGACGATCAAGTTGGGCATCGCGACGCCGGCGGTCAGGGTGGCGCCGTTCAGGACCAGCGACACATTGCTTGGAATCGTCACCGGCCCCTTGATGGCATAACTCCCGGTCTGGACCGCCACCACTCCCCCCGACTTGGCGACACTCTGCAAGGCCTCGTTGATCCCCTGGGTGACCGAGTTGGGGGTATTGGACCCGTAATCTCCCCCATCTCCTCCCGGCCCGCCCGCCGGAGTCACGACCACGGAGGGTGCCCATCCCACCCGGGCGTTCAGATACGGCATGACGTTGGTTTCGGCGTTGAGATTCGGGGGAAGTCCACCCACGGGATTCAAATTCGGCGTCATGGTCGGGCGGTCCTGAACAAGGACCCCTCCATATCCTCTACGGTGGTGTCCTCGCGGGACCGGAGCGCGACGAACCGCGGGCCAGGCCCCGGTAAGTAGTTTTTACGGACCGGCCCCTTGTCGGCGTTCCGTGGCCCTTTCGCTGCTAGAGGCGTACCTGGGGCTTGGCCTCCTGTTTCTGCTCCTCCTCCCGGCCGGGCTGGTCCTGATCTGGTGCGCCGAGCGATGGCTCGGCCGGACCGTCCGTATCACTTGGGTCGAACGGTGCCTCCTCGCGTTCTACGTCGCGGGAAGTCTGCTCTACGCCCTGGCGTCGGTTCCGCTCCCCCTCTTCGGGACGTACCTCGTTGGGGGCGTGCTCGGGGCGGGCATCCTGGGTGTGGTACTGGTGCGGGTCGTCCTTGGGCAGCCACTGATGGGGAAATCGACCCGCGTGGAGGCGGGGTGGGAACTTGGGGCGATCGCCGCTGGAGCCCTCTTGCTCCTCGTGTTCGAATTGGCCCCGGTCTGGCAGCACCCGCTCCCGAATGCCTGGGACGGCAGCGTAGCGGCCCTGTGGGTGAACCTGACCCTGAGCAATCACACGCTTCCTTGGACCCTCCAGCCGTACGCCGCGGCGGGCGTCACGTACCCCCAGGGAGAGACCGTCTGGATGGCACTCCCCGCATCGCTATGGGGTTGGTCCGTGGTCTCGACACCGATCCTTGTCCCACCGCTCTTCCTCACGCTGGGACTCCCCGCGACCTACTGCTGGGGGCGACGGCTCGGCGGGGTAGCGGGCCGCTCCGGGCAGATCTCCGGCCTCCTGTTCGCCGCGTTCTTCGGGATGGTGGCGAGCTGGCCCCGTTTGTACGTCGGCGGGTCGTACGATTTTGTGATGGGGGTGCCGCTCTTCCTTCTGCTTCTCGGACCGTTGCGAGAACTCGTCGCCCCGCCTTCCCGACCTTGGTCCGAGGTGGTGCTGCTGGGGGTCGGTGTCGGCATCCTGGCCTCGTTGAGCCTCACTTGTGCCGAAGCGTACGCGATCCTCATGATCGGTTTCGTGATCATCGACCACGGGCACCACCTTCGGGAACTGCTGGCCGGGCTTTCCCGAGTGGTCGTCGTGGTCTCGGTGGCCGCGCTGTTCATCGTCCGCTCGATTCTCGGGACACTGCTCTGGTTTGGGTACCCCGCCCACGTCCTCACTCAGACCGGCACGGCCGTCCAATCGCCCCCTCCCTTCTGGTCGCCGTTCGGGTCCGGACTCCTCCAGCAGGAGCTCGACCCGTTCGTCCCCTGGAAAGGTCGGCTTTCCCCGTTCCCCGCGGTGAGCCTGATGATCCAGATCCTACTCGTTCTCGCCCTCCTTCTGGCCGCGTGGGTCGCCTTCCAGCCGCGGTCGCGGCGATCTCGTTGGTTCCCCCCTCACTTCTTCTCCACGCTCCTCACCACGTGCGCCGTCCTGTTCCTCCTCACCGCGGCCCTGACGACCGCGCAGGCACCGGGGGCGGCGTTCACCTTCCTGGGCACCATCAGCAACTTCGACGAGACCTCGTACCTGATGTTCATCGGACTTGCGGCCCTCGCCCTCGCCCCGCTCCTCGCGGCCGTCAATTACCTCCTCGAAGTGGCGGCCGCACAATCCCCCCACGGACGTCCTGCCTCGGAGGGCGCCCCCCCTCCCGCACGGCCCTCGGAGCGATGGCACCTAGCCGGACGAGACCCGGGCGCCCGGCGTCGGACTTGGATTCAGGTGGCTCTCATCGTTGGATTGGTGGCACCGTTCACTGTGGGCTCCGTGGCCACCGCCATCGAAGGACCGTCGTTCCTGCAGCGGGGAGTGAACAACTGGGCCAACGTCACTTCCGGAGACCTGACCGTCCTCGAGTGGTCCGCGAACCATCTTCCGGACTGCTCCGCCGTCTTCGTCGCCCCGGGATCGGTCGGACAGTTCCTCCCTGAATACGCCCCCATCCACCTCGTCTACCAGATGACCCCGTCGCCGCGGAATCTTTCGTACTTCCTCTCGTACGACAACCTGAGCTCCGGGGTCTACACCCCCACGACGCGACTCGCCCTCATCCAGCTTGGAGTGACCGAAGTGTTCGTCTCCGGCGCCACCACGCCATGGTTCCGCCCGATCGATCCGGGCCCCCTCGAGAACTCGTCAGACTTCCGACTGCTGATCGAAGACGGGGACGCGAGCCTCTTCGAGTTCGTCGGTGGGACCGCGAGCGCGACGTGCGCCCCTACCTAGTGGCCGGCGCCATCGAGGGTCGGTGAGGGCGAGAGGGGTTCACGCCGACTGAGGGCGCTTCGTGCCCGTGTTCAGCACGTCGCGGTAGACCGCCAGGAACTGGCGCGCGGTCTCGGACCAGGAGAAGCGGGCCGCGAGCCGGGTATTGAACTGACGGGCTTCCGGCTTCGGGCGCTCGATGCCCCGCAGGGCCTGGGCGAGCGCCGGGACGTTCCCGGGCGGGACCACCTGACCGTTGAACTCGTGCACCAGCTCCCGGACCCCGGGAAGGTCGGACGCGATCACCTGGAGGCCGTGGAGACGAGCCTCCACGAGGACGATGCCGAAGCTCTCTCCGAGCAGGCTCGGGAGCACGAGCACGTCGTTCGAAAGGTACTCCTGGTGGAGCTCGCCGTCCTCGACCCAGCCCCGGAAGGTGGTGAGCGGTCGAAGCCCGAGCTGGTCGACCAGGCGTTCGAGTCGAGGGCGCTGAGGGCCGTCGCCCACGATCGTCAGCCGCACCGGCTTACCGCCGTCATGGAGCTCGGCCACCGAACGGATCAGGTTGGTCACTCCCTTGGCCCGCCGCAGTTGCCCCGTGAAGAGGACCCGGAGCGGTCCGTCGTCCGGTCCCCCGAACGAGCGGACGGTGTACGGGGTCGTGGCGCAGGGATCGCTCGCGCCGAGCGGGATCACGGTCCAGGGAATGGCGCTGAGCCCGAAGCTCTCGGCGAAGTCCCGGGTATGGAAGACCGCCGCGTCGACCATCCGGAGGGCGACGCGGTAGACGGTCCGCTGGTAGAGCGTGTCGACCGCCGACGGGATGGGTCCGGAGTAGAACGTCGCAAGTCCGGCGAACGCGGCGAGCGCGTAGACCACCGGGATCTTCTGGCGGTGCGCTTCCCAAACGACCTGCTCCGAGAACGGTGGGGAAGGACCGATGACCTGGACGATGTCCGCCCCTTCGCGCAGCAGGCGGATCCCCTTCGAGTTGAGCACCGGGACACGGCCGTAGCGCGAGCACGCGACCGGTTCGGTGAGCGGAATTACCGTGTGCCCGTCGCGGCGGAACTGCTCCGCAAGATTCCCCGCCACGCGGGAGTACCCGCTCCGGGTCGGCGGGAATTGCGCGCTCGCAACGATCACCCGCATCGACTCACGCGCCCGATACCCGCTCCCAGATGACTCTTCCGGTGGGCGGCGGCCGAGGTTCGCGGCGGCCTTCCGCACCGGGTCGACTCATGGAAACGGCCAATTTGACGACGTCACCTCACTATATACCTAGCTCTCGAGACCGGCGCGCGTCGCGGCGTCGCATGCGGCATTGCGACACAGTGGGGTCCCGTGGCCCGGAGGACCGACCCGATTCGTTACTGGTTCGCCGGAGATCCGCGTTCGGCCGGACTCCCTGCCTTCGAGCCTTCGGAGTCCAGCCAGGTGACGAACTGTTCGAATTGGCCCTCCAGCACCTCGGGACCAAAGCGTAGCTGAAAGGAGGCTCGGCACCGGGCCCGCAACTCGTTCCATCCGGAAGGGTCCGAGACCTTCTGAGTGAGGCACGCCTCCAGCAGTCGGACGAACGCCTCCGGGTCACGGGGGGGCGCAAGCCACCCGGTCTCGCCAGGTCGAACGACCTCTCGCAAGCCCGAAACGTCGGAGGCGATCACGGGCACCCCGTTGCCGATCGCTTCAACGGCGGTGAACCCGAGGCTCTCGTAGAGGGACGGCATCAGGAGCACGTCGGTCCGGGCGAAGACCTCCGCGAGTCCCCCGGGGAAGAAGCCGAGGTTCTGGGCCCGGTCCGGGAACTCTCGAATGAACCGGTCGATCTCGAAAGGTAATTGACGGGTCCCGACAAACAGGAAGCGCAGCCGAGCGAGGAGCTCGGGACGGTGCCCGCACCGCTCGAGTATCTCAACGATCGTCGCCGTCCCTTTCTGCGGGGTCATCCGGCCGGAGATGAGCACCCGCAGCTCGGCTGCGGATTCGGGAGCTCCCGAGGGAGTCGGAAGCGGTCGGTCCGCCGGGCTCGGCATCCGGCCCGGAAGGTCTCCACTCCAGGGGGGGACGTAGAGGACCAGCGAGCGATCGACTCCGAACGAGCGGAGCGTTTCCTGTTCGTCGGAGCCGAGCGTACGGACCCCGGCGATCGATCGGAGGAGCCGCACCCCCACGACACGGTTCCAGAGGTCCTGGAGCGCCTCTCGAGGGTTCCCCGGAACGCGGTGAAGGAACGTGTTCTCTTGGGAGGCGATGAGCGGCCGGTGGTTGAGACGAGCGAGGAGGGTGACGGCGAGGTCCTCGACGTAGTACGGGCAGTGGATCACCACGTCCGCGCCGGCGATCTCCGCCTTTAGCCGACGCGCCGCTCGGATCGTCGGCAGCGCGGTGAGTTGGCGGATGAGGGGGATCGCGCCGAGCGTCACGCGAGTCGTTCCCGCGAGCTTCTCGGTCACGTTGGCGTCGGTGAGGCGCGGTTCCTCGCGCAGGAACGCCTGAAAGTCCACGACCCGGACCCGGAACGATCGGCGCGCCAAGCGAGCGGCGAGCCGGAGCACGTCGAGCTCCTGCCCACCCCCAACCCTCAGGCTGCACGGTACGACGATGAGAAGGGTTCTCGCCGACGGCGATCGCTGAGACGAACCCGCGTCCTCAGGCATAGGTCCCTAACCAGAGATGTGTGGCCCAGGCCGCCCGGCTCAGGTTCACGAGGGCGAGGTACAGCGCGAGCGCGAGGAGCAGTCCCGTCACGACGACCGAACCGGTGTAGAATACGGCGTAGAAGTAGCCCAGCAGACCCATCAGACAGACTCCGCTCAGGAGGGGGTCGAAGCCGCGGCGTTCCGCCCACTGGGGGCGCTCGATCGGGACGAACGCGACGATCCCCGCACCGACCGCGACGATGAGGGTCAGGCCCACGAGGTCCCAGGCGGTGGGGACCGTGGATTCGGTAAGGGCGAGCAGGGCGATCGCCACGGCGAAACCGATTCCATCGATCGCCCGCACGGCCCGACGCACGAAGTTGGGCACAGGGCTCGGGACGAGGACGAGGAGCGGCACGAAGAGAGCGGTGAACAGGAGCAGCGACAGGACCGTCGTAACGAACGCGAACCACGGCGCGGCCAAGTTGATCCCAAGAGCGAAGAGCGAGGTCCCGAGCAGGAACGAGAGCGCCTGGCGGGAGGGGCGGAGGCGGAGCGCGAGCAGGATGACGAGGAGCGGAACGATCCAAATGAGCAGTTGGACGAAGAACGACTGGTACGAGAGGTAGAAGAACAGCATCGCGAGAAGGACCGCCGCCGGAAGTGTCGCGGGAGAGACCGGCCGACGGACCAGGACCAGGACCAAGAAGAGGCTGGCCGCGAGAATGAGACCTTCCAAGGGGTTCGGCACGAAGCCGAACCCGCGGGAGAACAGCAACCAGGGCGTCTGGGCGCTCCCCAACGCGCCGTACGTCGGGAGGTTGCTCGCCGAGGTGCTGCCGATAACGACCCCGAGATACGCCCACGCCGGCGCGACCGAACGGTAGACCGCGAGGAACAGTATCGCCATCAATACCACGGGGAGGGCGAGTGTGGCGACCACGAATCGGACCGGGCGTCCCCTGATCGCCAGCAACGGAGGAATGGCGAACGCGGCCGGATAGAGGGTGAGCACCGCGAGGGTCTGCCCCACGGCTCCGCGCAGCCAATGCGAGCGCAGCACCAGGTAGACCGCGAGCACGATGAAGAACGCCACGACCGACTCGTTGAGTCCGTGGACCGCGGAGAAGTAGATCACGAACGGATTGAGGAGCCAGCCGAAGGTGGCCCAGCGGTACGCCGTCTTCTCGTCTCGGAGTCCGGTGATGAGACGGAGCAGAACGAGGTAGGTGAGCCCGTCAAAGGCGATCGGAGTGAGCTTGAACAGTACGTTGAACGCGTCGGTGGAGGGGCTCACCCCGGCCGCGTAGAACGGACTCGCGGGCACGATGAGCGAGGCGAACCAGGTGGGCCCGTAAATGAAACTCTGGAGGTTCGTGATTCCATACGAATAGAAGAACGTCGGGAATTGGATGAGGGTCACTAGGTCGGTGTGGAGAAAGAGGGGCGCCAGCGCGACCCGGATCCCGATGCCGAGCGCGAACACCGTCGCGACCCGCCGTACGTCGAGCTTGCGGAGCGCCCAGGCGAACGCGGCGACCGCCACCGCGAGAACGGGCAGCAGCAGCCAGCCCCTCTGCTGGGCGGTCGCCGCGGATGCGCCGGAAGGGGCGGGAGAGATGGACAGAACGATGTTCGGCAGGGTCACCTCGGCCCCCGCCGGCACCGTCATCTGTACCGTGACGGTCGAGTTGATGGAGTGGAAGGTGCCGCTGAACGGCACGTACAACTGGTGGTTCAGGAACCCTCCGAACAGTCCCGGGAGCTGCTGGCTCGAGTTCGGGCTCGGCACATAGACCTGGGTCGGCCAGTTCGTGGCGTTCGCCAGTAGCGTCGGCTGGTAGCGGAAAGCTTCCCCGTTGACGGTGACGTGGAGGGGGGTGTCGTTGCGGAGGAACTGCATCTCGGCCGGGACCCAGAACGTGTAGTCGAGGGTCTGGCCCTGGACATCGTTGGTCTCCGGGAAGGAGATCGACCACGTCGCCGTGGCGTTGGCCGTCGAGACGAGGTAGTTCAGGATCAGCTTGTTGCCTTCGACCGTGTGGTTTCCCACCACGTGCTGGGTCGCGCTCCCGAAGTCGCCGGTGACCCAGAGGAGCTGGGGCTGGGCCGTCTGCGGGGTGCCCCGGACGGGGTCGATAGGGCTTACCCAGCCCAGCTGGGCACTGGCCAGCCCCACGGCGAGAATCGCCACCACCACGGCGAACGGCCACCACGGTCGGCCCGGGGAGGGGCCGCGACTCGGGGGCGAGGTCTCGGTGGTCATCCGTTCAGCCACGGGCGGACGACGCTACCTCGAGGGGCTATCGAGGCGCGCCATCTCCGATTCCACCATGATGCGAACGAGCCCGGGGAACCGGGTGGTCGGCTGCCAGCCCAGCTCGCGGTGGGCTTTCGTCGCGTCCCCCCGGAGGTTGAACACCTCGGAGGGTCGGACGTATCGGTCGTTGGTAGTGACATGCTGTTGCCAGTCGGGAACCCCCGCGACCCGGAACGCCTCCTCGACGAACTCCCGGACCGAGTGCGCCTCCCCGGTGGCCCCCACGAAGTCGTCCGGCCGAGGATGCTGGAGCGTCCGCCACATCAGGTCGACGAACTCCGGGGCGTACCCCCAATCGCGTTTCGCGTCGAGGTTCCCGAGGGTCAGCTTCCCTTCCCGATGATGGGCAATCAACGCCACGGCATGCGCGATCTTGCGGGTGACGAACTCAAGCCCGCGGCGAGGGGACTCGTGATTGAAGAGAATCCCGTTGCTGACGTACATCCCGTACGCTTCACGGTAGTTGACGCTCGCCCAGTACCCGTAGACCTTGGCGACCCCGTACGGACTGCGAGGATGGAACGCGGTCCTCTCGTTCTGCGGTTCCTCCTGGACTAGCCCGAACATCTCGCTCGAGGAGGCTTGGTAGACCCGGGCGTTGGGCGCCGCCGCGCGAACGGCTTCGAGCAGTCGAATCGTTCCGAGCCCCGTGATCTCACCGGTCAGTACCGGCTGACTGAACGACGTGGCGACGAACGATTGAGCGGCGAGGTTGTAGACCTCGTCCGGCTGAGCCGTCCGGACCGACTGGATCAGGGACGTCTGGTCGATCAGGTCCCCGTCGAGAATCTCGACCGAATCCCGCAGCTGCTCGATGTTGGTCATGTTGGGGCTGCTGAGTCGGCGGACGAGACCATAGACGCGGTACCCCTTGCTGAGAAGGAGTTCCGCTAGGTAGGACCCGTCCTGCCCGGTGATGCCCGTGATCAGGGCCGACCGGTTCGGCATGTGACGACGCAGGCAACCTCGGGGTTTTAGCGGTTGTTGACGGTCGGTACGCTCGCCGGAAGTACGGTTCTCTCGACCGGCGGGCCCGGACTTACCTTCTTGTAGACAAGGGCGCTCCCGCGCGCCGCGGATACCTGTGGGGAACGCGGGGTGGGGGCACCTCCTCGGAATCTTCGTCGGGACTCCGCAGCCATCCCCTAAGGGGGAGTCTGACCCGAGCACCATGCATGTGTCTGGAACCCCTCCGCCCGCCGTTGCTCTGCCCGGCGGCGAGCGGCCGGTCCGGATCCTCTGCTTGAACCACCGTGACCCGTTCCACCCGGCCGCCGGCGGCGCCGAACGGTACCTGTGGGAGACCCTCTCCCGTCTCGATCCGTCCCGCTACGATGTCACCTGGCGTTGCGAATCCGTCCGAGGCCGGCCCTCGACGGAGCGAATGGGGTCGATCCGAATCCTCCGCCGGGGTGGTCGACTTTCCCTGCATCTCATCGCTCCCTTCGTCGCGGGAGGGTACGACCTCGTGATCGAGAGCGTCGCCCACGCGGTGCCGTTTCACACCGGGTGGTCCCACCGCGGCCCTCGGCTGATCATTCTCTACCACGTGCACCAGTCGATTCTCGGCCGCGAGGTTCCCCCGGGGGTCGCGACCGTCGTGCGGGCGCTGGAACGCACGGTTCGCTTCGAGAAAGGACTGTTTGTGGCCATCTCGAATGCGACCCGCGATGAGGCCCGGGATCAGCTCCGTATCCGCGACTCGATAGAGGTGAATCCTCCCGGCGTCGACCTCCGCTACTTTTCGCCGGGGCGCGTCCCGGTATCGCCCCCCGACTTCGTCGTCATCGGCCGCCTACAGCCATACAAGCGCATCGACCGCGTCATCGCCGCGTTCGCGCGCTTCCCGGCCCCCGGAACGCTCACGATCGTCGGCGATGGTGAGGATCGGGCACGACTGGAACGGCTCGCGAGCGGCGTGAAGGGCGTTCGGTTCGTGGGGGCCGTTTCGGAAGAGGAGAAGCGTCGGTTGCTCCAAGAGGCCACCGCGAACGTGATCGCGTCCCAGGCCGAGGGGTTCGGATTGACCGTGCTCGAAGCAGGAGCCGTGGGCACCCCGACGGTCGCCGTGGACCTTCCCGTGTTCCGGGAACTCATCCGGGACAGGGCCTCCGGG
>DASPQG010000003.1:0-8645 GCA_035625085.1 Thermoplasmata archaeon
CGCTCCTCCGAGCGCCCGTCGCAACACCCGCGGCCCGGCGGAACAGAGCGTCTACGAGGCGCCACGAGACGCACAGCTCGCCCGAACGTCGCTCCTGCCTGTCACCCCCGCTAAGGACGGTTTCGGTGTGTAAGGGGACGCCCAACCCCCCGGTCTAGCCTAGCGAGACCACGAGCAGGCCGCTCCTACATAGCGCTTCGTCTCGGCCCGGCTCTGGCCGGCCGCACGAGTTCCGCGGCCGGGCGGCCTACCCGAGGAGCACTCCGGCAAGGATGACCGAGGAAATCGTCCCGTTCGGGTTGGTCGAAAAGTACGGGCTTTCCCACACCACGAAGACCCGATTGTCCGGCGAGTTCCACTGCTGACCGGCAGGTGAGGAGGAACTTGCCTGCATCGAGAACTCCGAGGGCTGGTTCGGTTGATCGTTCTCCGTGACCCAGGCCCGAAGCCCGGCGCCGCTCCCGTTGGGAAACAGTTCAAACTGGAACAGCACGCCGCGGAACAGGAACCCCGGGGGCGGTACGGGGCAGCTCGAGTTGGCGCACGACGTCACCGTCACTTCCTTCGTACAGTACGTCTCGTTCATCGTGGGGCCGGAGACCGTGGCCGAAGGAGTGCAGCTGGCCGGACCGGAGGAGGAGCCTGGGCTGAGGGCTACGAGCCCGACGACACACGCGACCACTACCGCGATGGCCAGTGCGAGGACGAGGAGTTGCGAATGGGTCGGCATGGGGCCCTCGTCGCGTGACCCCGGAGAAGGCTTCGGCGCGTATTAGCACCGCTCCGACCGTCGTCCTTGGGATCACTCGCGGTTCAGCGGATGTGCTCGAGGGAGAATGATCCCAGGTTGAACGAGCGCTTCGTGAACGAGTAGCCGACCCAGGAACGGGCCTGCGCCTCACCGATCCCCTTCACCGCGAGGAGCGTCTTCATCTGCTCGACCTTGAGGTTGATCGAGCCATCGACCATGTGCTCGAGCGTCTCGAGGTCGCTGTCCGAGTGCATGCCGCTATCCAGCATGTAGTAGGAGACGGCCCCGTCGAGCTTCCGGCGGCCGACGAACGGCTGGAGGAACCGGAACGTGGCAGCGGTGTCGAGGTACGCGGTCACCGTCGAGACCGATTCGAAGATCAGGCGGTACCCCGAGAACTTCTCTTTGAGCTCCTCGGCGTAGACGTTGACGGTCTCGGCGAGCTGGTCCAAGACGTTCTTGTCCGTCGACGAGAGGAACCGAACGCCGGGCGCAGACGGGGTCGCGCCGACCGCGCGCGAGTAGAGGTCCGCGTAGCGGATCATCCCCTTCTTCTCCGCGTCGGCGAACCCGGGGAACAGCGCGGCGATGTCGTCGCGCACCTGCTGATAGGTCTTGTCGGTCGCGACCCAGATTGACGGGACCCCGAGCCGGAGGCCCTCGGCCGAGAAGAGCCGGGCGAGCACGTCCTTCCCGGTGTGCGCGGGACCGTTCACGAGCACCTGGGAGCCGACGGGATACCCACCGTACAGGAGGTCGTCCAGGCGGCGGATACCGCTCTTGACCTTCGGCTCGGCGACCGTCGCCGCCGCCTCGGCCTGCAGGCGGTCTGCCTCGGCCTCGGCCGCGACCCCGCTCATCCGCTCGAGCTCCTGGACCCGCTGGGCGAGCTGGCTCTCCCGGGCGCGTAGCTCCGACTCCTTCTGCGCCAGCTGGTGGCGGAGGTCCTCCACGCGCCGCGCCTCGTCCCCCGGCCCCGTTCCGGAGGGCCCGAGCTCCCGGCGCTGCTCCTCGAGGCGGCGGGCCTGGATGTCGAGCGCCTGGCGGCGGGTCTGGAGCTGTTGGTCGTAGGCAGCGAGCTCCCCTTCCTTGAACTCGAGGAGGCCGCGTCGCCGCTCGTTCTCCTCCGCGTTGATCCGGATCTCCTCGAAACGGGTCCTGAGCTCGTTCTCGCGGGCCACCAGGTCCCGTTCCCGTTCCTGGACCTCCTGGAGGCGCCGGGTGAGGTCCTCCGTCATCGGGCCCCGCTCCTTCGTGAGGATCGACTCCCGGTCGCGGGCCATCTCCGTCTGGCTCGAGAGGCTGCGAACGTCCCCCTCGAGCTGCACGATCCGTCGGCGCAGCTCGGTCTCCCGCTCGATGTACTCGTGCTCGCGCTCCGCGAACTCCTCGCGCAAGCGCTGGTCGAGCTCGCGGGTCGCCTTCTCGACCGCGTCGGCGGCCTGGACGGACGGGGCGCCGTTCGGCGGCCTTCCGTTCGCGGGGCCGGGCGCCGGTGTCGGGGTGGCGCGGTGTCCGTCCACGCCCTCGAGCGCGAGCAGGCGGAGCTTCATCTCCGCGATCTCGTCGTCCTTGGCCCGGACCGCGAGCTCCCGCTCCTTCGCTTCGTGGGAGCGCACGTACTTGATCACGGCGATCGAGCCGCGTTTCACGTGCTCGACCTCGTCCTCGAGCTGCTTGCGCTTCGTCCGCTCATCGAACAGCTGCCGCTGGAGGTCCTGGACCTCCTGGATCATCGTGGACGGGTCGAACTGATCGCTCTTCACGCGGTCGAGAAGACCGGTGAGCCAGCGGACGACCGTCTCCTCGCGCTCGAGCACGGGCGACACCGCCGCGGTCTCCGTCGGAGCGGGAGGGGTCGGCCCCTCGACGGGTCCGGGCGGAGGAGGGCTCACGAGCGGGACTGCCGGCACCGGCCGGTCCGCCTCGGAGGAGCGGATCCAGTCCTCCATCGCGCGGTCATCTCCGTCCACCCACTTCCGCAGGATGTCCGTCGATTCCTTCGGCGCGACCGCTGGCCGCCGTCGGCGGGCCCGGTCCGAGCGGCGCACCGTGCCGGCCCAGCGCTCGACGATCTTGTCCGAGTCGGCCGGCCCCGGTCCGGCGGTGGGAGCGGGGGCGGCCTCCGGAGCCATCTCGAGCGGCGGCAGGGGTGTCGCCGGCGCCGGGTGGAGCCGAGCCACCTCCTCGGGAGGGATGCCGAGCTCGGCGAGGGTTTCGTCCGAGAGCGCCCGGACCGCCTCGGGGGTCGTGTGGCCGGCCTTCACGAGCCGATCGGCCGTGTCGACGCTCACACCGAGCGTCCGAGCGAGCTCCTCGGCGGGTACACCGGCCGGCGGTGCCACCGGTGCGACGGTCTCGGTCGAACCATCCATGGGCGCGGGGTCATATCTAGCAGCTCGGGGGGTCTTAATAGGTCCGTGCGCGCGCGGAAACGCGACGCGCGCTCGAGCGCCGCGGACCTCGAGCGGATAAATAGGGTCGGCCCTCCGTCTCGGCGATGGACACCGGGGAGCGTCTCGCCCGCATCGTGCGGAACACCGCCGAAGTCCTTACCGAGGAGGAGGTGCGCTCCCTCCTTGCGTCGACCGAGCATCCGCGGGCATACATCGGGTTCGAGCCGTCCGGATCGCTGACCGTCGCCCACCTCATCACGACGCGCAAGATCCTCGACCTCGCCGAGGCCGGCTGCGACGTGACCGTCTTCCTGGCCGACTGGCATTCCTGGATCAACGACAAGCTCGGAGGCGACCTCGACCGGATCACCGCCGCCGGGCGGTACATGCAGGAGACGTTCACCGCCCTGGGCGCCGATCCCGAGCGGGTCCGGTACCGCTGGTCGCATGAGCTCACCGGTTCCTCCGACTACTGGGCTCGGGTCGTGCGGTCCGCGAAGGCGATGAGCCTCGCCCGGACGAAGCGTGCGATGTCGATCATGGGGCGGACGGAGGAGGAGTCGGAGCTCGATACCTCCCGGCTGTTCTACCCCGCGATGCAGGTCGCCGACATCTTCGAGCTCCCCGTCGACATCGCCTACGGTGGCATGGATCAGCGCCGGGCCCACGTGCTGGCCCGCGAGGTCGCGCACCACTACCACTGGCCCGTGCCGACCGCGATCCACACCCCCCTCCTCTCGTCGCTCAAGGGCGGGGGCCGCATGGACTCGCTGGAAGGGTTGGTCGAGCGAAAGATGTCGAAATCCGACCCGAGCTCCGGCATCCCCATCCCCGCGGATCGTCGCACCATCGGCGACCGACTACAGCAGGCATTCTGTCCCGCGAAGGCGGTCGATGGGAACCCCGTGGTCGAAATTGCCCGGTTCATCGTGTTCCCGTGGGAGGGCCGCCTGCGCGTCGATCGCCCCGCGAAGTACGGGGGTCCGGTCGAGTTCGCGAGCGAACCGGAGTTCGTCACGAGCTGGGCGAATGGGCAGCTCCATCCGCAGGATTTGAAGGCGGCAATCGCCGACGTGCTCGACCGGCTGCTCGAGCCGGCCCGGCGGTACTTCGCCGCCCACCCGGAGCTCTCGCCCGCCTCGTTCGCCCCTCCCGCACCGACCGGCAGCTCTTGAACCGGCCGGGGTTTCCCCGCTCGGAGCGATCGACGATGGTCCCACCGAGGGCTGTCCCGGCGGAGCTCACCGGGTCCGGCGGAACGCTCGGGGTCGTCCTGATCCACGACATCTACGGGAGGGGGTCGTACATGCGCTCGGTCGCGGAGGCGCTCGGGTCGGTCGGGGTCGCCACGGCCACGGTCGATCTCTTCGGCGGCCGTGTCCCCGAGAATCGGGACGACGGGATCGCGCTCGCGGGCACCCTCACCGAGCCGGAGGTCCTCGCCACCCTCGAGGAGGCGCGGGTCGCGCTCGCCGGGCGACTCTCCGGCCCCGCCCGCGTCGGAACGCTCGGCTTCTGCATGGGCGGCGGATACGCCCTCCTCGGGGCGTGCCACCGGCCGTTCGACTTCGCGGTCGACTACTACGGCCGGATCGAGCGGGTCGACGAGGTGGCCGGGCTCCGGGGCCCGCTCCTCCTCATCCTCGGTTCGGAGGACGATCGAATTACCCCATGGGCGCTCCGCGAGTTCCTGCCGGCCGCGAACCGCGCGAAGAAGCGGGTGTCGGTCGAGCTGTTCCCCGGGGTACGGCACGCCTTCCACCGGCCGGGCTGGGAGGGGCACGACGCGGCCGCGGCGGCCGAGGCGTGGCGCCGGACGCTCGCGTTCCTCGCCGAACTCAAGGGGCCGAAGGGACCGCTCCCGGCGCACAGTTAAATAGCGAGGGCCTTAGGGGGCCCCACCCGTGAGCCGAGGACCCCCCGAGAACGGGGGTTCCGCTGACGCGAGGAACGAACGATGGCGCGACCGATCTACGTGCGATTCGAGACCCCGAGTGAACTCGCCGACAAGGCCCTTCAGCTCGTCCAGGTGGCGAGCGAGACCGGCAAGATCCGTGTCGGCACGAACGAAGTGACGAAATCGAGCGAGCGTGCGGAAGCGAAGCTCGTGATCATGGCGGAGGACGTCGATCCGGTCGAGATCCTCGTCCACGTGCCGATGCTCTGCGAGGAGAAGCGGATCCCGTACCTCTACGTCCCGAAGAAGCAGCGGCTCGGCCAGTCCGCGGGGCTTTCGAAGTCGGCGGCGAGCGTCGCGGTCGTCGAGCCCGGCGACGCGAAGCCGCTCCTCGAGGAGCTCTCCGCGGCGTTCCCGAACCTGAAGAAGTGAGGGCCGGCTAGGTAGCAGGACCGAACTCGGGAAGGGACGATCGATGGCGGAAGAGAAGGGCTCGCCGGCGGAGGTCGTCGAGCTCGTCGGCCGCACCGGGATGGCGGGCGAGGCGACCCAGGTGAAGGTCCGTGTCCTCGCCGGTCGTGACCGCGGGAAGATCATCACGCGCAACGTCGCTGGCCCGATTCGCCTCGGGGACGTCCTGATCCTCCGCGAGACAGCGCGCGAGGCGCGCAAGCTCTCCGTCCGGTAGGGGGCGAGGCCACCGATGGTCGTCAAGCGGCAGTGCTCGTTCTGCGCCCGGGAGATCGAACCGGGCACGGGCATGATGTTCGTGAAGCGGGACGGGACCGTGTTCCACTTCTGCACCGCGTCGTGCCGCAAGCAGCAGCTCCACCTGCACCGGGTCGGTCACCACTTCAAGTGGACGCGCGCGCACGAGCTGAAGCGCGCCGCCGACCGCTCGTCCGCGCAGAAGGCAGCCCCGACGACGGCCCCACCCGCGGCGAAGGCCGGTCGGATCCGCGCCGCCCGCCGGCCCGAAGCAGCGGCGCCTGCGCCCGTGGAAACTCCGGCCCCGTCCGAAGCGGCGCCGGTCGCCGCCCCCGCGAAGAAACCCCGACGGCCCCGCAAGAAGGCCGAAGGCGCGAACGCCGAGTGACCGATCGAACGACCCACCGTTCCATCGGTGCCGGTCGAGCGGAATCGGTAAGCCTCGCCACGGAGCGCCGTTCGCGGCATGGGCCGCGGTGACGACGACGACGATCGCTGGACGTCCCCCTCCGACCTCGCGGACTACGTCTACTGTCCGCGCTCCCACTGGTACCGCTACCATCCGCCGCGGGGAGGCGCGACCCGCTCCGCTCAACGGACCGCGCGGGACGGCGTTCGGTACCACGACCGCGTGCTGACGGCCGAGCGCCACCGCGCCGAGCGCGGCGGAGCGTACTGGGCCGTCCTGCTGTTCGGAATCGCTCTCGCCGCTCTGGGGGTAGGGTGGATACTGTTCCGGCCTTGACGAGCCCCGCCGTGCTCGCGGCGGCCATGGCCCTCGTCGGGCTCGCGCTTGCCCTCTGGGCCCTTCGCGCACTGTCCCAGCGACGCCGAGACAACCGCTCCGGCCGACTCGTGGCCGTCGACGCGGGACGCCCGGCGACGCTCCGTTCCGAACGGTATCGACTCGTGGGACGGCCGGACGAGCTGCGTCGACTTTCCGACGGGCGGCTGGTTCCGGTCGAACTCAAGAGTCGATCGACGCCGCCCCGCGGTCCCACTCCTTCCCATGTGGTCCAGCTCCGGGCGTACTGCCTGCTCGTCGAGGAGACGACCGGGGTCCCACCCCCGTACGGGATCCTACGGTACTCGGACGGAGAGTTCCGGGTCCGCTGGGACGACCGGGCCCGTGCGGAGCTCCTCGCCGTGCGCGACGAGCTTCTCGCTCCGTACGACGGGCGCGCGACCCCTTCCCCGGCGCGGTGCGCCCGGTGCCCATGGGTCAGGGTCTGCGACGCGCGGGCGGTCCCCTGACGAAGGCCCAGTACAGCTCCGTCTCCATCGGAAGGGTGAGCCAACGGCGGCCCCGGCTGAGTCGGTCGGTCCGGAGGATCTCGCGGACCTCCCGGGCGACCTGACGGCGCTCGGCGGCGTCCTGGACGGCGATCGTGCTGGTCGAAAGGAACCGATCGAGGAACGTCTCCCGCGACGCTCGCTGGGCCGTGCGGAACGATCGGAAGTGGAGCGGCCCAAACCGGTCATTCGGGCCCCCGAACTCCTTCTTCCACGGGCGCCATCCCGCGCGGGCTCTCTCCTTGCGGTGGTACCGATCGGTGATCTCCGAGATCCGATGCGACCAGGAGACCGTGTCGTCGCGCGTGTTCCAGACGAGGGCGATGCCGCCCCCCGGCCGAAGGACGCGGGCGAACTCCCGCAGCGCCGTCCGCGGCCGGAACCAATGAAACGCCTGGGCACAGACGGCCGCGTCCGCGAAGCCGTCCGGGAGCGGGATCTGCTCAGCGGTCCCGTCGAGCACCGGCACGTTTGGCACGACGCGCTCGAAGACCCGTCGCATCCCTTCGGTCGGCTCGACGGCGACGCGGGCCGCTCCGAGCGGAGCGAGCGCCCGGGTGAACTTTCCGGTCCCGCTGCCGACGTCGACGACCGTGCGGCCCGGGCCGAGATGCAGCACCCGACCGAGGTGCCGCACCGCCGCCACGGGATATCCCGGTCGTCCTCGTTCGTAGGCGTCGGCGAGTCGGTCGAACCCCCGGACGGCGGGTTGGGTCCTGGGACGAGAGCGCGGCACGGAAGCGCGCGGACCAGCCGGGGGCGCTACAAAACCCTCCGGGGAAGCGGTGACCGAGCCGAGCTCTCTCTGACCCCCGGCGAAACCTTTACGCCCCCCGCACCCTCGGCGGCCCGATGGCGGAAGGGAACGTCGAGCGGACCTTCGTGCTGGTGAAGCCGGACGGAGTGCGCCGGGGGCTGGTCGGGGAGGTCGTTTCCCGCTACGAGCGAAAGGGGCTCAAGATCGTGGCGATGAAGATGCTCCGGGTCACCCCGGAGCTCGCCCAGCGCCATTACGCCGAGCACCAGGGGAAGCCGTTCTACGCCGCGCTCGTCCAACACATCACGAGCGGGCCCGTCGTTGCGTTCGCCCTCGAGGGCCGCTCGGCGATCTCGGTGGTCCGTCTCCTGAACGGGGCGACGAACCCTCAGAGCGCCGCGCCGGGCACGGTGCGCGGTGACCTCGCCCTCGGGATCACTCCGAACATCGTTCATGCCTCGGACTCCGCGGAGTCGGCGGCCCGCGAGCTTTCGCTCTACTTCTCCCCGGACGACTACCTCGCGTACTCGCAGGTCGGCGAGGAGTACTTCTAGCGAGGGCGATGGGCGACGGGATCGCCACGGCGGTGCGAGCGCTCCGGCGCGGTCGGCTCGTCGTGTATCCTACGGACACCCTGTTCGGCCTCGGGGCGCTCGCGGGCCACCGCGCGGCCGTCCAGCGCCTCGTGCGCGCCAAGGGGCGCCCCGGCGTCCAGCCGATCTCGGTCTGTCTGAGCTCGACCGAAGAGGTCGAACGGTTCGCCCGGGTCTCCCCGGCCGCCCGACGGTTCTTGCGCCGACACCTTCCCGGACCGTTCACGGTCCTTCTCGCGCCCACACCCGC
>DASPQG010000004.1:0-9594 GCA_035625085.1 Thermoplasmata archaeon
AGGATTCTTCCGCGGGTCGACCCTACATTCTTGACCGCGTGGGGGGCATTCGCCCCCACGTGGTGGATGTCCCCCGGCCCTAGTCTTCGCGCAACCTTCGTCCCGTTTTCTCGTCCGTAGACTTCGAACTCGCCGTCCACCACAATGAACGTCTCCTCGGCAGGGTGCGCATGGAGCCATGTGGGCCCCGCCCCGGGAAGGGCGTACTGGTCCGTGATCGAGTACTTCCCATTCGTGTCCTTGCCCGTGAGTCGGAACGTAAAGGTCATTCCCATCAGGTCCACCGACTCTCCCGTCTGGACGGGCGACGTCTTGCAACCTTCCCACCCTGTCATGATCGATTCCTCTCGGCCGTACGCGCCTACGTGGCCCCGTCCATAAACGTGCTGGTTCCCAGCGGTCGGATCTTGGAGCAGGCGCGCCGTGAGCGTACCTCCGCCGAGCGTGACGCACAACTCACGGGTTCGAACCCTCCACCCGAGTAAGCAACTGAATGTTCCTTCTCGGCGAGAAATTGCTAGAAAGTGTCGGAGGGGGTTTTTGAACCCCCGGGGGGTTCAAATCCGCGATCCAGCCGGTGACTCGGAGCGGCCGGTCAGCGTCGGAGCCGGTCCGTCTGCCGCAATCTGACGTAGAAGCCTTCGCGAGGACCGAAACCGTAGATTCGGAGCGTGTCCCCATCCACGGCGTAGTACATTCTGACACGACGAAAGGAGGTCAGCCTTAAACGCCAGAGTCCTGGATGGTCCGAGAGTTCCTTCACCCAGTAGCCCGGACCGGGTCGGAACGGTTGGAAGAGAAGACCACGTATGGCGTAGAGGAAATCCTCTCGGACCTCGGGAGGAAGCTTGGCGAACTCCTCCTTCGCCTTCGCGTGAGGTACGTAGCGTGAGGGCAACTTTCACCTCCCACGCCGGCGAAGCTCCTCGTGGACTCGATCGAGATCGCCGGCTGGAAGCCATCGTCCCTTCTTCCGGCGGGCTTCCAGCTCGGTCAACCACTCCGGTGGGTCGTAGTCCTCCAGCAGCTCGAGCAGGAACACATCCCAAGTCTTCCCTCCGAGTTTCCGAGCCTGGAGTTCCTGCAATACCTCCGAGTGCACGGGGATGCTGGTCATCTTGCTGGCGCTCATTACTTGAGCCATTATTTTGATGGCATTTACAATTATCGCTGAAGTGTCGGAGGGGAGCTTCCTGGAACAGTTCAAGCTCCTGCCGGCGGCCCTGGGGTCAAACGCGATTGCCAGCCACACGAAGTTGGACAAGCCGGGTCACTTGGTCCCCGCTGATCGTTATCGTCGACCGCAGCCGGGTCCACGCAGAGAATGAGTTCCACAGCCCGGGTTGGCCCTCGGGGAGTATTTAGACACGGAATCCGATGGCAGCTTCGTGGCATTCCCGCCTCCCTCGGCGTCCCCCTCAAGAACTGGGAGGATGCTGGTCGTTGCTGGGCTTGTTTTACAGGCAGCGCAGGTTGCGGTATTCTTCCTTCTCGCCTACTTCACGTCCCCCAGTGGACTTCCGATCTCGATCTACCTCGTCTTGGGCGTCATTGGTCTCGTTTGGCTGGCGCTCGTATTCACCCTCTCGTACTGGCCCCTCCGTGCAGGCCGCGTTGAGCCGGCCCGTACACCGACACTCGTGTTCGCCATCCTGTCGATCTTCACCGTCAGCGTGCTACCGGGCATGATGTACATCCTCGCCTACCACGAGATGCGGCCGCAGCCATTGCCGGGCCCGCCGCCCCGCCCGCTAGGGTCGCCTCCACCTCTCGTGGGGGGATTGACCACCTGTTCGATATGCGGCAGGAGCAATCCGCCTGCGAGTAGATTCTGCCAAGGCTGCGGAATGGCAATCCACTGAGAGGACAGGTAACGGAGGAGCCGGGCTCCTACATCTTCTTCTCGAAATCGAGCACCGTCGCAAACAGAGTGGAGTACAGGTGGTTAACCCCAGGGTCGAGCTCGAGCTGCCAGACGTCCCGAATCGCGAGGATCTTGTGGCGAACGCGACCCAACGGCTTTCCGTCGGGGCCCACCATCTCGTACTTCCGCCGGATTATGTTGCCCTTTGAGTGCAGGTAGATCTGTCCGTTGGGAGCGACCCAGCTCGCCTTGAGCCCGCCAATCAAGCTGCGCTTCATGTCGATCTTCCCCAACGCGACGTTCGTCTGCGGGTCGACGATCTGGAACTCTGCCTTGTTGCCGCCACTTCCCTTCCGGATCTCCAACGCGGGATTCCCTTGTGAATCGCGTACCACGTACGTGTAGGTGAGCGAGCGCTGGACGAACCGACCGACGTATCCTCCGGCGACCTGAGACACGGCCGACCCGATGGCGGCCCCCTTTACGTTCTGGCCCGAGTCCAACCCCACCTTGCACAGAACGTTCTGCTGCTCGTCCATGACGTCGTAATTCTTCCCGAAAGAGAGGATCTGCATCTTCATCAGGAGGGTCGAGTGCCCGGAGAGGCTCTGCACGACGCCCTGGGCTGTTGGATTGACTTGCGCGGCCATGCTGGCTGTGAAGGCCGCCCCTTACATGAACTGTATGACGAGCCCCGGCCCGCAACAGGTCCCCGAAAAGCTCCGAGAGTTCGGACTGATCGATTGAGCTCCACCTGCCACTCGAGCGTACTTGCACCACTAGTTGCAACTACGGTATGTTGACGAGACCCGGCAGGGCCTCCTTCTTGCGCTCCGGGGTCCCCAAACCGGAACTAGGACGACTCCAGTCGAGGACTGACATGCGGTCCACCCGCATCGATTCTGTCTGACCGCACGAGCTGCTCTTTATCGTAGACAAGCAGCCCATTGATTCGTAGCGGATCCGCTCGGTCGAGACCCCCTCAGGTAGGGGTGCTTCATTACGCCCCCGAAGAACGAAGGCGGGTCCTCGTCGACCCCGAAACGACCTCCGCGAAAGTTGGGCGGAACGTTGAAGGAGATCACCGTGAAGACAGGCATGGAGGTCGAAACAGTGGTCGGTGTGCACGAGGGGGTGGAAAAGAGCACCCACTTCCGGAGGGCGCGCTGGCAGGTTTGAATCCCTACAAGCGAACGGTCGGAGGTCCCGAGGTCTCCACGACACAATACTGAAAGATGTCGGAGGGGGGATTTGAACCCCCGACCCCAGGATATCTCCCGGGACGCGCGCGGCGTCCCGTTATGAGTCCCGTGCTCTACCGGGCTGAGCCACTCCGACAGGGATACGGGTCGGACGCGTCATCTCGCGCCCTGAGAGGTTAGGCCGAAGGGACCGCGCCCCCGCCCGTGGCGGGAGCGGCTTCGGGAGGCGGCGTCGGCTCGGAAACGGCCGACGGTTCGGGAGCGGCGACCTCGTCCGAGATCGTGCCGAGAACCTCTGAGCGCCGGATTTCGATCTTCTTGAGCGGGTAGAGGGTCTTCACGCCGTGGGCGAGCACCTTCGACAGGTCGCCCTGGATCATCTCCCGCACGAACTCCGGGGAGGTACGCAGCTGCGCCTCCTCGGTGAGAATCTGCACCATCTTGTGGCGGAGCTCGGCGCGGAGCCGGGTCTGGAGGCGTTGCTCGCCGACCGCGACCGGCTTCAACACGACCTGGACCCCGTCCTTCGTGGTGACCGTGAGCGAAAGGTCGATCTTCGAGCGCTTGCGGCGGGCGAGACGGCGGACGTAGTCGCTCGTGAGGTCGTGACCAATGAATCGCGCCTCGGCAATCCCATCTCCCGAGATCCGCTCGACACGGAACCGGAGCTTCACGTGAGCCTTCCCGGCATCTCCGGACCCGGAGAGCTCGGGGAGCGTGGCCTCGAGCGTCCGGCCGATGACCTGGTCGGGCTCGGTCGCGACCGTCTCACCGAGCTCGACGTGCTGGAAAAGCCCGGGGGCCCGGACCGGGTACCAGCGCTTCGACCGCCACTTGTCCTTGACCGACCGGGTCAAGGCCGGCTTCTTCGCTTGGGTCTCCTTCTCGGCCATCGGTCGCTCGCGGGGCGCGGACCCGGGAACGCTACTTAAAAGTGCCGCCCCGTGGCGTCTGCGCCCCGAGCGCCCTCCCGGCCGCCGAGGCGTCGCGAGCGCCCGGGTGACGCACGCGATTCGGCAAAGTACATAACCCGACCTCAACTGCGCGCGCCATGGCGTCTTCGCCTCGAGTGTCGGCGCAACCGGGGACCCGAGCGACCGCCGCCGAGCTGAAGGCGGCCGGGGTTCCCGTTGAGAGCCCGGCCGAACGGTTCCGCGACGAGGTGCTGCGCACGCTCGACGGGCTGCGCGCCAAGGGGCTCGACCGTGCCGAGGCGCTCCGGGCGCTGTTCCCCCGCACGGTGCTGTCCGACGCGACTTACGAGGACGTGGTCGCCTCCATCGTCTCGGGCGCCCACCTCCTCTTCTTCGGTCCGTCCGGCGCGGGCAAGACGAGCCTCGCGAAGGAGCTGTGGAACCTCTTCCCGAAAGGAGTCTGGGTCGTCGACGGCTGCCCGGTGCTCGACCACCCCCTGTCGGTCATCGACGGCGCCGCGGCGGCCCGGTTCGCTCCGTGCCCGATCTGCGTTCGTCGGTTCGCCCCGGAGGGGGACCCCGCTCGCTTCGACCCTGCGGGCGTCGACCCGACGAAGGTGCCGGCGGAGTTCCTTCTCCTGCGTGAGGGATTCGGATTCGCCCGGCTTCAGGGGAGCTCCGAGGTGTTCCCGGACCACCTGACCGGCAACATCAACCTCCGGAAGCTCGAGGAGATCGGCGACCCGATGAGCCCCCTCGTGCTCGAGCCGGGGAAGCTCCTCCAGGCGAACCGGGGGTTCCTGCTCGTCGACGAGATCGGCAAACTCCCCCTCGGCACCCAGAACGTGCTCCTCCAAGCGCTCCAAGAGGGGACGGTCACCCCGTCCAAGTCCCGGGAGAGCTTCCCGGGGTCGTTCGTCGCGGTAAGCACCTCGAACCTCTCCGACCTCGACAACATCAACGACCCGCTCTCCGACCGGCTCACGAGCCTGCACATCGGCTACAACTCCCGCCACGCGGACAACCGGGAGATCGTCACCCTCGCCCGGACCGATTTCCCGTCGGTCTACGTGCCGGAGATCCTGGTCGATGCCGGCGTCCGCGTCATCGAGACCTGGCGCCTCAAGACGAGCGAAGATAACCCCGACATTGGGGAGGTCGGATCGAACCGGACGTTGATCGATGTCGCCGCCCGCACGGCCGCGATGGCGACGCTCGCGGGCCACATCCCCCCCTCGAGCGCCGACCTCAAGGCCGGCCTCCTCCACGCGATGCGCGGCCGGATTCGCGCTCGGAGCGGGGACTCGTTCCGGCAGAACGAGCGGCGGATCGGCGAGTTCATCGAGCAGTACTTCACGCCGTCCTTGAAGCGCAGCGCCGGCGTCTATTGGTGCCGGTTCTATCGCGGGGTCCTGAAGGAGAACAGCGGAGAGGCCGAAGCCCTCGTGGGCGAGGGCCGGCGACTGAAGGACGACGCCTCGCTCCGGGGCCAGCTCGCGACGAACACCGAGATCTTCCCCCACTTCCGCACGTTCGCCCGGTACGTCGAGGAGCGGGAGCGGCCCAACGGAACCGTCTCCTCGACAGACGCGGCGGCGAGCGTCTTCCGTCTCCTCGAGGAGTTCTCGCTCTTTTCCTGCAAGGAGGACGAGGGCGACGACGACCCCCTCTAGCGCCGACGCCGTACGGCTGCCGGACTGCTCGCAGTACGCCGACGACGTCGCCTCGGACGACCTTCTCGACGCGGTCGACTCGGCGGCGCTCGTTCGGGCGCTGGCCGAGGAGGGCCTCGAAGGGGCCCGACGCCTCCTGCGCGAGCGGTCGGGCGAGGACGCGGCCCTGCGCGAGCGACTGGAGCGGCTGCGGGATCGCCTCCGTCGGCAGGGTCGACGGCGGACCGAGCGGATCCTTCAGGAGTACGACCAGCAGTTGGTCGCGCTCGAAGAGGTCCGTCATCGAAGCGACGAGGACGTGGCCCATCAGATCGCCGAGCTCGAGGAGCGCCTTCGCCGGGCCCGCGCCATCGACTGGTCGCGCCTTCCGCCCCTCGAACTCACCGACGACATCCGTTCCGCACTCCTGCTCCCGAGTGCCTCGTGGAACCAGCCCCCACGGCCTCCTGGGATCTTCGCCCGGATTCGCGCCGCGTTCGCCCGATTCTTCGCCTGGCTGCGTCGCCTCTTCTCTCGAGGGAAGGCCGCGCCTCCCGCACCGAGCCGGGGCCGACGGGTGGTGTTCGCGAGCCCCGCGTCGGACGGACGGACGCTCGGGCCGTCCGAGCTCGGGAACGCGCTGGCCCAGCTCACGGCACCCGAGCGGGACGAGCTGACCGACCACGTCGCCGACGCGCTCAAGGCACGGGAGAGAGGGCTCGAGCGGGAGGCCGAGCAGAAGCGGCGCCAGGCGGAGGCGCAGCGGCGCCGTCTCGAGGAAGAGCGGGCCGAGGCCCAGCGCCGGGCCGAGGCGGAGGCCGACTCGCGGGTCCGCCAGGCCGAGGAACGGCGCCTCGAGCGGGAGCTCAAGGAACGGGGGTTCGTCGCGGAGCACCAGGGAGAGCTCACGGTCACCTACAGCCTCGTGGAGCGGTTCGCCCGGCTCCTCCTCGAGGAGGAGAGCCAGCGACTCCCCGGGGATGTGCGGATGAGTCTGCGGGGGAGTGGCTCGACCGGGGTCTACGAGAAGGCCCGGCTCCGTCGGCCCGAAGAGGTCGCCCACCTCGATGTCCCGGGATCGCTGCTCGCCGCCCGGCTCGCCGGCTCGAAGCACATCGACGAGTCGACAAGCTACATCTTCCGGGAGATCACGAGCGAGCGAGTCCACATCGTCCTGGTCTTCGACCGCTCCGGCAGCATGTCGGAGGAGGGGAAGCTCGAGGCGGCGAAGAAGGCCTTGCTCGCCCTCTACGTCGCGGTCCGCCGACGGTACCCCGACGCCACGGTCGACGTGATCGCGTTCGACAATGAGGTCCAGGTGCTCGACCTCGTGGAGCTGTGGGAGTGCAAGGCGGGCGCGTTCACGAACACCGCCGAGGCCCTCCGGGCGGCGCATCTTCTGCTGAGGGCCTCCCGGGCGACCCGCCGGGAGTTCTACCTGATCACGGATGGACTCCCCGAGGCGTACACCGACGAGGACGGCCGTGTGCGCAGCGGCCAGCTCGACGTGGCGATGGAGCACGCGCTCGAGCGGGCCCGGGAGCTCTCAACGGTCTCCAGCCTCAAGAGCACGATCCTGCTCTTGAAGTCGGAGCACCCGGAGTACGAGCCGGCGGCCCGCGCGATCGCGCGGACGCTCGGCGGCGAGATGGTCGTCACCGACCCCGCTCGGCTCGGGGTCGAGCTGCTCGTGCGCTGGGCCCACGGAGAGGAGACCGAGCGGCGGGTCGTCTCCGAGGCGCCGCCGCTCATCGCTCCGCCCGTCCGGGCGCCCGGGGGAGTCCGGGGTCGCCGGCGCCGGGCAGACCGGCGGATGGGCGGCTGACGGCCGATGCCATTGCCCGTCAACCTTTATCTCCCGACCCGTCGCTAACCGAGCGACCGACTATGAGCGAACCCCGCGAGCAGGCCCAGTTCCGTGCGCACCTCTCCGAGATGCGCCACGCGGCGAGCGGCCTGGGGACCGATTTCGCCCGCGAATTCTCCGACCTCGACCGGAAGATCGAGCGCTTCGGGAGCGCGACCGCCAAGGAAGCCAAGTACCTGAGCCTCGAGATCCAGGACGACTTCGCGAACCTCGGTAAGGCGATGGACGCCGAGATGCGCCGGATCCCGCAACGGATCTCCGACGCGGGGGTGGCCATCGGCACCGGCACGGTCCGCGCCGCCACGGCGGTCCGGGACAGCGCCGTCGCCGCCGGAAAGGCCGTGAAGACGAGCACCAAGAACGCCCTCGCGGCCGCCGCGGGCGTCAAGCGTACCCCGATGCGCGAGTGGTCCCCTCCGACCACGGGGGAATCCCCCCCCGAAGAGAGGGAGCAGTAGCGTCGATCGGCTCAACGCCGATCCGCGACCGATTCCGCGCGCTCTGCGCCTCCGCCCGACCGGCGGAGCTCTTGGCGGACCCGCTGGACGGCGACCCGGAGGTACTCCGTGTCCAGGTCGAAGCCGACGAACGATATCCCGAGCCTCGCGGCCGCGACGGCGCTCGACCCAATCCCCACGAACGGGTCGACCACGAGTCGGGTGCGGGAGCGTCCGTGCAGGCGGACACACCATTCCGGGAGCTCGGGAGGGAAGGTCGCCGGGTGCGGCCGGTCCCTGGCCCGATACCGGATCGTCGGGTACGGGAGGAACCACGTGTTCCCGCGGCACCGGCGGTCGGATCTTCCCGCCCGCCAGCGCTCCACGTTCGACTTGTCGCCGTACGGGACCCCGATCGCCAGGCGGTCGAGCGGGACGTCCCCGTGCCGCGTGAAGTGGAAGACGTACTCCTGCGCTCCGTGGACGTATCGGTCCGAGCGGACCGGCTTGTAGTGACCGAGCGCGAGGTCCTCCCGAACCCCCGAAGCACGGCCGGCGCTCGAGCGGTCGATGGCGATCGACTTCACCCAGTGGAGGACGTTCTGGAGGACGAACCCCTGGGCGACCTCCCGGGCGACGTCCCACGGAAGCCAGGGGTCCGAGGGGGGACCCCCGACGTTCAGGAAGAACGAGCCCCTCTCGGCAAGGACCGACCGGACGGCGTCGCGGAGGCCGCCCATCCAGCGGAGGTACTCCTCCCGGGGTCGGTCGTCCCGGTAGGTCGAGTACCGGACCCCGAGGTTGTAGGGGGGGCTCGTGACGACCACGTCGGCCCGGGCCCGTCCGAGCCGGGAGGGCAGGCCGGAAAGAGCGTCCTCGCAGTAGAGCCGCACCGTGCGGTTCCGTCGAGGAAGTGGGATCGTGGCGAACAGCGACAGCGGCCCACCTCCGGCGATGGGGAGGCCTCCGGGCGGATAGGCCTGACCCTCCGAGCGCGGGTCGGGGCGCGATTCGGTTCCCGGCGAGCTTAGCTAGCTCGGCCGGGGACCGGCCGGAGCGGTCGCCTTCAGGCGCTGGAGCTCGGCGCGCGCCTCGGCGAGCGCCTTCTGGGGCTCCTTGTAGTAGAACGCGACCAGCTGCCCCACGTCCCGGTGGGTGTAGGGATGCTGGCGCGTGGCCTGCGCGTCCTTCGCCAGCATGTAGTCCATCAGCTCGACGCGGTTCCGCACCTCGCGCTCCATCTCCTTCATCGAGAGGTTCTTCATCAGCGCGACGTGCTCGTAGATGTACGAGTGCCCCGAGTAGAGGAACGTGTCGTCCGCCGGGTTCCACGAGTAGACCGAGTTCGTGATCAGCTCGTTCGTCTACGGGTCGAGCCCGACGATCTCCGTCAGGGACTGGACGCGCCGGGTCATCTTCTGGCCGACCTTCACCTGGCGCTGCAGGAGGTCCAGGTTCAGCGCCGACACGAGCGAGCGGGGTAGGGAGATCGGCGGGTTCTCCATCCGGTGGACCATCGCTCTCACGCTCTCGGCGTGGAAGGTCGTGTAGCAGGTCTTGCCGGTCGCCATCGCCTGGAAGACGATGAACGCCTCGGCCCCGCGGACCTCTCCGACCATCAGGTACTGGGGCCGCTGCCGGAGCGCGGCCGCGAGGAG
>DASPQG010000005.1:0-32290 GCA_035625085.1 Thermoplasmata archaeon
CACCGCGCAGGCCGCGAGGCCGGTCGTGCGGGCCCGGCCGTACACGAGCCGGAACCCGCCGGGGTGGTTCGGGTGGGCGAGCACCGGCCGCCCACCGACCGAATCCTGGAGGTACTTCGGCGTGCGGGACTCCTCGGGCTCTTCCTCCGAGTGATGACCGAGTTCGGCGAGGAACTCCCACCCGTCGAGCCCGAGCTTCTCGACGATCTTTCGCAGCTTCGCCGCTTTCTGGCAGAGCCCCTCCGCGATGACGAGGCAGGCTCCGCCGCGGATCCCGTTCGTCCGGACCCGCTCGAGGTTGCGGAACGCGCTGACCTCCGCGTCGCCTTCGGTCGCCTCGCCCGAGATCGCCACCGGAACGTGGCGGACGACCCGGTCGATCTCCTCCGGGGTCGGAACGTACTGGAGGTGCTGCAGCGACTTGTAGAGCGGGATCTCCTCCTTGTACCGGCCGATCTCGTCGGAATCGGGACGGAAGGCGGAGAACCCGAGGTCTCGTCGGACGACGTCCGCGAGCAGGACGCTCAACGCCTGGGCGGTGCCGCCCGCGGCGCGGATCGGGCCGGCGTAGTAGAGCTCGATGTACGGGAGGCGGTCGCGGCCCTCCATCACGTGGACCTCGGCCAATCCCTCGAGCGGAGCGACCAGGATCCCCTCCGTCAGGATCGCGAGGCCGACCCGGAGCGCCGCGTCGACGCGCGCGGCGATCGAGTCCCCGCGCGTCGTGTCCCGCGCGATCCGCCGGGCGATCGTGAGCGCGACCTCTTCCCGGGGGAGGGTCGTGGCGAGGGTCCGGATCTCGGAAGAGATCCCCTCGATCCCGAGATGGGCGAGGAGCTTCTCGACCCGCATCGCCATGTCCTGGGCGCGCGGGATCTCGGGGACGACCTCGGGGTCGTACCCGACCCGACGCGCCTTTTCGGCAGCCGAGTACGCGCGGTCGACCTCGGACTCTATCGACCGAAAATACACGTCCACAAGCGCGCGAGAGAACGGTCGGTCATAAACCCGCGCGCTCCCGTCGTGCGTCCGCGCCCGAAATCGGACCGTTCGTCGCTCCGAACGCTCATAAGTGCGAACGAGTGCGCCGGAACGGGCCTCACTGTGACCTCCGACCGGCGGCGACCGCGACCCCCACGAAATCCGGCCCTCGCCCCGCTTCGTCAGGCGCGCTACTGGGACCGGCGCTACATCTCCGACCCGGAGTTCTTCGGCTCGGAGCCGAGCCGCTTCCTTCGATGGACCCTCGCCCGGATCCGCGCCCCGGGACCGAACTGGCTCGAGCTCGGCTCCGGCTACGGTCGCGACCTCGTCGCTCTCCGGGAGCGGGGTTTCTCCGTCCGGGGCGTGGACGTCTCCCGGGTCGGGACCACGCTCGCCCGACGAGCGAAGCTCGCGGCCATCGAGGCCCCGGCCCTCGAGTATCTCCCCCGCCTTGACTCCGGCAGCGTCGACGTCGTCTATTCGAACCTCTTCCTCAACATGGAGTTCACGGAAGAGGAGCACGAGCGGCTCTTCGCCGAGGTCCATCGCGTGCTCGCCCCGGGAGGGTATCACGCGTACTCGGTCCGGTCCGTCGCGGACCAATGGTACGGCCGTGGGCCGAAGACCGGGCCGGATTCGTTCGACCTCGCCCCCGACGGGCCGGTGCTCCACTTCTTCTCCCGGGAGTACGCGCGGCGGCTGCGCCACGGACGGTTCCGTTGTGTTCGAGTGTGGGAGGGGACGGAGGGGAGGGAGTTCCCCATCAGTGTACTGTACACCCTAGAGCGGAAGCCGCGCGCGGGTCGGTAGCGGACGACCCCGTCTACGACTCACTCTCTCGTGAGCGCCCAGATCGCTTCCATGGGCCAAGAGCGGGCCCAGTTCGCATCCGAGCGGGATAGGTACCTCGAGCCCTGGCCGGGTCGCGGTCGGGTCTCAATCAGCCGGTCCACCACGAAGCCGTTCCGGCGGAAGAGGTCGATCCAGACCCCGTAGGGGGGGCTGAAGTCGACCGTGTCCTTCGGCCCGAAGTCGATCCGGTAGGTCCCGAAGTACGGCCGGACGAGCCGAGTGACCTGGCGGTCCGAGCGGGGGTCATATGCGGCGTACCGGAGCGGGCTCGCCGTGACGAAGACGAACCGGCCCTTCCGCCTCAGCACCCGGGCGCACTCGGGGATGGAGCGCGCGGGGTCGGAGAACGTCATCGCGCCCCAGTCGCAGAAGACGATGTCGAAGGCCGCGTCGCGGAACGGGAGTCGCTCAACGCTTCCCCGGAATAGCGGGACCCGGAACCCCGACCTGGTCACAAGTCTTCGCGCCTTCGCGAGCTGGGAGGCGGAGAGGTCGATGCCGGTGGCGCGCGCCCCCTGGCGCGCGAGAGCGATCGACCAGCGGGCGGCGCCACATCCGACCTCGAGGATCCGCTTCCCTCGGACCGGCCCGAGAAGCTGGAGTTTCCTCTCGGGGACACGGAACAGGCCCCATGCGGCCGCGTGAGCACCACCGAGCACTTTCGCAAACCGGCGGTCGTACCGGGTACTCACCCGGTCCCAGACCGCACGGTTGTGCCGTACGTGCCTACCTCCGGGCAACCGGTATCCCGGGGATCGGTCGGGCCTTCGGGCGCGGGACATGGCGGTCGCCCGACCCGGGCCCTCCCGATAAGCCTCGCGCTACGGAGCCGTTCGTCGCCTACGCTTGGCGGCGCACGAGCGCGATGGCTCCGCCGAGCATCAACGCCGCGTAGATCCCGAGCGCGAGCAGGTCGAGCGCGACCCCTCCGAATCCCCAGCCGCGGAGCAGGATGTCCTGGACCGCCCGCGCGGCGTACGTGAGGGGGAGGATGTCGGAGACGGGACGGAATGCGACCGGGATCGCCTCGATCGGGAAGAGCGCGCCGGCGAACAGGATCTGGGGGATCAGGAGGAGGGGGATGAACTGGATCGCCTGGAACTCGCTCCGAGCGAGCGCGGAGAGCAACATGCCGAGCCCAAGGTTCCCCACGCCGAACAGGAGGAGGACCCCGTAGGCGAACAGGAGGTTCCCGGCGAACGTGGCATGGAAGATCGCGAGCGCCGAGACGAAGAGCACGGCGACCTGAGCGAGCGCGACCACCGTGAGGCTGAGGGCGTGGCCCGCGACGAACTCGGACGCGCGCAACGGGGACGCGAACAGGCGCTCGAGCAGTCCCGCGGAACGCTCCCGGACCAGGACGATGATCGAGAGCACGGTCGTGATGAACAGAATCGCGAGGGCCATGATCCCCGGGGCGATCGTGTTGATGAACGGCGTGCTCGCCGACCCGTAGACGTAGTCGGAGGCGATGCGCACCGACGCGCCGGAGGCGTTCGAGGCGAACACACTCTCCAGCGCCGCCTGGATCGCGTTCACCACCGCACCGGCGATCGTCGGGTTCGTCCCATCGAGGTAGAGGGTGAGGGCGACCTTGCCGGTTCGGGCCATCGCGGTGAAGTTCGGGCCGATGATGATCGCCGCCCAATCGCTCCCCGAGTTCACGGCCGACCAGGCGCTCGCATTGCTCGAAGCGGTGGTGAGATCGAGGACCCCGCTCGGGAGCGCGGCGAGGAGCGCGCTCCCGCCCGGGCCTCGGTCCTCGTTCACCACGACGGTCGCGATGTGCGTCGGCTGTCCTCCGAACCCGTACCCGAAGACGAGGATCAGCACGAGCGGGACGATCAACACGAACGCGACCGTTCGACGGTCGTGCGCGAGCTGGCCCAACGCCTTCCGGGTGACGGCCAGCACCCGCCGGAGCGCCATTCACGCTCTCCCCAGGGCCGACTCCCGTACGAGCCGGAGGAAGGCATCCTCGAGGTTCTCGGTCCCGGTTCGAGACTTGATTCCCGCGGGAGCGCCGGTAGCGAGCACACGGCCCGCGTTCAGGAACACAACCCGGTCCGCCCGGTTCGCTTCCTCGAGGTAGTGCGTCGTTAGGACCACGGTCTTCCCGCGGTCGTGCGTGAGCCGATGGAAGAACTCCCAGAACTCGGACCGGAGCTCCGGGTCGACCCCTACCGTGGGCTCGTCGAGGAGGAGAAGGTCGGGGTCGGCGACGAGCGCCGCGGCGAGCGATACCCGGCGGCGCATGCCGCCCGACAGCTCGGAGACCACGTTCCGGCGACGCTCCGTGAGGTGGACGAAGTCGAGCACCTCCTGCTCACGCTCGCGCAGGCGCGCGCGGGGGACGCCGTAGAGGCGCCCGAACAGCTCCACGTTCTCCTGCACGGAGAGGTCGAGGTAGACCGCGAGGTCCTGCGGCATGTACCCCACCCGCGCGCGGGCGGAGCGGGCCCCGGCGGGTTCGCCGAGAAGGAGGGCTTCCCCCGACGTGGGTCGAGCCAGCCCGAGGAGGATCCGTATCAGCGTCGTTTTACCGGCACCGTTTGGGCCCAAGAGGCCGAGAACCTGACCCGACGGCACGTCGAGCGAGACGCGGTCGAGCGCGGTGACCTCCCCGAACTTCTTCACGAGATCGTGGACCGAGATCGCCGGCGGGGAACGCCCGTCCTCCGGTCCCGGAGGAGGTCGATTCCCCAGTGAGGCGGTGGGCGGCGCGGAAGCGGTCACTCCGGGCTCCCTCACCATCCCGAGCTTCCCGACTCGGATATGTGAACGGTCGAACGGGCTCGACGCGCTTCGGTGGCCCCCCTCGACCTTCGACCGCTCGCCGCCCGGCATCCTGTAAAGAAGGGGAGCCGCTGTAGGCGCGCAACGGAGGACGATCTCGGTGAGCGAAGATGAACCGCGACCCGGGCACGTTCATCTCCACGGGGAGCGCGAAGCCGAGGGTCAGGTCCTCCGTGGCCTTCGCCTCGCGACCGCACTCGCCCTTGTGGTCTTGATCGTAGAGGCGGCCGGAGCGTACCTCTCCCGGAGTCTCTCCCTGACGGTCGACGCCGTCCACAACATCCCCGACATGGTGGCGTTCTCGGTCTCCCTCGCGGCGCTCGGGGCCACCGCGAAGGGTTCGAGCGGACGGTTCACCTTCGGGACCCACCGATTCGAGGTGTTCGCGGGGCTCCTCAACGCCGCCTTGGTGCTGGGGACAGGGGCCGCCTTCGGATTCACGGCGGTCCTCTCGCTGCGCTCGGGAGCGACGTTCGCCGGGCCGGTCGACCCGGTCTGGCTGCTCGCCGCCGCGGTGCCGACGCTCGCCCTCCGGGGTGTGAGCCTCTCGATCCTCGGGCGGATTCCCGGCCGGGTCCGTGACCTGAACCTGTCGGGCGTCGTCGTGCACATGGCGAGCGACCTTGCGATCACGGGCGCCCTCCTCGCGACCGGGGTGACGCTCCTGGTCCACCCGGGGTGGGCCTGGTTCGACGACTTCGCGGCGATCGCAATCGCCCTCATCCTGGGATTCGAATCGTTGCCCCTGTTCCGCGAGGGGTGGGACGTGCTGACGGAGCGGACCCCTCGGCGCCTCTCGGTCGAGGCGGTCACGAACTCGGCGCGCGCCGTCCCGGGGGTCACCGATGTGCACGACGTGCACCTCTGGTCGGTCTGCAGCACGCTCGTCTGCATGACCGCCTACGTCGGGGTGGAGGAGATGGCCCTCCGGGACGCGGTCGACGTCATCGCGAAGCTCCGCGAGAAGATGGAGAGCGAATTCGGGATCCTCCACGCGACGTTCGAGATCGAAGCGCCCGCCCGAACACCCTCCCTCCCGCCCGGGACCGGCGGGCTCCGATCGGCTCTCCTGGTCTAGCAAGGAAATACAACGTCACGAAACGACGCGCATCAAGCGTGCTCGCCGAAGATTCGCGTGCGTCGCTCTCTCTCGAGAGAGCCGCAGTTCCGCTCTACGGAGGGTGTCGCCGAATCCTGCACCGCACCGGAACAAAACGACAGGTCAAACAGACCCCCGATAATAAAACGATAGACGCGGCCGGGGAACGCTCTCCCCCGGGTGACCCATCCGAGGTAATCTCGTTGCTCGGAAACCCCCTAAAGGGGGGGCCGTGAAGATGCGGACCTACCTTCCTCGTGCCGGGCCATGTCGTAAACCGTCGGAGGATATTTCCCACCGGACCCGGTCAAGGGGGTCATGGCATCGAGCTTCGATATCGGACCCGCCTATCAAAGAATCCTACGACGAATCGAAAAGAAACATCCGGGCTACGCTGAGCGGTACGCACACGCGCGCGCCCGGCCGGTTGTTAAGGAACCGCACGAAAAGGAAGAGCGAGCATTCCGTAGTCTCATTGTGACTTCGACTGTGGCGGGTGCGCCGCCATGTCCGATCGATCCTACCGGCTTCATGCACCCAATGCTTCAGCCAGTGCCGAACGGCTACCAGGTCTGCTTGGTTTGCGATGTGAATCCGGCTCACAAGTACTGCGATGACGCCGTCCTTCGCCCTCCGTCCCCGGGGCCATGACCAGCCCGGACTGGTCTGATCGAGATTCATGGTCCAAGGAAATCCGGAGACGGTCGTTCGGGTGGCGGAGCCCCGCCGTGCTTCCATTGTTGGCCACGGCGGGATGGGTGGGTGCTTATCCGGCGGTGATTTGGTATTCGCTCACATACGCAACCAATGCCTTTCTACAGGTCGCTGTCATCCTACTCTCCTCGGAGGGTTTCGCCTCTACTGCCATCACGTTGGCTTCCCACGGCTCCGGGTCAGGGGCCACCTGCGTGGCCAAATCCAGGGAACTGATTGCGGAAGTCGCACAGGGCGATGGCGGGATGTTGAGCTCCCTTCTCTCCGTGGCAGCTACTTGGGGGCCTTCAATTCAGAACAACAGTTACCGGCTTTTTTGGCCCAGTCCCAAGGCCAAAGATGTTCTCGATGGCTATTGCCAAGCTCTTGCCAACGCGTACAAGAAGCTCAGACTTTGATGTAACTCGCGTCCACCCTGCTACCATCTACACCGAAGAGCACGGAACCTCGACCAGCGCTTGACAGGAGACAACCTGGTTGCGGACGGGCTGTTCCCACCAGAGTACGAGTCAAGGTTCAGTAGCGGACTTGGCAACGCCCAATCCCGGGGTTGTTCTCATCGATTCTTGCGAAAACCACCTACAGCGGCTCTCGCTGAGGATGCCTAGCTCTAACGGGTGGCGGCCGTCGACGCGGCCTCTGAGACTCCTTTCAACGCTAGACCAGCCATAAACGCGGTAAGGCCGAGGGAGAGCCCCGCCTGTTGAGTGGAGGAGAGGATCAAGGCCCCCGCGACCCCGCCCAGAAACATTCCAGTGAGGCTGCCAAGGTAGATTTCAGTGTCCGCGGGGGCCGGGGCTGGGGCCACGGGAGGAGGGGCTGGGGCCGCAGCGGGCGCGGCTGGCGCGACAGGGGCCGGGGCTGGGGCCGCAGCGGGCGCGGGTTGCGCGGCAGCAGGTTTCTGTTTTCCCGGAAGCGCGATCTTCCCGTTGCTTTGGGCTATTTCGTGGGCCAGTCCGCCTATCGCTCCCGCGCTGACCGCGAAAAGCGCCACGCTTCCACTCTGGGCGGCCCAAGTTGCGATTGCAATCAATGCGGCAAGAGCTCCAAAAGTCACGGGGTATCCCCAATCCTCGTCCTGCCACACATAGCATGCGTACGCGAGGGCACCAATCCCCGCAATCAGTAATGCAAGCCCCAGGCAGAACCAGAAGTCCCTCAGAGGCTGTAAGGCAGCGAATTGGTCCAACGAGATTGCGGAGAGGAAAACGCCTACGCCAGCGAGCACCGCTCCCGTCAGGGCGGATGGCCTCGGGTCGCCATCGGGCGCCATGACCCCGCGCCTATGACCGTAACGGTGAGAGATGGGCGGTCTCAAGGTTCTTTCGACCGGGGAGCCCCCGAGGCCTAGCCGTGAGACACACTCTGTTGCACCAGAGCCCCAATAGAAACTACCCTACTCCACCGTTACAGTTCCGCTCTGCGAATACGACGCATGATTCGATCAGCGGTTGGGATTGGACGGCGCGAGTCTCCCAGCCTGATAGATAGAACGATAGACGCCGACGGCGTGACGCCGCGTCGTGGCTCCTGGCGCCAAGAGTACCCAGCTCGCCCGCATGCGTCGGCTCGTGCGAGACCTCGAATGGGCCTGTGGAGGGGCGGAATGCCTCCGAACGGTCTACAGCGATCGGCGATACGCGGACTATCCAGACCACAGGAACGCGGACGAGTGGTTCCTCCACTTCCTCACGTGGGGTCCTTGGGGCGAGGACGAGGGCATGTGCAAACGCTCTCGAGTAGAGCTTCGCCGGCTGGGTTCTCCGCTTGGAAGGATTAACGGCCGCTCAGTCCGCAAGTTGATAGGTGTTTGGGGGGGCCAAGCCACCCGCTATCCAAGGTACTCGGAAGGCGCTGGGAAGTGGTTGTTGGGTCTGAACAGGTACCTCAGAGTTGCAGACCAGAGCATGAAGTCCTTCGAATCCAGGATTCGGCGACTGGGATGGGTTCGAGGTAGGAACGAGCTGAGACGTATCTGTGACGTGTGGTCCGGTCGAGAGGGAAAGGCTCTCGATTGTTGGTTGAGAGATCGACTTCGAGTCAACAGCTTCCCCATAGACGTCCGAGTCAGGGAAGTGTTGACTAAGTACAAACTGGCCGAACAACCGAACGAACTTGTTCGACTGGCTAGGGCACTAGGTCAGAACCCACGAGTAATCGCGAGAGCTACCAACAGATTGGGACCGGAACTCATGGAGTGGTAGTCGAGTTCTAAGGTTGCTCGCCGCTCAACGGCTCAGAGTCCAAGCTGACCTGGGGAAGGAGTTCGAGTCGATGAGCACGACTGGCGTCCAACTAAATGGTACGGCGGGGGGAATAGGGGCGGGCACCGGATTGGGGAGATGTGGTCGAGGGCCATGGTCTAGGTCTTCGACATAGGCGTCCAACGTTGGTGCCGTGGTCTTGCTCCGGATAGTCTCGCGGATGATTCCCATGCTGTACAGTGTGTGAATCACCCTCGTGATGTTGTACGCGATCAGCTTGCAGAGAACTTCATTGACCTGGGACGTGAATCTCCGTGACCTTACCGTTTCTCCGATGACTTGCTTGAGCGAACTGAACGCCACTTCGACCTGGCCGCGGTAACGGTAGCGGTCCTGAAACTTCGGGTAGAAGTGCTTGAACAGCAGGTAAGCCTCGTGGTAGGGCAAGGAGCCCCGTGATTGGCCCGATTGGTTGGACTTGAATGGGATAAAGGCTTGGATGCCGAGCTTGTCCGCGATCTCGAAGTTTGCACGAGAATTGTAGGCCTTGTCTGCCAATACCTCATTGAGCTCAAATCCGGCGTTGGCTACCCGCTGGAGTAGGACCTTGAACTGCGGCGAATCACCAACGTGTCCGGACGTGATCTCTGCGGCCAGCACCGCGTGAGTGCTCACGCCCACGAGAGCGTGGACCTTCAGCCATTCATTCGTTCGAGTCGGGGTGTACTTCTCATTGCGGTAGTAGTGGAAACGAGTTGTCCTGAACCCTGTAGAATCGATCGCACATTTGGTCTCCAGGGCTCTGAAGGGTTCTACAGACCGCGCCAGGAGATTGACGAGAATCGAAGTGGATTCTTCTCTGAGCAGCGCCTTCGAGGTTACATCGCTGTATGGGGCCCTCTGAATGAACTTCTGATCCGCTGCCTGGCGACGGTCCTCGTTGGATAGCTTCCCTGACAATCCGGAGTAGGCTTGCTGGATTGCACAGAAGAACTGGTCCCTGAGCGGAATAGGGGGGTGCCCCGGCCGATGCGGATCTCTTGCCGGTTCTGAAATGTTGGCGCACAGGTCCTGGAGCAAGATGGGAAACAGGTGGCCCTCCTCCATCTGGGCCTTGTTGAAGGCCGAGGCGTTTTGCCGCCTCCGGCGCTTGGGTGCCTGGGCGATGGGAGGATGGTGGACGTCGATCCAACGTCGGACAACAATGATGTGCTTACACTCAGCGGGAGCATGCGCTTCGAAGTCCGGGCAGGAGCACTCTGCGGGGCGAACTCCCTCCGGTGGGATTCTGACAAGATAGAACCCGCAACCGGATTCCGATGGAACGATGTACTCGCCCGGTACCTTGGACTCGGCGACACGAATCCCTGCCGCGAGCATCTCCAGGGCCCGCGTTTCGCGTGCTGAGGGCGTCGCGGTGCTTGCGTACATCTGTTGCTCTACATGTTGCACTACAGCTCGGGCGTATTTAAGGTTGGTGCCTACATGTCGCCCTACGTATTGACCGACATTTCTTTTAGCCGGGATGCGTTGGTGGCCTTGGTGGCTTGTGGCGAGAGCGTTCGAGTCGAAGGTGTTCAGGGTACTGGAGCGATCCGACTCAGTCCGAACCACCGTCCCCTCGCCAGTCGCGGCTTTGCTGGGAATCGAGCCGGGGGACGTGTTGGTCTGGTCGGTGGAACCAGGGACTGGCAGGATCTCGGTATCGAGACGGGAAGCGACGCCGTCTAAGGAAGCTAGACGGCGTTGAGATTTCGGGGCTCGATTGCTCCCGCGTTCCTTCCCCATTTGCCGAGCCTAGACCCCGCTCGGCGTCCGGAAATCGGCGAGGGGTGTAAGTAACAATAGCCTCAGTTGACATGTGCAGATTAACTATTTAGGGGCTATTTGCATCCTGTTTAGTGATATGCCAACGAAGAGCCAGGTTTCCGTCCGTCTCGACCCAACCCACCTTAGAGAACTGAAGGACCTCCAACCCCACTACGGCAATTCCAACGGAGAGGTCGCGCGATGGCTACTCGTCGAGGCTCTCGAACGTAAGCACGGTTTGGATGGGTTGCGCGAGAAGAAAGCAATCAGGTAGGCAGATTTCCGGTTCCTCTTGCGTCTTGAGCTTCAGCGGACCATTCCCGCACGAGGCTTTGCGACTAGCTCAAAGCGACCCGGCTATCGTCATCCAAAGTATCCTCAACCCTTGTAATCGAGACGTCGATGAACGGAACCGTACCGGTGCCAATCGGTACCTGCTGTAGGTGGTAGGCGTTTTGATCTAGGAATTCGAGCCCTACTTCTTGGATGATCCGAATCGTCCGGCTCACGTTGGGGCGCCCGGCAGCATGGAGAGCTATGTACGGGGCACGATCGCTCACGGCTTCCCTTATTTCAGCTGCAATAGCACTGACATCAGATCCGCGGTGAATGAAGTAAATGTGTTCTGAGAATAGAATCAGCTTACGAATCAGGCCATTGATTCGTTCTCGAATTTTGCCGACATCCTTCTCAGAACCGAGAATCGGTTCGAGGTAGTGTCTGAACATGTCTGAAACGTATCCCTTAATGTAGAGATTGCAGAGTTTTCGACCGGCCCGGCCGTACTGCAGGCCTACCTCGTTTCGAATAGCGTCTCCCTTGATTCGCTCACCGTGGTCGTAGCACGTCTTGGCATAGTCGGCCAAGCGGAGAATCGAGGCGTACTGAGGTTCTAGAAATGGGCGGATCCTCCGGAGAACGGCATCTTCTCGCTCCAGAAACGACTGGAATTCAGTGACCTCGTCTGAGAAGTCGTGTCTCAGGATTCGGATTTCTTGTCGCTTTCGTGCGGCATCCGTCCTGGATTCGAGCTGCTCACGAACAGCGTCGACGACCGGCTGCGGGAGACTCCGATAGTCGCCAACAAGGTACTCATCAGTCCTTGGCAGGTGTATGATGTAGGTGTTCTCGACCTTGCTGAGAACGTTGGTCTGACGTGCCGAGTTGTCAATCAGTGACTTCTGATCCTTGGGGCGAAAGAGCTTCTGACCGATTTTGGCAAACGCGGCCAGGAGCCATTCCCACGCCACGCGCTCACCGGCCGTCTATAGACCGTGCTCTGAAAGGTACTGAGAGAAGCTGGCGATGTTCTTCTTCAGTAGGACCTCGGAACCGGGGAGGGCAGCGGCCACCTCTTCGCCCTTGATCTCACCGCCATCGATTGAGATGATACGCTCGTGGGAGACCCGGTCGAGCACGTAGCCCTCGTCGTCGATTTCATGTCCGAGCTTTCGCAGGACATCAATCATCTGCTGACGGGAAAGGAGAATATCGATGCGCTTCTCATTAAGCACGTCCGACCAGTCGACCTGGTCGTACTCCTCAGAACTCGGAGGTACTCCAGTCGCCATTCGAGTCACGACCTGCGAGCGCGCCTGCGCCTCCTAGCAAGTTGTGCATGCCCGACATTTATATATCAACTCTCGCACAAGCGGGCTCGTATCTTCCCGATGTTCTAGGTAGGCCTACTGACGGATTAGGCGAGTACCTACAAAGCGTCTGACCCGGGTCTGGGGGGACTCAAGGGCCCGTCAGAGCGCGGCCTGGATTTCTTTCACATCGGCTAGGATTCGGTCGATGTCGTTTGCGGCCACTTTCTTGTTTGAGAGGTACGGGACGTACCCTTCATTCGGACTCGATATAGCCATACGTTCCGTGATACGTCCACACTCTTCCACATAGGCCTCCACTCGGTGGAGCCTCAGACGTTCTTGCACATTGTCGGGCGCACCTGCATAGACCTCCGAGGGAGTTGTCCCGCGGCAAACGGAACACTGGCACGCGAGGCTCTCGCCCTTGAGGGCCTTTCGGCGATACGCACCGTAGTCTGAGACTCGGTAGTATCGGAGCTTCTCAGGATCAGGTAGGCCGGCTCCCCACATTTGACTGCTGGTGCTGTCGACACCGTAGAGGTGAGTGATGATGTCTGAGAGCGGTGTGATGTCTTGTGAAGACTTTCGACTGGTGGCGGCGTTGAACACGTGAAGATAATAGGTCTCGTCACGCGATCGCGAGCGTCTTTTCAATCCCAGCTTCTCTCGAATAGTCCTTACCACGGTTCGCATCAGTGATGGCTGGTTCGAAGCACCCGAAAAGTCAACAGCGAAGAAACGTACGCCCGCTCGAACGTAGATCCCGACCATGTCCCTAACGAGTTCGAGGTCGTTCGTCGTCGGGATGTACCCGACCAATTCCTCGGTTCCAGAGGAGGTTTGGATTGCAACTAGCGTCCGTTCCAGACTTCGCTTGAAGATGTTACGGTTCGCAAGGCCAGAGGGCAGCGGAGGAATCACAGCGCTCGCTCCAGCTTCTAGCTGAACATCGACCAGAGCGGAAGCACGCAAGTCGTCGAGCGGGGGCATTGGGATGGGCTTACCCTCTTTCGTCGCGTACTGGGCCGGAATCCTAGTGTAAATCAGATTGATCTGATCCGGGAGGACTCGGGTCTTCATCCTCCAAATGAGCGCGTCGGTGGTCTCCTTGCTGTAACCGACTCCTTGAAACGTCGGGTGATGGAGGGGTTCCCCGGCGATTACCAACGTGGGTCGTGTCGGTGCATTGCCGACCTTTCTTCGAACCAACTCGCGCTCTCCTCGAGTAGTTGCATGGGACGGAGAAAGAACCTCGGCTTTCAGCGGAGCCGAAGCGGACTTCCCACCAAGGCGCAGCCTAGACGCGTGGGCTAGCGAGACCTCGTCCTGCAATATCCAGTCAATATCCATTGTCATACACTTCCGGCTGGTGCAATGCTGAGGGTACGTATTTCTCTTAGTAAAGCGTTTTCCACCAGCTGACCTAGAGTGATGTCTCGCTCCAGGGCCACTCTCTTGGCCTGCTTCCATATATCGGGCGACAGCTTGATCGAGATGGTCACACGCTTCTCGACTGGGATTGTCCTCATCTGCTTTCAAGCTGGTAATATTGTTTGTGAGTAATATGGTTTTCCGAGTACGTCGGAGGTAATATAGTAATACAGTCGATCAGCGTTCATGCCGTCAGTCCGTGAGACCTTGTCGTCTGTGTGCCCTCAAGTCGAGGGCCAGTTGAAACCCCACTTGTCCGGGCTGTTCTCAGGCCTTGTAAAGGGATACCTACCGCAGGCATGGACTTTCACTACCGAGGAGGGAACAGCTACTTTGCGGGTTGACAAGCAAGGCAACGCCTCCGTGGCAGACGGAGTGGTGGCTCCTCTGGATGTCAGCGTGTCGTTGAACCAAGCCCAGCTGGAGTGGGCGCTTATCGACCAAGGACGCGGACCCCGACCGGCGGGGCAGGAACCCAGCATCGAGTTCTATTCAGACAAGGGCCAGACGGCCTTCCAGTTCCTCCGCAGCCGGTTCAAGCTCTGAGGGGGCGAAGGACGACATGAGCGATCGTGAGGAGACAAAGCTCGCAATCGGCCTCACGCTCGCCCTCTTCGGCCCGAGATCCGCGTGCCAACTCGAGACGCAGGCCGAAAGAGAGACAAATCCTGGTCGTCGCGAGTTCTACCTTGGAGCTGCGAGCATCATCCGGGAGGCCGCCAACGACCCACGAGCAGCGACAGACGCCTTAGAGAGCCTTTGGGACACGTTCGTTGGCAAGAGGAGCCGGACGCGCAAACGGTAGGGCTGACTTACGCCCAACGCTTAGGAGTCTAGCGGATCGAAGAGAGTCGATCAATTCGACGGGGACGACGACACCCTTGATACCCGGCAGACTCAGTCGTCGGAGTACCCTAGTAACAGTCCGTGAAGGAGAAGGTACAGGGTCCCTGCCAGGCTGAAGACGGCGAACGCGGCCACCCAACCCAAACATGTAGGACCGACCCAGTAGAGAAGGAGGCCACAATAACCTTGGACTACCGCGAGCACCGGACCGAGAATGGCTAGGGCGGTGAAGACCGTCCCTCCGACGACTTCCATCCAGTTCACCGCCATCGACTACCGCCGAGATGTCCCACCACTGCTCATTGGGGACTCGATTCAAGGTCGGCCCGATCGGGTCGAGACGCCAGGGGCGGTCGCTCGACTCGAATTCTCTCTGGAAGCTTCCAATCGTACTCTTCGAACGGCCTCATCCAGTCCCTGAGAGAGCGGGATGTGAATCAGTTCCAGTCCAACTGCTAGGCGACCCTCAGTAACCGATAGCATAAGCTCGCGAAAGCCGGCGTCGGTGGCGACGAGCATCCTGCGCTTTGCCGCAACAAGTCTGAGATAGTACAGCTCACCTGTCGCGTGGTGGACCGCACCGACATTACGACGCCCCCCTCTCGTCCTTGGACCCGATGTGATAATCCCGGCGATTATCGAGCCATCCTCGGAAACGGCATCGAATTCGTGTTCTCTCGGTGGCGGCTGAACTCCTGTTAAAGTGACGAGACGCTTCTCGAATCTCATCCCGAACCGTCTAGACAACTCGGCGCGAACAAAGTCCTCAACTTCGTGCTTCAGGAGCTCTGTGTTCGGCAAGGTGGCCCACTCCGATCTTTGCAAACCGGCATTCGCCGAGATAAAACGACATCCGGTTTCGTGGTCGGAATTAGAACGACAGCTCAGAGATTCGCCGACACCTTCCGCTCTACGCAAACGTTTATGTACGATTCTCCCGACTGCATGCTCGGAGCGTATGACGCTCGTCCGACAAACGTGGCGGAGATAGAACGATGAAGTCCATCATCCAGGAAGCGATCGCGAAGCACCAGGAAAACCAGACCTTGGTCGAAGAGAAGAAGCCGACCGCGCCGGCCTTTGGCAGCCAAGACGACGCCGAGCTGGCGAAGCTGGCGGAGACCCTGAAGGTCAACATCCGGATTGTCGGGTGCGGTGGCGGTGGCTCGAACACGATCAACCGCTGCGTCGAGGAAGGCATCCAGGGCGCCGAGATGTGCGCCATCAACACGGATGCGAAGCACCTCTTGACCATCCACTCGGGCCGGAAGATCCTGATCGGCCGCCGGACCACGAAGGGCCTCGGCGCCGGTGCCCGCCCCGAGATCGGCGAGGAGGCGGCCCGTGAGAACGAGGAGGAGCTGCGCCAGTTCGTGACCGGCGCCCACATCGTCTTCGTGACGGCGGGCATGGGCGGCGGCACCGGGACCGGTTCCGCTCACCTGGTCGCCCGACTCGCGAAGGAGGCCGGTGCCCTCACGATGGGCGTCGTCACCCTCCCGTTCGCGGGCGAGGGGACCGCGCGGATGGAGCAGGCCCGCGACGGGCTCGAGCGCCTGCGCCGCGTCTGCGACACCACGATCGTCATCCAGAACGACAAGCTCCTCGAGCTCGTCCCCCGCATGCCCCTCGACTCCGCGTTCAAGCTCGCGGACGCGGTCCTGATGACCGCGATCAAAGGGATCACCGAGATCGTGACGAAGCCCGGCCTCGTGAACCTGGACTACGCCGACATCCTGACGGTCATGAAGGACGGCGGGGTCGCACTGATCGGACTCGGCGAGAGCGAGAGCGCGACCGACCGGGTCACCGAGGCGGTCACCGAGGCGCTCACCTCCCCGCTGCTCGGGTCCGTCGAGCTCAAGGACGCCACGGGCGCCCTCGTCCGCGTCATCGGCGGCCCGACCATGACGGTCAGCGAGGCCGAGAAGGCGGCGGCGCTCGTCGGCGGCAAGATCTCGAAGCGGGCCCGGATCATCTGGGGCTGCTCCGTCGAGAACTCTCCCGAGATGGAGAACACCATCAAGGTGCTCCTCATCATCACCGGCGTCCGCGCCCAGAGCCTCCTCGGACAGAAGGGAGGCTACGCGGCCGGTGAGTCCGAGGAAGTCATCGACCTCGTCCGGTAAGGCAACGCCGACTCCCGTCCGGCGCCCCCGCTACCTCGGCCTCGAGGTGGCGGGGGAACTTCTTCCCTCGTTCGTTGGCTCTCCTCGGTCGTGGGAGGGCCTGCTCGCGGACCGCCTCGCGGTGGCCGGAATCCCGGCCCTGCGATTTCGTCTGATCCGCGCGGAGGGCCGCCGGGCCATCGTGGAGGTCGATCACCTCACGGCCGCCGCGGCTCGGGCGGCATGGTCCGCGAGCCCGACGACGGGCGCCGGCGGCCCGATGCTCGTGCCGTACCGAACCTGGGGCACCCTGCTTGGTGCCAAAGCATGGCTCCGCGGCCGACGGGAAGCGGACGGGCCCTAGCCGCACGGGCCGGCCGCCCCTTTAGGGCGGATTCGAAACTATAGGACGTTCACCGAGAACACCGCGGTGAGGATCGCCAGCTTGATCCCACTCGCGGGGATCGAAAGCGTCACGGTCCCGAGCGGAGCGATTCCCGTCGAGTAGTAGTTCCGGGTGCAGACCTGGTTCGAGCCCGTGCACGTGACGTAGGGGTGGAACGCGCTCAGACCGAGGAAGTACGCGTACCACGCCGCCGCATACTGGGAGACCACCGTGACGGTGATCCTCGAGCCGTTCACGAAGCCGAAGCCGTTCGACGGGACGGTGACCGCCGTAGTCGATACCAACCGGAGGCTCACGTCCGCCGTGCCGATCCCGGCCTCGCCGCTCACGCTGTTCGAAAACCACGGGACGAACAGCGTCATCACCCCGTTGGCGAGCGTGATCGGCGGCGGCACGATGAAGATGGGCAGTCCCCCCGGTTGGGCGAACACGACCGCGCCCTGGTCGTACGCCACCTCCGCAGCCGGGGCGTAGGTGTTCTGCAGGTGGACGACGAACCCGGCGACCCCGGCCGGCGTGAACGGGACGGTGACGGCGGTGACGAACGGGCAGGCGAACGGGGCCACCGTCCCGTTGGTGATCGAGAAACGGTGGGTGGACTGGGTCCCGGGGTAGACCGTTCCCGAGCCCGGATAGGCGGTAGAGTTGTTGAACGTCTCGTAGAGATACGAGTTCTTGTTCCCGCCGATCCCGTTGTTGTACCCGGTGACCTGGTTGTTGTGCGCGAGCGCCCCGTACGGACAGAAGGGGGACGTCGGGTTGAAGGCGTCAAACCCCGTGAACCAGGCGTAGTACTTGTCGGCCCCCTGCGGGGTGAGGAGGATACTGTTGCCCGTCCCGACGATGCTCATCAGGAACGTGTTGCCCCCTCCACTGCCGACGGAATCCCCATTGATCACGTCGTTGTCCCCGACTACGTGGAGAAGGACCGTGGAGGCGCCCCCGGGGAAACTGTACGGTTGGACCGTGTCGTAGCTGCCGGTGATGTTGATGGAGATCGGATTGTTGCCACCGCCGTTCCCGGAGAGTGCGAGACTGTCGTTGTTCCCGATGATCTGGATGTAGATCGGCATCCCCGAGAAGCCCGAGATGGTGATCACGGAGCTGTTGGTCGAGAAGTTGAGCAGGACCAGGTTCTGGCCGGTGCCCAGCGTTACGGAGATCGGGTGTCCATTGACCCCGGTGATGTTCCACTTGATCGGCGTGTTCTTGTTAATCGCGGGACAGTTGAACGAGGTGGAGTTGTACGTGCATCCGCTCGGGGGACTCTTGAGGTTGAGCCCGAAGCCGGTGGGAGGAGTGTACTCGGTGGGTCCGGCGAGCGTGAAATTGACCCCGGTCTGAGGGTGGTTCCCCGTCGTGTTGGCGATCGACGAGAGGGCCGTGAGGTACCCTCCGTCCGGGGCGGCGAACGGCGGCGCCCCCTGAGAGCCGAGGGTGATCGGTTGCGTGACCTGCGCTCCCAGGGCACCCCGAGCGGCAATCGCCACCACGCGCGCGGATAGCTGCGCCACCTGGTTCTCGACGGTCATCTCGTGCTGGAGATCGTTCTGGCCCATCGTGTTCGGCAAGGTGGTGGCGAGGTAGTTTGCGATGAACGTCACAACGAGCATCAGCCCGAGGATCGTGGCGACCGCCGAGACCTGCGCCTTCCGGGACCGACGCCGCCAGGCCCGGCGGGCCGACGGGGCGGCGGCAAACGGACGCCGAGCGGCGGGTGCCCGGGCCCATCGAGAATCGCGTGGCATTCGCGTCGGGGCCTGTGGTCACGCCCCGTCCGATGATTTTAGCCGGCGGTGGCGTATTAATACTTGCGCTCGGCCGGCCCCTCTTCCGACAGTCCGACCGCCGTAGCGACGGACCCCGTCCGCGAAACTTATCTCCCTGCCTCCCTCCCCGTTCCGGGTACGGCGGGTGGCGACCGAACCGGCGTCTCGGACCCGAATCCAACGGGCCCTGCTGTCCGTCGATGACAAGACCGGTCTCGGGCCGTTTGCTCAGGGCCTCGCCGCGCTCGGAGTCGAACTATGGGCCACCGGTGGGACCCGCCGGTCGCTCGCGGAGTCGCACGTTCCGGTGCGCCCCGCGGAGGAGCTCACCGGGATCGCCTCGTGGTTCGGCGGCCGCGTCAAGACGCTGCATCCGGGCATCCTCGGCGGAATCCTGGCCCCGCGCACCGAAGACGGCCGCAAGGAGCTCGCCGAACGCAAGCTCCTCCCGTTCGACCTCGTGGTCGTCAACTTCTATCCGTTCGAGCGGCACCTCGCGGAGCACCCCGGCGCCGAGGACCTCGAGGAGTATGTCGACATCGGCGGCGTGACGCTCGCGCGGGCCGCGGCGAAGAACCACGCCTGGGTCACGATCGTATCGGACCCCTCGGAGTACGACCTGGTGCTCGCGGAGATGCGATCGAGCGGCGGCACGGTGAGCGCCGAGACGCGCCGACGCCTCGCCGTGCGAGCGTTCGAGCGCTGCACCACCTACGATGCGGCAATCGCCCGTGGTCTCCGCCCGGGCACCCCTTCTCAGGAACTCTTCCCGGACGAGGTCGTCTTCCGTCGCGAGCCGATCCGGCTGCGATACGGGGAGAACCCGCACCAGAAGGCGGCGACGTACGGCACCGCGGCCCCGGTCGGCGCCGGCCTATCGCCCCGTCCGTTCACCGTGCTGAAGGGGGAGGGACTCTCGTACACCAACTTCCTAGACGTCGACACCGCCCTTGCGACGGTGAGCGAGTTCTCCGCTCCGGCGGCCGCGGTCGTGAAGCACGCGACGCCGTGCGGGGTCGCGAGCGGCCCGACACTCGCCGAGGCGCTCTCGAGCGCCGTCGCGACCGACCCGGTGGCGCGGTACGGCTGCGTGGTGGCCGTCAACCGGCCGCTCGGGCCGGACGACCCCGCGACGCTCAAGGGGGTGTTCGTTGACCTGCTCGTCGCCCCCGATTTCGATCCGGCCGCGCTCGAGGCGCTGGGCCACCGGCCGAAGGTGAAGATCCTCCGGACGGCACCCCCGGCGCTCGTGCCCGGCCGGTGGGAGGCCAAGAGCGCCCTCGGCCGACTCCTCCTTCAGGAGTCGGACGTCCGCCAGCTTGTGCCGACCGACTGGAAGCACGTCACCGGGCCCGAGATCACCGACGCGCAGCGCACCTCCCTGGAGTTCGCTTGGCGCGTGGCCCGTCACGCGAAGTCGAACGCGATCGTGCTCGTGCAGGGGACGGCGACCGTCGGCATCGGCTCGGGCCAGCCGACGCGCGTCAAGGCCGCCGAGCTCGCCTGCGAGGTCGCGGGAGACCGGGCGAAAGGTTCCGTGCTCGCCTCCGACGCCTTCTTCCCCTTCCCCGACGGGGTTGAGGTGGCCGGACGGGCCGGCGTCGCCGCGATCCTTCAGCCCGGCGGGAGCCTGCGGGACCCCGAGGTGATCGCGACCGCCGAGCGGTACGGGATCTCGATGTACTTCACCGGCTGGCGCGTCTTCCGCCACTGAGCCGGGCCTTCGAGAAGTACTTCCGGACGCTCTCGCGGAACGCGACCAGGTCGACCGAGCCGACCTCGCGGCCCTTCTCCTGGCCGGCCTCGACGAAGACGTACGTCGGAATCATGTGAATCCCGTACGACCGCGTGACGAGCGCCGCCTCGTCGACGTTCACCTTCGCGATCTTCACGCGTCCGGCCAGCTGGGCGCTGAGATCACGCAACAGCGGCTCCGCGACGCGGCACGGGGCGCACCAGTCGGCATAGAAGTCAACGACGACCGGCAGCGAGGAGCGGATCACCTCGCGCTCGAAAGTCGCGTCGGTGACCCGGACCGGCTCCGTTCGCTCGCCCACGACGCCCCGACGAAACCCCGTTCCGCTTTAAGCCTCCCGTACCTCCGGCGCTCGAAACGCCGTGGGTGCCCCTTCCGCCGCCTCGGTGCGCCTCCCTCGGGCGCTCTCGCCCGCTCTCCTCCGCTGGTACCGTCTCCGGCGCCGGCCGCTTCCCTGGCGCGTCGACCGGGACCCGTACCGGGTGTGGGTCGCGGAGGTTCTCCTCCAGCAGACTCGGGTCGCCCAAGCCGTTCCGTATTTCGAGCGGTTCCTCCGTGCGTTCCCGACCGTCACGGCGCTCGCGCGGGCGCCGGCGGGTCGGGTGCTCAAGGTCTGGCAGGGCGCGGGGTACTACGCGCGCGCGCACCACCTTCGCGCCGCCGCCCAGCAGCTCGTCCACGAACGCGGAGGCTCGCTCCCCTCGACCTCGGCAGAGCTCGAGGAGCTTCCCGGAGTCGGCCCGTACATCGCGCGGGCGGTCGCGGCGATCGCCTTCGGCGAACCCGTGGTGGCGTTGGAGGCGAACGGGTTGCGGGTCGCCGCCCGGTGGACTCGAGAGGAGGGCGAGCTCCGGAATCCCGCGGTTCGAGCACGCCTCGAGCGAGCGCTGGAGTCGGTCCTTCCCTCGTCCGACCCCGGCACGTTCAACGAGGCGGTCATGGAGCTGGGGGAGACGATCTGCCGGCCGATCCGCCCGGACTGCCTTGCCTGCCCGGTCTCGTTCGCCTGCCGGGCGTTCCGGGAACTCGTCGACCCGGGAGCGCTGCCGATTCGACCGAGACGCCCCCGGCGGCCGAGAATCCGGGCGGCCGTGATCGTCCTCGAGGAGCGGGGTCGCTGGCTCGTCCAGCGCCGAGCCGACACCGGACTCCTCCCGGGCCTCTGGGAGTTTCCGGGCGGTCGGATCGAACGGGGCGAGAGCCCCGAGGAGGCGGCTCGTCGAGAGCTCTACGAGGAGACCGGACTCGAGGCGGGCGGGCTGACCCGCCTAGGCTCCGTGCGTCACGCCTACAGCCACTTCTCGGTGGAGCTCCACGCCTTCCTCGGCCGCCCCCGGGGCCGATCCCCGGCCCGAACGAGTCCCGGCCGGCGGTGGGTGACGCCCCTGCAGCTTGCCCACCTCCCGCTTCCGAAGGCGACCGAGAAGGTGGTCACCCTCGCCGTGCGGGCGGCGGGTAGAGCTTCCCCGGGTTCAGGATCCCGTCGGGGTCGCACGCGCGCTTCACCGCCCCGAGGAGCGCGACCGTCTCGGGGCCAAGCTCCTCGGTGAGGAAGCTCCGCTTCAGCATCCCGATCCCGTGCTCGGCGCTGATCGTGCCCCCCAGTGCCCGGGCGGCGCGGAGCACGGCAGCGCGAACCCGCTCGGCCTTGGGGGTCGTCGGGTCCACCGCGTAGTTCGGGTGCAGACTCCCCTCCCCGAGGTGTCCGTAGAGGAAGACCGAGACTTCTTCCCGCCGGGCGATCCCGCGGAGCTCGGCGACGAGGCAGTCCACGTCTCCGACCGGCACCGCGACGTCTTCCCGTACGCAATAGCCGAACCGCTCGAGTAGGGCATCTCCGCTCTCGCCCCGCAGGGTCCAGAGCGCGTCGGCGTCCCGGAGCACCGTGGCCTCCGCTCCTCCCCCCGCCGGCCCCAGCGCATCGTGGAGACGCTCGAGCTTCCGCGCCGCGTCGTCGGCATCCTCCGCTTCCACTTCCAGCAGCAGTAGCGCCGAGCCCGACGGCAACTTCCCCGGACGGCGCTCGACGAGGACGGCCGCCGACGGCTCGTCGAGATACTCGATGGCGGAGATGCCGCTTCCGGGGAGATGCGAAAGCCGCGCCGCGAGCGGGGCCAGCGGGGTGTTCTCGGGCAGAGGGACGATCACGGCGTTCCGAACCGCGGGCGTCGGCGCGAGTCGAACCGTTACCTCCGTCGCGATCCCGAGCGTCCCCTCGCTGCCGATGAACAGCTGGAGGAGGTCGGGACCCACCGAGCGCTTCGCGACCCGGGAACCGAGGTGGACTCGGGCTCCCGTGCCCAGGACGGCCTCCACCTCCCGGACCCAGGCCCGCGTCGGGCCGTAGCGGAACGACCGCATCCCCGAGGCGTTCGTTCCCACGTTTCCACCGATTGTGGACGCGGTCCACGACCCCGGGTTCGGCGGGAAGAAGAGGCCGTGGGGAAGCAGGGCCCGGGTGAGCTCGCGGTTCACCATGCCCGGTCCGACCCGGGCCCACAGCCCCTCCCGGTTGACCTCGAGGAGCTGGTCCCAACGCGAGAGGTCCACCACGACACTCGCATCGCGCGGGACGGACTCCCCGTCGAGCGAGGTTCCCCCGCCGCGCGGGACGAGGGGAATACGGGTACGCCGGGCCCATTGGACGAGCGCCACGACGTCGTCGACGTCGGCCGGGGCCACTACCGCGAGCGGACGACCGACCAGGTGGGAGGCGTCGTGGCCGTACGGCGCCGTATCCTCAGCTTCCGAGAGGAGACGGCCCCGGACCGCCTTCCCCAGGGAGCGAATCGCGGCGGTCGAATCCGCGGAACGATCCCGCGCCACGGTCTCGCGTCGGGAACGGACGGGCTCAGCCGGTCGGGGACGCGGCACCGAGCGAGTCCACCGCCTCGATGAAATCGCGGATCGCGAACGGACGGACGAGGGTCGCCTGGGCCCCGGCCTGACGGGCTCGGGTCTCGAGCCCCGGGTCGGAGCTGGGGAGAATGACGAGGGCGTGGAGGTCCGATCGGGCGTGGAGCAGCGAAGCGAGCATCTCGGCCCAGGCCTCGGCCTTGTCGGCTCCGGCGTCGAGGACCAGGATCTTCGTTTCCGAGGAGACCGGGATCCGGTCCACGCCCTCCTGGGTCGGGGCCTCGAGGAGGACCCGATGACGATGCAGGCGCAACAGACCGCGGAGCAGGAGACGGGTATCCTCGCTTCCCCCCAGCACGATCGCCGGGGCGCCGCTCGGGGGAGGAGCGGCCGACGGCGGGGGAGCGACCGCCACCTTCTCGGAAGCGGTCAGAAACGCGTGAATGGTGGTTCCCCCCGGGGGGCACGCTCGCCCTTTGTAGGTTCCTTCTAGCCCCGCCGCCTAAAAAAACAACCGCCGCTCGACGGCCCGCGAGAGGGCCGGAACGGGGAAAACGACCCCATCCCCCAGTTTCCGGCCCCCCGGATAACTATATAGAGTCCCGCGGTTGTACATTGATTGGCCTCGGGCATCGGCGGTCGCGTCTCTTGGTGGCACCGTCCAAGAGACCAGGGGTCGCCCCCGCCGGTGCCTCCCTTTTTCGGATTCGAGTGGAGCGATAGGTTCTTTTTACGCGACGGCCGGACGGCCCGCGATGGTCGCCTTCTTCGGCCCCTCGCAGCAGGACCTCGAACGCCTACGATCCACGGTTCAATCCCTCGGGACGACGAGCGTCCCCGGGCTCGCCGCCGCGCTCTCGATGCGGGAGCGAAAGGCGGAGAAGCTCCTCGCGCACGAGCTCGCTCGGCCGGACACCCCGATTCTCTACGAGCCGAGCCGTCGCCTCGTGCGCTGGGCCATGCTGGCGCCTCCGGCCCCGGTGGCTGCCCCCGTCCCGGCCGCGCCTCCCCTGCCGGAACCCGCACGCGCGCCGCGGGCCCCCGCCCCGGTCTTCACGCCGGTGGGCCTCAAGACGCTCTGTCCCCACTGCCACGTGCCCCTCCAGTCGACCGGCACGGAGAGCCTCGCCGTCTGCCCGCAGTGCGGACGCCTATCGACCTCCCGGGAGAGCCGGATCGCCGACGCGGCCCCCACCCCTCCGACCGCGCCTGCAACACCTTCTGCGCCCGTGGCGAGCCCGAGCGGATCCGGTCTCGATGACCGGCGATCGCAGGAGTTGTTCGCCGCGTACGTGGGGGCGAAGCCGATCCCGTGCCCGAAGTGCCGGACCCCGCTCCGTCATCGGGCGCTCAGCGAGTACGTCTGCCCCGCCTGCGGGCAGACGATCCGGTTCCCGAAAGTCGGCGAGCCCAGGGCCCCGCCCACTCCCACGCCGCCGGCGTAGCGCCGGATGGATGGCGAACGACCGCCGTCGGTCGGCGGCCGGTACGCGACGACCTACGGTGCGACCGGGACGACGAGCTCGCCCCCGGACTTCTGCATCGACGGCTGACGCTTCGTCTTCGCTCCCTTCGTCTGCCAGAAGACTTCGGCGAACTCCTGGACGAGCTTCAACAGCTCCTGAGCGTCCGCGAGGCTCGTTCCCTGACGGGCCTTCGAGGCCTGCTTCAGGATCTTGAAGACGAGCTCGTGCGCCTGCGGGAACTGCTTCGCGTGATCGGGAGTGAAGTAGTCGCCCCAGATGACGCGGATCTCGTGCTTCACGCGCTCCGCGTGCTGCTCCTTGACCGCGGTGTACCGGGAGAGCTTCGAGACGTACGCGCTCCGGTCCTCGGGTTTCGCGTCCATCGGGGGGGCGGCGAGCTCGCCGATCAACTGGTCCATGCGCACGACGGTGAGCGCGGCGATCTGGGCCTCGTGCGGGTCATAAATACCGCACGGGATGTCGCAGTGCGCGTAGGCGGTCGCGGGCGGTCGAACGGCGTCGCGGGCCCGTAGGGCCCAATCGCGGATCCGAGGGAAAGCCGACATGGTAGCCCGCGATACCTCGATTGGAGGATAAGGTTGCCGGACGGGCCGGAGATTCCTCGAGGGGGGAGTTGGCAGCGATTCCTCCGCCGGCTCCGGTCGAAGCGGTTCCGCGTCGCGGACGACTCGATGCGTCCGACCCTCGTCCCGGGGGACTGCCTCTACGTCGACCCGCTGGCCTACCGGGAGCATCCCCCCGCCCGAGGGGACCTCGTCGTGACGATCGACCCGGTCGAACCCTCGCGCCATCTCGTGAAGCGCGTAGGCTTCGTCCCGGGCGGGCCGGGACCGCCGGACGGAACGACGGTCCCCCGCGGGTCCGTCTACCTCGTCGCCGAGGTGGAGCGACACGGCCGCGATAGCCGGGAGTTCGGGCCGGTCCCGGTCCGGTCGCTGGTCGGGCGGGCCTACCGGTGCTACCGCCCGATCGAGCACCGACGAGAGCTCTAACGGCACTTTTTGGGCGGGGTAACCCTTATCCGATGTGGCAATTCCCCACATCGCAATGGTCGCGCCGACGAGCGTGTGGGTCGTGATCGTTATTGTGGTCGCCGCGGGTGTCGCCGGTCTCGGGTTTTGGGCGGGATACGAGTACCGGGGCTCCCCGGCCTCCAATCCGAGCGCGGTCACCAACTCGACGCTCTCGGTGCTCGGCGCCGGCACGCTGAACACGGTGTTCCCTCAGGTGGCGGACGCGCTCGTCAACGGGACACCGGGGATCAGCGCCCCGGCGGCCGCGCAGACGTACGAAGGGTCCCTCGACGTCACGACCGCGATCGCTTCCCTGGCGGCGAAGGTCGACGTGGCCGCGGTGGCGGACTTCCGCCTCATCCCGCATCTGCTCGAGCCGACGCATGCGGGCTACGAGGTCGTCTTCGGGTCGACGCCCGAGGTGCTCGTCTACAACCCGTCGATCGCGGCGTTCGACGGCATCAACTCCTCCAACTGGGGATCGAAGCTGTTCTCGGCCGTGTCCACCGCCGGGGTCGCCCCGTTCGCCGTCTGGAACGCCTCGACCGACCCGAACGGCTACAACGAGATCTTCTCGATGATGCTCCAGGGGCTGCTCTACAGCGGCGGCGACATCTCGTCCGTCTACTCGCACTTCTATAGCGGTGCACCGGGGAGCTTCGCGGTCCCGAACCCGTCGATCACCCGGAACGAGAAAGAAGGGCAGGCCGCCTCCCTGATCTCGACCGGCGTCGTCTCCTCGCTCATCACGTACCGCGCCTACGCGGTCTTCAACCACCTCACGTACGTCAACCTCGATCCGATCGTCGGCCTGACGGCCAACAACTCGACCGCCCTCGCCGACTACTCGAAGCTCTCGACCACGATCCTCTCTTCCAGCGGGACGAGCGAGAGCGTGGTCCCGGCGCCGGTGCTGTTCGCGGCGACCGTGCCGACGAACGCACCGAACCCGGCGCTCGGGGCGGCGTTCCTGCACCTCCTCCTTTCCCCGCAGGGAAGCGCCATCCTCGGAAGCGGCGGCGCCTTCACCCCGATCTTCCCCGGGTGGGTCGACACGCCGGGAGCGGTGCCGTCGGTACTGGCTCCGGACGTGGTACCGATGCCGTCGTGGGCGGCTGGGTATCTCGGATGAGCTCCGACCGGTTGCCGGGGCCCGTCTCCCGCGGCCGCCGGTGGAGGACCGGACCGCTCTGGGTGGCCCTGCAGATCGCCCTCTCCGGATCCCTCCTCCTTCTGTTCCTGCTCCCGATCTTCGCGCTGTTCACGTATGCGCCGGCGTCGCGGATCGTCGCGGCGGCCGGCAACGTGCAGGTCCGGGAGGCGATCTGGTTCACCCTCTACGCCTCGGGGATCGCGGTCCTCGCCTCGGCGCTTCTCGCGATTCCGCTCGGGTACCTCCTCGCCCGGAAGCGATTCCTCGGCCGGGCCCTCGTGGAGTCGGTCGTCGGGCTACCCGTCGTCGTTCCGCACCTCATGGTCGGACTCGGGCTCTATCTGCTCGTCCTTCCGGGCTCGCCGTTCTACCAGTTCACGAACGCGATCGGGTTCCCCATCTACGACTCGATCTGGGGCGTCGTCCTCGTGATGGTCGTGGTGAGCGCGCCGTACACAGTCCTCGCGAGCCAGCTCTCGTTCGAGGCGGTCGACGGCCGGGTCCTCGAATCCGCCCGATCGCTCGGCGCCGGCCCCGGGACCGCGTTCCTCACGGTGACGATGCCGATCGCGCTCCGCGGGATCGTCGCCGGGCTCCTCCTGACGTGGGCCCGGGCGGTGAGCGAGATCGGCGGGATCCTGATCCTCGCCTACACGATCTATCCCGGGGGACCGTACTCGGGTCCCGTCACGAGCACGATCTCGGTCTACATCTACAACCTCTTCCAGCAGGGGGACCTCGCCGACGCCGCCGCGGTGAGCTCGCTGTTCCTCCTGATCGCCTTCGCCCTCTTCCTGGCCGTACGGCTCGGCGAGCGGACGGGCTGGCTGCCGTGGCGAAGGGGGGAGCTCACCCCATGAGCGAATGGCTCGTCGATGGGGTCGAGGCGGACCTCGACGCCTTCCACCTCGGGCCGGTCGACCTCTCGCTGAAGAGCGGCCAAGCGGTCGCGGTTCTCGGGAGTTCGGGGGCGGGGAAGACCACGTTTCTGCGCACCCTCGCCGGCTTCCTCCCCCTAGAGGGGGGGCGCCTCCTTCGGGACGGGGAGGATATCTCGCGCTTCCTCCCCGAGGAACGGGCGCTCGGCTACGTGCCGCAGGGCCTCGGGCTGTTCCCCCAGCGGACCGTCTTCGGCAACGTCCGCTACCCGATGGAGCTTCGCGGGCGGCTCGACGCCAACGCCCGGACGGAGGAGCTCCTCGAGCGGTTCGACCTCTCCGACCTCAAGAAGCGGCACCCGGCCCGGTTGAGCGGCGGGGAGCAGCAACGGGTGGCGCTCGCGCGGGCGCTCGCGGCCGAGCCCGAGCTGATCGTCTGGGACGAGCCGTGGCAGGCGCTCGACGTCGAGGCGCGCCGGGAGCTCGGGCTCGTGCTCACCGAGCTCCGGGAGGACGAGGGGATCCCCGTCGTGGTGGTCACGCACGACCCCGGCCTTGCGTTCTCGGTTGCCGACTCGTTCATCGTCCTCGACCGGGGCCAGGTGCGCCTCTCCGGGGACGCGCACGATCTCCTCGATCGTCCGTCCGACCCGTTCGTCGCCCGGTTCGTCGGATACGAGAACGTCTACGAGCGGAGCACGCTCGAGGCCGGCCGGGACCACCCGTTCACCGCGTTCCTGCTCGCCGCCGCGGGACCCGAGGGGGTCGCGCTTGGAACGCCGGAGGCGGTCCCGACGATGGGCGTCCCGTCGAGGTGGGAAGGGGTCGTCCGGAGCGCGCGGCCGAACCCCGAAGGGGTCCGGGTCGAGCTCGCGGTCGACGACCTCTTGGTGGCGCTTCGCCTTCCGAGATCATGGCCCGCGAAGCTCCCGACGGTCGGGGACCGGCTCCGCTTCAACGTAGAGCAGGCGAGCGTCCACCGGCTCGGGCACGGACCCGGGGGCGCCCGATGACCGCCCGACGGGCCGACCTCGTCACGAGCACCGACATCGCGCTCCTGCGTTCGCTCGCGAAAGAACAGTCGGTCGCGGCCGCAAGCCGACGGGTCGGGATCTCCCGCGACCGCGCGGTCTACCGGGTCGAGCGGCTCGAACAGGCATTCGGGGGTCCCGTGGTGGTCGGGGTCCGCGGCGGTGCCGGTCACGGCGGTTCTACCCTCACGCCCCTGGGGGATCGGATCGTCCACGGTGGCTTCGACTCGGTCGAGCTCCTGGACGCGCGTCCGCTCGCTCCGCTCTCTCCGCCGAACCTGCTGCACGGAGTCTACCACCGTACCCCGTCGCCCGGGGTCACCATCGGCCGCTCTCTCCGCCTGCGGGTCGCGTTCTCGGCGCGCGACGGGGAGGCCGTCTCGGTCGTCCTCGACCCGGAGTCGGTGGTCGTCGCCCGGCGTCGGTTTGCGTCGAGCGCCCGCAATGTCCTCCGCGCGACCGTCGAGCGCGTTCGGAGGGACCCGGGGGGGCTCGGCCTCACGCTCGTGGTCCGATGCTTCGGGAGGCCGCTGCGCGTCGCGCTTACGGAGGAGCCGGTCCGTCAGCTCGGGCTCCGGCCCCGCACGGTCGTCTGGCTCTACGTGAAGGCGACCGCGCTCCGGCGCGTCGGCGAGCGGCCGGCCGCGAGCTAGCGCACGAACCGGCTAGTCGCGGATCCCCTCGCCCGTGAGCGAGAAGACCGCCTCCCCCTCGGGGAGGTTCGGCGAGTCGATGAGCCGGGCGATCCGCTTCGGAGGTTTCGACTTTCTCAGATAGACTCGGTAGGTCGCGGCATGGGCGACGATGTTCCCGCCGATGGGGCGGGTCGGGTCGCCGAACAGGATGTCCGGCCGGGCCGACACCTGGTTCGTGACGACGATCGCGGCGTTGTAGGTGTCCGCGAACCGAAGGAGCTCGTGGAGGTGGCGGTTCAGGTGCTGCTGCCGCGGAGCGAGCTCGCCGCGCCCGAGGTACTCCGAACGGAAGTGGGCGGTGAGCGAGTCGACGACGAGGAGCCGGATCGGCTTCTCGCGGGCGAGCTCCTGCGCCTTCTGGACGAGGAGCATCTGGTGGTTCGAGTTGAAGGCGCGGGCGACGTGGATCCGGGCGAGCGCCTCCTGCGGATCGACCCCGACCCCTTTCGCCATGTCGACGATCCGCTCCGGGCGGAACGTCCCCTCGGTGTCGATGTAGACGACCTCGCCGGCGAGGCCCCCCTGCGCGGGCGGCGTCTGGACGTCGACCGCCACCTGGTGGGCGATCTGGGTCTTCCCGGTCCCGAACTCGCCCGAGAACTCGGTGATCGCTTGGGTCTCGACCCCGCCGCCGAGGAGCTCGTCGAGCGCCTTCGAGTTCGTCGTGATCCGGCCGAGCCGCTTGCGTCGCTCGAGGAGCGTGGTCCCGCTCTCGAACTGGCCGACGTCGGCCTTCCGGCGGGCTTCGCCGATGATCTTCTGGGCGATCGCGACGCCGATCTCGGCGGCCTCCGCCACGTCGCCCGGAGAGGCGACAGCGAGCTCCATCAGGTCCGTGTACCCCGATTCACGGAGCTTCTCGGCGGTGGTGGCACCGATCCCCGGGAGGTCCTCGAGGGCGATCTCATGCTTCGGCTCAGGAGGATGGGCCTCCGGTTCGGCGCTCTTGGCGGTCGATTTGGACGGCACGTTCGCGGAACCGGGTCGAGGGAAGATAAGGGTACGGGAGGGGTCGCGAAACGGTGAACGCTGCCGCCCTGCGGCCTAGCCGGTACGGGCCAGCGGGACGAACGGTTCGCCCGTCAGCCGCTGGTAGACCGTGGTATAGAGGCGGCTCACCTCGTCCACGAGAAGCGGCGGGAGGGCGGGGATTGGCGGCTCGGGAGCGTGGGTCTCCCGTGCCTTGAGGAGCGAGTCGTAGTACCCGGTCGAACGGTAATGCTGCCGGACGAACTCCTTCGAGAAGTCGACCTGACGACCCCGATCGTACGCGGCCTGGTCCCAGAACCGGTCCTCGTCGGCCGTCCCGAACGTGTCGACGACCATGAGGACGCCGTCCGCGTCCACCGCGAACTCCTTCTTGCCGTCGACGTGGATCAGGCCCCGCGGGCCGATCTCCTTCTGCATCTGCGCGTCGACCTTCAGGATCGTCTCGCGGACTCCGTCGAGCTGCTTTCGGTCGAGCGCGGAGAGCGAGAGCGCCTCCTCGATCGAGAGGAGGCGGTCGACCGGCTCGAGCTTCGTCGTCACCTCGAACAGCGGCTCGGGGAGCGGCATCGCGTAGGCGAGGGTCTTCCCCTTCGGGAACCCGAGGTCCTCCGCGGCCACCTTGCCCGCCTTCACGCGGTCCCACATCGACCCCGCGAGGTAGTAGCGAACGATCAGCTCGAGGGGAACGAGGTAGTTCCTCGGATGCGGACCGAGCGTCTTCGGGGTCGGAACGACCTGGACGCGTTTCACGCGCATCGCGGTCGGTCCGGCGAGGCTCAGGTAGTGGTGCGGAACGCCGAGCCGGGAGCAGAGCTCGAACCAGAAGGCGGCGGTGCGCGCGAGCGTCTCGCCCTTGTGCGGGATCTCGCTCGGGATGTGCTTGTCGAAGACCGAGATGTCGTTCGTGAACCGGAACTCGAGCTCGGTCGCGGAGACCTCGTAGACCTCCTTCACCTTCCCGCGGCGGAGAAAGTGGGGCGTCGACGCGGCGGCGGGCGGAGTCTTCGCCATGCCGGGCGAGGAGCCGACGCTCGCATAAGCTCAGCGGGCGCGCTCCACGACGAAAACCCTCTTCTCGCGCTTTGCCTATCGCCCCGGCGATGAGCGCCCGAACGGTGATCAAGGATCGGAGCAGCGTGGTCTACCCCACCAAGAACGATCTCCCGAAGGAGGCCCGCAGCGCCGTAATCGACGTCCTCGATGCGCGCCTCGCGGACGCGGTCGACCTCCAGACGCAGATGAAACAGGCGCACTGGAACGTCAAGGGACCGACGTTCATCTCGCTCCACGAACTGTTCGACAAGATCAACGAGGACGTCGAGGACTACGTCGACGATCTCGCCGAGCGCGTGGTCCAGCTGGGTGGCGTCGCGCACGGCACGGCTCGTCAGGCCGCGGCCCGCTCGACCCTCTCCGAGTACCCGGCCGTGCGCGACGGTCACCAGCACGTCGAGGCGGTCTCCTCCGCACTCGCCGCGTTCGGAAAGAGCGTCCGCGCCGCGATCGACGAGACCGACAAGCTCGGCGACAAGGACAGCGCGGATCTCTTCACCGAGATCTCGCGCGGCGTCGACAAGTGGCTCTGGTTCGTGGAGGCGCACCTCCACGCGGAGCGCTGAACGGACCGACCGCCCGGTCCCCTAGGAACGGCCGAGTCCGGCGCTCTTCAGCATCGGCTCGATGTCACCGTAGACCCGCCACTCGGTGACCTTCCCCGCGCGGACGATCGCGCTCCACGCCGCGGGGAACCGCCACGCGGCGCCCGGTGTGGACGTCCCCCGACCCCGGTAGGAACCGCTTGCGAGACCGAAGACCGCCACC
>DASPQG010000006.1:0-48862 GCA_035625085.1 Thermoplasmata archaeon
AGGTTTGCGATCACAACAGACCGAACCACTCCGGATGGTGCCGATTTCGGTCACGACCGAATCCAAGAGGATCAGGGAGCAGGCGGACCGCGAGGTCGCGCGGTATCGCGAAGCCGCAGCCACAGGCGCACTTCGGCGGGAAGCGGTTTCCTGTGACGGTTCGCGCGCGCGGCGACGGTTCGGGCGACGGAACGGGTTCTGAGTGCTGAATGCTCTGCCGCATCGCACGTCCCTCGCGAGAGGAGGGACGGGCGATGCCACTCCTAACCAACGTCGCCGCCTTGGTGGCCCTCCGGCTTCCGTCTCCTTTCTTTGATCCGAGGTCTACTTGTATTCGATCCAATCGCTGTAGCCGGCGTTTCCGCTCGTAGCCATGTTAACCATGCTGGCCGGCTGGCAGTAATCGCCAAGGCACCAAGCCGAAGTGGTGATGTCCAGGAAGAAGTAGAAGTTGTACGAGTGCCCCGCCGTGAGCGATGGCGAGATGCTCAGACCCTCCGGCTGGTCGCTAAGGGTGTCATACCATCCGTAGTTGATGCACCACTTGTATGCGAAGTAGGTTGCCGGGCTCGAATACACCCACTTCCCTGCGCTAGAATCCCAGAGATTAGCCTGAAGCGTGATGTTCGCGCACGCATGAGATAGCTCCCCAGCCGGCACGAGGGCAATCTGTGCCGTAATGGAATACTCAAACGTAATAGAATGGGTTCCTCCGGTGAAGGTTCCCATTCCGATATTGAAGCCCAACTGTGTCTCTAGGTAGGCGTATGCTGTGACGGTCGGCAGGATTGTTCCCGACATGGACCGCTGTTGCACGGTCAGTTCCCCATTGGAAGGTGTCGCGACTGGACTAGAAAGGTACGTGTTCGTACTCAAACCGCCGTAGCCCTGTAGAATGTTCTGAACGTAGGGCTTCGTCCAACCCGAACCACTTGGGTAGGGAGGAATCCTATACTTCCACCCCGGCGGATCCGCCGAGGCACGTGTCGGAATCACGACCAGCAAGAGCACTACTGTCAATGCCAAAACCAGTACAGTCGTCACCCACGATCGCCCTGCCTCTCTCATGGCGGGCGTGAACCCTTGAGCGTTCTAATCAAACTTCTCACAAACCGCTCCGTGCGCCTCGGTCATCGTAGCGCCTCACCCCGAAAAGATCCCCCTGAGACGCTGAGGAACGTGGACCCGCGGCTCTCGAGAGTTCCATAACCCGGCGCTCGCAGAGCATTTTCGCGGAAATCGGTTCATGCGCGCTGATAACCGGAGGGTCGCTGGTTCAAATCCGGCCGGGTCCATTCGACGTCAGAAGAACGGCTGATCCTCAATACGCAGTAGGCCGATGTGAATGGCACAAGGGATCCTCGACATTCCCGCATGTGCTGGTCGAACACCCCCGCTTCTTGGGTCATTGCCCCCAGGTCGACCCCCACCCAGAGCGATACGCGTGCTCGAGTCAGTCGGAGGAGGTCGAGGTCGCGGCGAGGGCCTGTTCGTACAGGTGGAAGGCCGCGTCGTCGAAGAGGACGAACCGAACTCGGTGGATCGAAGGTAGTTGGGGGAGTTCCTCGACCACGGTGCGAACGGCGATCTGTGTGGCGGCTTCTATCGGACAACCGAAGATGCCGGTCGACAGCGCTGGGAACGCTATCGAGCGGACGGCCCGGCTGTTAGAGAGTCGCAGGGCATTCCGATAGCAGGAGGCGAGCAGCTGGTCGGATGGTTCGTCGACTCCGTACACGGGGCCCAGGCAATGGATGACGAAGCGGTTCGGGAGGTTGTGCCCGCCGGTGATCACGGCCTCGCCCGGACGGATCGGTGCAAGCGGACGGCACTCCTCATAGAGACCGGGCCCGGCGGCACGGTGAATCGCCCCGGCGACACCGCCTCCCGGTCGCAGCTCGGCGTTCGCAGCGTTCACCACGGCTTCGATATCCGGCTGCCGAGCGATGTCCCCCCGGACACACTCTAGGAAGGTCGTACCGATCCTCATTCGCCGCGCCGGGCCGACCAGCGCAGGGTCGCGTCCTTACTTGGATTCGAGCCCGAGCGACTTCGCGAGGTCCGCGACGCGCGTCGCGAGGTTCGGGTGGTATCCCACCACGCCCGCGGCCAACGACTCGGTGAGCAGCTTGCGGGACCGTTCGTCGTTTCCGCGGTCGTGCGCGAGCTCGGCCTGGCGGAACACTACCTCGGCCACATCGGACGGGACGTTCAACCGAAGCGCGAGCTCGAGCGAGTCCTGGTAGCTCGCCTCGGCTGCGTCGAACGAGTGGTCGGCCTGCTCGATCATTCCGCGCGTCATCAGCACCTGTTGCTCCGCAAATTGATCCTCGCCCGGCGTGAGTGCGTACTCGGCACGTTCGAGAGAGACCCGCGCGGAAGAGAGTCGCCCGAGCTCCACCTCGAATTGGGCGAGGTTGAAGTGACACCAGACGATCCAGCGGGCCGAGTGGGCCCGTTCGGCCTCGTCGATCGCAAGCCGCAGGTCCTTGAGCGCAGGGTCGACCTGCCGCGCCTCCCACTCCGCCCAGGATCGGTTCATGAGCGCCCGGGCGAGGGCGACGTGGTTCCCTTCCTTCCCGAACAGCGCGATCGCTTGGGAGTAGAGGTCGAGCAACGGCTGGAGGCTCTCGAGGTCCGGGGCCGAGCTCACATTCGCCACATCGACGAGCGCGTTCCCATGGTCGAGGGGCGTGCCCTCCTTCTCGGCGATTTCGAGAGCGGCCCGGAGATGCACATGAGCGAGCTCGAGATTCCCGCGCCGCCAGCACGAGAGCCCAGACACCCGATGGAGCGCCATCAGGTCTCGACCGGTGCCGAGTTTCGGGAAGTACTTCCACGCCTCCGACGCGAGCGCTTCCGCACCGGGGTACTCGCCCTTCTCGTAGCGCGCCCAGGCAAGACTGAGGAGAGCATGCCCGAGGGCGAGCTCGTGGCCCGCATGCGCCCGGGCCAGCGCCACCGCCTGGGTCAGCAGCTCCTCAGAACGGTGGGGGCTTCCGGCCTCGGAGAGGAGACGCCCTTCTTCGGTGAGCAGACGGATCTCGGTGCTGACGTCCGGCGTCGGACGACGGCGCTCGGACTCGAGCGCCCGGGCGAGCAGCGCAGCGGCCGTCTCGAAGGCGAAGTCTTGCGTGGCGGCTTGCGCCGCCGTGACGTTGTACTTGACGGCCCGCTCGTTGTCGTGGCCGAGAAAGAAGTGGCGGGCGAGCTCAGAGTCCGGGGTGCCCCCTTTCGCCTCCAACACTAGTCCGGTCTTCTGGTGGAGGATCCGCCGATGCGTTTCCGTGAGGTCCGAGTAGACCCGGACCCGAATCGTCTCGGCCACGAACCCGTATCGTTCATGCCCCTTCTCACGGAGGAATCCTTCTTGGACCAGTCGGTCGACCGCTTCGCTGATCCGCTCCTCTCCGAGCTCAGTGACCGACTGGAGGTCCGCGAAGGCGAACTCCTGGCCCAGCACCGCCGCGTGGCCCAGAATCCGGCGTTCGTCCCGGCCCAATGACTGGATCCGGGCGGTGACGGCCTCGGGGAGGTCTTTCGGACCAAAGAATGCGAGCTCCTTCTCCGGCGACCGGTATCCGGTGGCCGACCGGACCAAGTGTTCGATGAACAGGGGGTTCCCTTCGGTCTCGGTGTACCAGCGCAGCACGTCCCGGGGATCGGGTTGGCCGCCGCCGAATATCCACCGCACGAGCTCGGTCACCTCGGCGAGCGTGAGCGGTCGAAGGGCGGTGGTGTGGTACGCGGGGGAGTGGCTCAGATTCTCGAGGCTGGCCCGGGCCTGGTCGGGAACCGCGTCCGGCGCGCCGAGGGTCGCCACCACGACCGCCCGAATTCGGCGCAGGTCGAGTCCCAGGCGCAACAGGAATTCCACGGAAGAGGCGTCCGCAAAGTGAAGATCGTCGATCGCGATGAGCACCGGTTGATCGCGGGCGAGGCGCACGAAGTAGTCAGCTATGCGACCGAGAAGCTCCTCGCGTCCCGTCTCGAATCCGCCTACGCCCTGTTCCACGATGGGAGCGATGACCTTGTCGAAGTCATCGAGGATCGTCGAAAGCTCGGACGCGCCGCTGTCGATCGCTGGGTGGGGGGACGATGCCGAATCGCGCACACCCGCGATCGGGAACGGGCCGGGGAGTCCCCGCCGGTGTTCCGGCGGTTCGCCCATCGCCTCTCCATCGCCTCGGCCGAGCAGCTCGCGCACAAGGGTGAACGGGGCCGGGAGTTCCTCCGGGCGACCGCGGCCCGCGAGGACTCGAAAGTGAGCCTTCGCGCCCAATTCCGTGATCGCCTGAAGCATCTGGCTCTTGCCCTGGCCACGTCCCCCGACCAGCAAAAGTCCCTGGCCGCGCCCTTCCTTGGCCTGAGCCAACGACCGGCCCACCTCCTCCACGATCTCCTTTCGCCCGACGAGCGGGGGAGATGATCCGGGGAGTCTTTGCCCGGCGCCGAACACGCTCAGAACACCTCTCGACCCGGCTTATAAAACTGGGTCAATGTCAATCGACGAGGGGCGGTCCTGCCTACACGGACCTAGGGCCCATTCAATGGAGTTGAGCCGTCGATCCGCGTTCCTCGCACTCCGATGGCCGGACGCCTTCCCGGCCCCTTGCACGGACCTCGGGCGACCGATACGTTCGACGCGACGGCCGGCACTGTCTTCCTGAATGTGCGAGACCTCGAGGAGGGAGGTCGGACCGAAGTGGCCAGACCCCTTGTGCGGAACGGACCCCGTAGCTTTATTCGGATTTCCCGGCCTAACGTACTCGAGTCCGATGCGGCGAGTCCGTCGCTGGCGGCGTCACCGACGCCGGGCCATTTCGGAGATCATTGCCGCGGTGTTGCTGATTGCACTCACCCTTGTCGCTGGGGTGCTTCTGTGGTCGCTGAGGATCTACACTCCTCCAGCGCCCCCTTCGATCACCGTTAGCCTGCGATCCGGGGGCAGCAATCCTGTCTGGGGTGACCCGACCGATTGCCAACCCTACGGGTACTCGCTCCATTCCTACCCGCTTTCCGGTTCGGGAACAACCGGCCAATCCGGAGCGTGGCGGACGGCCTGGAGCAACCAATGCGCTTCGCCGAATGTCAGCGGGAATTTCTCCGCGCTCAACACCACCCAGTTCGTCATCGCGTCCCACTCCCCCGCGATCATTCCGCTCTCGGACCTCAACCTCACGTTCGTCTGCAACGGCCACTACGCCCCCGCCCCCTACACCACCATTAACAACACGATTCTCGTTCAAGGCACGCTCGACTCGATGACCTGGTTCCCGGGCTCGACGACCTCCCCCGCCCCGAATGCGCCGCACCTCGGCTGGTGCGGGGGCTTCCATGCCGCGGGCTACCTCGGAGGGGCGTTCGGTGTGCTGTACAACCGGCTGGCACTGTTCGACCCGCTAAAGCCCGGAATCCCGTACCTTGAGAACGGCGACACGTTCCTTCTCTACATTCACAACGGGGGCTGGCCCCTCGACTTCTACTGTGTCCTCATCCAGACGGGGCTGTTCGGCGGAAACACCGTGGACTGTCCGTTGTGGTCCCCGGGGGCGAGCCCATCGACCTACGCCTATCCGGTCATGGACCATGATGACTACCACGGAGCCCCGCCCTGGTGCTTCACGAACATCAATGCCTGTACGATTTACATCGAGTACACGGGGACCCCCGTAACGCAAGTCGCGAGCATCTCGGTCTACTCGCTCGCGCCGGGCGGTGCTTAGGGCGTCGGGAGCGGCCCCTTGGCGAAACGCTCCGTCCGCTCCCGGGTGATCCGGTTCGCAGTGATTGCCGTGGCCGTGTTCATCGTGATCCTTCTCGCGCTGCTGGCGTTGGGGGTGTTGGTCTTCCCCTCGGCCGGTTCCCAGACCGTGGAAGTCACGGGGGTCCAGTGGACGATCGTTCAGGGGACCACGTCGAACGGCATCGGCTGGTTTGGTCCCAGCACGTTCAACTATACCCAGGTCGACGGATACCCGATCAACGTCACCGTTGGGCATACGGTCGGGATTCCGTGGTCGTTCTCAAACTACGACGTGGTCAACCGCACGATCATCGGCGTGGTGGTCGGGAGCCCGTTCGTGTTCGTTGGCAGCTCCCCGGCGTTCCCGGTGTCGGTTCCGAGCGGGACCGATGATGCCTTTCTGAGCGTCACGGTCCGGGTTCCGGACCAAGGCGGAGCGAGCCTCGAGATCTATCTCACCGTCTACGCCCACTGACCCCCAGGCGGCCCTCGGTTCCTTCGACGGCCCGCGTGGGCGTAGGCTTGGTGGCTCCAGACTCAAGAACCCCGCGTACCTGGGGCTGGAGAGGTCGCCTTCCGATGATTTCGCGCACCCGGCGGGCTCTCGTGGTCGGTGCCGGGGGCTACCTCGGCACCGCCATCGTTCGGAGGTTCGTGGACGAAGGGTGGGAAGTCCGAGCGCTGGTCCGCTCGCCGGCGAGCGCCGCGAGGGTCGAACGCGCCAGTGGCACCGCCATCGCCGGTGACGTGCTGGACTTCGACTCGGTGAGCGAGGCATCTCGGGGTTGCCAGCTGCTGGTCCATGTGGCCGCGACGGGCAGCTCTGGGACCGACGGGCTCCTACGGGCCGCCCGGGTGCGGGTCGAAGGATGCCGGAACCTTCTCCGCGCCGCGCGGACCCGCGGGGTGACTCGTCTCGTGATCGGGTCGGGGTACTGGGTGTACGCGGATCAAGCGGCGTCGATCTCGGAGGACTCGCCGCTCGACCCTCGCGGAGAGTCGCTCATCAACTTCGAGACGGAATCGATCGCGCGGGACCCGTCGCTCCGAGGCGCCACCGAGGTCGTCATCGTGCGACCCGGAATGGTCTACGGCAACGGCTCCTGGTGTCGATCGACGGTCGAGGCCATCCGGGAGGGCACTTACTCCTACGTGGGGGACGGTTCCAACCCTTGGTCGTTCGTCTCTCTCGAGGACGTTGGCTCGGGCTTCCTCCGGGTCGCCGAGGAGGGACGCACCGGCGAAGTCTACAATCTGGTCGACGGCCGACCGGCTCGCTGGCGTGAGTTCGGGGACTGGGTTGCGGAACGACTCGGTCGACCCGCGCCCCCATCCGTTGCTCTCGAAACCGCGACCGTCGAGCTGGGGCCTGACGTGGCCCACCACCTGCGTGCTCGGAGAGCCTGCTCGGCGGCCAAGATGGGCTCACTCGGATGGAAACCTCGGTTCGCCGACTTCCGTGCCGGGATGCCGGCCATTTTGGATCTGATCTCCCGCGAGCGGCCCTAGCGCCTCTCGTGGACAGGTTCGGTCCGTCGCCCACCTTCGGCTACGTCCGTGGGGGCCTGGCTAGCACCGTCCACCGGCACCCATATGGGTGCACGCCGTTGCCTTCGGAGGAGGATCCGCCCCCATGTCCGAAGACCGGAGATTCCCGTACGTGAATCGCATGAATGTCCAGTTCCGATCGCTCGAGCTAATCCCGGAGAAGCAACTGTCGGACGGTTGTACCTACCCGTGGTTCAATCAGACCCTCTGCGAGGTGAACGACACTTGGATCCGGCTCGGGGTGTGCCAAGGAGAGTACCACTGGCATGTGCACGACGACACGGACGAGTTCTTCTACGTGGTCGAGGGCAGGTGGCTGATCGACCTCGACGACCGGACGGTCGAGCTGGGCCCGCGGGAGGCGTTCGTGGTTCCAAAGGGTGTGCGGCACCGTCCGCGCGCGCCCGTTCGGACGGTGGTCCTGATGGCGGAGCGGAAGGGAGTCGTCCCGACGGGGACCTAGCCCGACCGCCGGGGGTAGGCCGCCGTCGGGACCGGTCGGAACGGCGCCCAGCGCTTTCGCGTCGGCAGTCTAGGTGCCTGGGTCACGGAAGGCGCGGGCGGGCTCGCTGGAACGCGGACCACGTCCTTGCGGACGAAATCGCGCGCGGTCGTGCGGGTCACCAGGGCGTACCAGGGGGCCACCACATCGACGAGGGCCCCCGCGATCCCGAGGCAGAAGAGGCGCAGATACCCCGGCGAGACGCCCAGGTACGCGGAATTCAAACGGGCGCCTTCGACGTATCCCGTGACCATCGAGATCCAGATGAACCCCGTGAAGAAGCTGGTGAAGAAGAGGAGCGGGCCGTAGTGCAGGACCACGCTCGCCACGAGGACGACCACGGACGGTAAGGCCGAGAACCAGGAAGTGGCGGAGTACGCGATCGTCAGCCGGCGTTTGCGCGTGAGGACCGGAGAACGTCGGATGGCGTACAGGATCCCGCGTACCCAGCGGCGCCGCTGGCGGAGCTGCTCCCGCATCGTGAAGGCGCCCTTCTCGTAGGCGAATCCCTTCAGAACGCCGAACACGGTCCCGTATCGGGCCCGGACGCGAATCTCGAACGTGAGGTCCTCGGCGGGAGAGTATCCCGAGACGTCCCAGCCGATCGTGTCCTCGACGTCTGCTCGAACGACGAAGTGGGACCCGTGGAACCCGGCGGTGGGATTCCCCGGCATGGTGATCGAGTCGAGCACCCGAAGGTCGTCGTACGAACGTGTGAACTCCTGTACGTGAGTGGGAATCGGCGCCCAATCGACCGGATACAGGATAATCCCGGCGCCGACGAGCTTGTCGCCCCGGTCGATGAACTCCGAAATCCCGAGCAGGGTGTCTTGACCGACACACGTCTCCTCGTCCTGGTGGTACACCCAGACGTCCGGTGTCGAAAGCCCAAACCGGCCGCGAAGGCTGCAGGCGTACTCGAGGGCCCGAGCCTTCCCACTGGTGCCGAGGGGTGTGCGGTAGTCCCGGGGCACCACCCATACCGACACCCCTAGGGCACGGATCTCTTCGTACAGCTCGGGGTCCGTCGCGTACCCCTCCGGCTCGATGACGACCCAGACCTGGGGTCGAAATCGAAGAAACGGGGTTTCCCGGGCCCAGTAGAGGACCGAGCGAACGCTCGCCTCGAGCGCTCGGACGTTCTTCCCGATGGCGGTGACCTGGAAGATCACCGTGGGGAACTTCACCGAACCTCCGGCAGGTTCAGGTGATTCCGCTCGAGCACGCGCTGAGTGCCGCGGAACGAGAGGAGGAAGTACGGAATCGGGATGATCCAGACCAGGGGAAGAGCGGCGACCCAGAGCGGCGGGTTCACGATCGGGGAGTAGAGCACGAGGGCCAGCAGCGCGATGCCGACCGCGGCCGACAGGGCGAGCGTCAGGATGACGAGCTTGGTCCGACCCGCCTTGATCGAGTTGATCGTGCGGTTGTAGCGGTCGACCGTGAACCCCTCGTACACGGGGGGCGACCCGGACGTCGACGCCGCGTGAATGGCCGTGAAGGAGCCGGAGGAGAGCGCGGGGATCGATTCGCTCCAGCCCGGTCGGGACGATTCCGGGTCCTCCTCCGACCAGGATGGAGCGGGCCGGCTCGGCTCGCCGAGGGCCCCGGCGGGCCGCGAATGGTCCCGGACAAAAACGTACTCCTGCGAGATCCTGTCGAGCTCCGATTCGGCGGCCGAGACGCGTTGCCGCAACGTAGCGGAGGTGCTCTGAAGTTCCTCGACCTTCTCCTCGATGTTCCCGACGGCCCGTCGAGCGTTCACGAGGTGTTCCTCGAAGTAGCCCGTGGGAGCACCTTCGAGCATGCCGGCGAGTCCGCTCGCGTCCGAAGAATAGGGGACGGCCCAAGGGCTGGACGGAGTCCCGTTGGGACCCTCGCCGCGTCGGTTCTGGAGCTCGGAGATGATCCGGTCGATCTCGTCGAGCACGAGGGGGTCCTCGGGCGGAAGGGGGCTCCCCTCAGGGTTCGATCCCGGGCGGATAGGTAGCGACCTCGTGCTCGGAGACCCGACCCCGGCGTTTCGAACGTCCTTCGCCGGGCCTTCCTCCGGGGGCGAAGAATCGGGCGAGGAGCCGGCGGAGTAGCGTTTCATCGTCCCGGATGCCTCCTCGGACCTCGGATAAAGCCAGACGGTTGGACAGGAACGCCGACCCCCGCCCCCAGGGGGGCAGTGGACGGGGTCCGGCTCCGTATCAGCCGGGATTGGTGGCCGACCGGGAACGTGACCGAAGGCCGGACCAGAGGCGCAGGGTTTCGAGACCCTGCGCCAGCCCCAGCCGGGCCTCGGGGGGAGTGTGGTCCCGGAAGAAACGCTCGAAGTCCTCCTCGTGTCCGAGGCCTAACGAGGGGAGCCCCCATGATAGCACGATGCTGAGGAGAGGGGTCCCGGCCCACATTCGGGAGACCTCTTGGAACTTCTCCTGATACCACTGGAGCACCGCCGAGCCGGCGGCCGGGTTGACTACCAACCCGCGGAACAACTCGAGAGCACCGGCGGGAGTGACCCCGGGACTCGGAATCAGATCGAGCGACCGACGCAGGAGACCGGGATCGTCGAACGACCCAAGCGCACGCAGCAACTGGGCCCTCTCGCCGTCCGACTGGGTGGACCGCAATCGGTTCACCAGCGGTTCGAACGCTCCCGGCCCTTCGGCACGAGCATACGATACCGCGATCGCGGGTCGCAACTCGACCGGCGCCCGATCGAGGTCTTTGAATCGACGAGCAAGTTCCCGAGCGAACTCAAGGTCGAGCCCGGCCAGGGTTTCCGCCAGCCACTCCCGGAGGAGCCGGTCCGAATCCGAGTCCCCCGGACGAGGTTCCAACCCGATCCTTTCGAGCTGCCCCCGGACGAATCCCCGGGCGGCCTCCACCAGAGTCGGATCGTCGGGAAGGATGAGGTAGAGCTTCGTGAGCGCGTCGGCCATCGCGATCACCGGGGCCTCGTCGGTCATCGCTGCGCCGGCTCGTACGAGGTCAAGGAAGCGGGGGAGGGGAAGTAGGTCGGCCATCAGAAACGCCAGGCCATCGACCACGGCTCCCCACTGGTCGATGGGAGAACGGGAGGGGAACTCCTTCAGCAGCCGCTCGTAGAGCACGTCGTCGTAGAGAATCCGGACGAACGCGGCTCGCTCGGGGTTGATGCGCAGCCCGTTTGGATCGGAACACTTGAGTTCGATCGAGGGGGTTTCGAAGAGCAGCGACACTTCTCCCTCGCGGGTGGACAATCGCAACGGGATCGGCCACACCTCCGGCGGGGACGTTCCGTCGGCGCGGAAACGGCTTTGACGCAGGGAGAGGGTCCCGTTGGACCAGGACGCGTGGATGACGGGAAAGCCGGGCCGGGTGATCCACGCCGTCATGACCCGCTCGACGGGCTCCCGCGATACCTCCGCGAGCGCCCCCCACAGGTCCTCTGCCCGGGCGTTGGAAAAACGGTGCCGATTCAGATAGCGCGATAGGCCCTCCCGGAACGTCGACTCTCCGAGGTAAGCCTCGATCATTCGTAGGACGGAAGCGCCCTTGCCGTAGGTCACGTCGTCCGCGATCTCCCCCAGCTCTTCCGGGGAAGCGACGGGAACCTTGACCGGGTGAGTCACCGTGAGGGCGTCTTGGTCGAGCGAGCGACCATAGTATCGGTAGAGGAAGTACGTCCAGGGATGCTCGGCCGGATACCGTCGATCGACGATGTGGTGTCCTACGAACGTCGCGAAACTCTCGTTCAGCCAGAAGTCGTCCCACGCGACCGGGGTAACGAGGTCCCCGAACCACTGGTGGGCAATCTCGTGCGCCAGGACGATGAGGTCGATCCGTCGGTCCAAAACGGTCGTGGTCGGGTCCACCAGCACGACGCTCTCCCGGAAGGCGATCGCGCCCCAGTTCTCCATCGCGCCGGCCCAGAAGTTCTCAAGCGCGACGAGATCGAGCTTCGGCAACGGATAGGGGACCCGGTAGTACTCTTCGTAGGCAGCGAGAATCTCGGAAGCTCGTTCCGCGCAGTACCGCCCCGCCGCCGCGCGTCCCGGGGAGGCCGCGACGGTCACCGACCACGGTCGGCCGGGGACCGTGAGGGTATCGAACGGTCCGATCCCGAGGTAGAGCAGGTACGCCGACATCGGTGGCGTCGGGGCAAACGTCACCTCGAGACGACCATCGGCGAGACGTTTCGCCTCGGGGGCCGAGTTGAAAATCACTTTGAGGTCCGGCTCCGTAGTCACCGTGAGCCGGTACACCGTCTTCACCGTAGGATCCTCGAACGTAGGAAGCAGGCGGCGGCTTCCCGTCGGGAACAACATCGTCGTGAGGCAGTACTCTTTCCCCGCCGGTGAGACGTACAGTCCCACGAGCGAATTCGGGTCAACGGCACCGCGGTACGCAAGCTCGACCCGGTGGGGCCCCGCCGACAATCCCGGGAATTTCAGGGTACCGCTCGCCGTGTCGACCTCGAACGATGCCGGCCGGTCGTCGACCATGGAGGAAATGATCTCCAAGCCGGCAGCGTCGATCGTGAGCGGGTCCGGAGTCTCGGCGGTCCGGATCAACACCTTGCCCGAGAAAGTCTTCTCTCGAAATCGAACGTCTAGGTTCCAGTCGATACCTTCGACGCGCACGGTGGAGCTGGACCGCTCCGAGCAGATATCGGTTATTGCTTCCGGGGCCAGCAGGGCGGCAGGTTTCCCCCGGGCGTTCCGCGGAACGAGGAGTCCTCGAGAGTGCTTCTCCGAGCGGACGAAGACCGCCTGCCCGGCTCCCCGGCGGAGTGTCGCTTATATCCCGACCGCGTTCGCGGGCGGGACCCCGTCCTCGTGTCCATGGTCGCGTTGCTTCCGGTGCGTGCGTGGCACCCCGCGTCCGACAAGGTGGACCCGAGCTCAGTAATCTGCCCCGTCTACGACACGGTCTCGGACGAGGACGAGGTGCGGTTCTCGCATCGTCCTTTCAACGCTGCCCGGTTCGTCCCCCGTCCCCACTCGATGGAGCTCTCCCGGTTCCTTCGACGATCGGTAGAGCACCTCGGAGAAGCCGTACGCGCCGGGGTCTATCGGCAGGACCCCGCGCCGGCGTTCTACGTGTATGGGATCCGGTATCGGCCTCCGCCCGACATAGCGGAGGCGATAAGCCCCTCCCAGCGCCGGGAGGAGTACCTTCTCCTCGGGCTCGTCGGCGTCCTCGATCTGGATCGGCTCGGGCCGGGAGAGATCGCGCTCCACGAACGAACGTTCTCCGACCGAGTGGACGAACGGATCGCGCTCTCCGACGCCACCGGGATGAGCTTCGCTCCGATCATGGCGGGGTACAACGTACCGGACCACCGCCTGAACGACCACCTCGAAGAGCTGCTCGGCCTCGACCGACGCCTCTTGGCGTTCGATAGCTCGGTTCCCCCGGTGGTGTCCGCCTCGCTCGACGGGACGAATCATCTCCTGTGGAAGCTCGACGATCCCGAGACCATCCGCTCCCTCCAACAGGAGCTCGAAGGGGCGCGGCTGCTCGTCCTCGATGGTCACCATCGGTTCACCGCCGCGACGAAACGGCATCGGGAGGGCCGGCGAACGCGGCCCCTAGTCATGCTCGTCGAGGGGGGCGATCGCGCGCTCCAGCTGTTGCCTTGGCATCGAGTGCTCGATGGCGACGTGGTGCCCCCCGGGGAAGTGGCTCGGGTAGCGGCCGCCACCTTTCCGGATCGCCAGCCCTTAGGGACCACCGTGACGGTGGCGACGGCCATCGAGCGCCTCCAAGAGATGGAGCTCCACGAGCGTCGGGGTTTCCTGCTTTTGGCCTCGGGCGTCGCGTTCGAGATCCCCGGTCCGAGGAGCGATGACGTGGGGGCAGATTTCGACCTCCTTCACCAGTTTCTCGAGAGGGATCTCGGTGTCGACCCGCATCGACTCGAATTCGTCCGGTCGCCTCGGCAGGCCCTTGAGGCGGCGTCGGGAGACGTGTCGACCCCTCGCGGAACAGCCCTCCTCCTTCCGGGCATGACCGAGAAGGGCATCGAGGCCCGGGCCTTCGGCCGGGGCCAGTTGATGGCCCACAAGTCCACGATGTTCCTTCCGAAGGTCGCCGAAGGGGTGATCTTCGCTCCCGCGGACGGCGGTGAGGAGTCTCTTCCACCCGGCAGCCGGATTCAGAGCTAAGGAGGTCCGGCCGGGATAGCCGGGGTCGAAGAAGGGGCCGTCGCGGTCCGCGATGCGGCCGTAGTCCGGACCATCGGAAGCCGCTTTCCGGGCACGGGTCGAGGCGAGAGGCCGAGGCGGGCCCGGACCCAGTGCCGGACGTCCGAGATGTAGAGGTTGTCGTACGGGCAGGCCTCGATGCAGTCCCCGACCCCGCAGCACTTGGTGCTCCGGAACTCACCCTTGGACCGAAGGTGGCCGGGCATGTCGACGAGGGCCACCGGGCAGCTCTTCGCGCAGTCGAGCGTCGTGCAGTCTCGACAGACCTGCTTGTCGTGCACCTTCAACTTGAAGAATCCGACCTTCTGGAACGCCTGCGCGAAGATCCCGGTGTAGCACCAGCCCATCGTCACGCAGTTGTAGTTGCCCACGTAAGGGATCGTCACGAACAGAAGGTACCAGAGGACGGAGAAGTAGAGGGCGAAGAAGAACACCGCGGGATCGGCACCGAGGATGGTGATCTGGAGCGTCCCCACGGTGTTCAAGTACGAGAGCAGGGAGCTCACGACCAGAGAACCCATCACGAGGCCGACGGTGACCGAGTAGGTCGCGGAGAACCGGCTCGACAGGTACTTTCGACCAACCGGGCTCGAACGGTTGAAGGATTTCATCGCGTCGATCGTCGTCCCCTGATACATCAGCGGCGCGGTGCAGAACGTGGAACAGATCACGCGACGACCGAACAGCACCACGAGCACTCCCGTGATGAGGTAGGTGGCGAGCAGCACCGTGAAGACACTGGTCGCCACCGGGAACGACCCGAGCCCCATCGGCCAACCGAGGACCGGCACAGTGCTCGGGCCTGGGGCGTTGGGGGCGACGAGGCCGAAGTAGACGCTCGGGTAGAACACCGCGAACGCACCGTAGCACCCCATCATCAGCGCCAGACGGATCCGGTTCTCGCGGTGCCGAGTCTCGCGGAACTTGAAGGCGACCAGGGCTCCCATTTCCACGCCCATCATCAGGAGGAACCAGGTCGATGCGGCCACGGTGGCGAGGAACCAGAACCCATTCGAGAACGCGTTCGCCGCCACGTTGGCAGCCGATCCGGTAAGGGGCAGCAGCGGAAGCGCGGAGGTGAATCCGGCCCCGTTCGCCTGGACGTCGAGCAGGGCTCCCATGAAGATCTCGGCGACGAAGATGAGCGCCAGTACGCCGAACGTCCAGTTCGGCCGCAAGGACCATGGGGCCGCAGTCCTCGCGCCGAGTTCCTCGGGCTGAACGACCGCCCCGAAGAAGACGACCATCTCGAGGACGACGGAGACGGCGAAGGCGCTGCCGTCGCCGTAGAACACCCACAGGAACAGCCCGGCCATCATCAGCGCGTAGACGCTGAGGAGCTCGAGGAGATACGTCGAGAATCCGGCGCCGAGCTGCGGATTCCGGTAGAGGTGTTCCATGAGGTAGACGATGAGCCCAATCATGACCGCGCTCGAGAGGTAAATCGACACGTCGACCCAGGTCGGAGCGCCCAGCGCCGGTGGCGAGAGCAGCATGAGGACCGACTGGGTGACGAGCACCACGAAGGCGGCACGCGGGAGGCGGGAGCGCAGCAAGACCGCCGTCATCACCATCTCCGCGGACATCGTGAACAGGAACCAAGGAGAGTTCACCGAGCCCACGAGGATCTGGCCCAGGGCGACGAGAGGCGTGGAGGAAAGGACCGGCGCCTGTCCCGAGGCGGCCTGAAACGTCCAGCCCATGAGCAGCTCGTTCGCCAGCACCAGACCGATGACCGAGCCGAGGAATCCCCCGCCCGAACCCGAGAAGAACCCGCTCGCGACCTTGGATTCCGAGGTGAGTCGGACCTCGTGAAGGAACGAGACAAAAACGACGACCACACTGAGCGACATCAGCGTGCTCGTCGCCCAGATCGCCTCGACGAACGAGGCGGTGGAGGGGTGCGCGTAGTAGAAGACCCCGCCGGCCAACATGGCCGCCATCATCAGCAGCAAGAACACCGCCGTTCCGACCCGGAGCGGACTGCGTGCTTCGCTCGACCACTTCACGAGATACGCGATGGATACCGCCATCCCGGCGGCCAGGGGAATGAGAACGGCCAGCGCGCCTACCATGCCGATCCTCTACGGGCCTGCCGAAGGCCTCTCATTGAGCGTCGGGACGCGCGGGCGCCGCCGATGACGCCTCCGCGAGCGGGCTCGCCGCTTCTACCGGAGACGCCGAAGGTCCCGCCAACCAGTCTAGGACTGGAACCGGCGCCGCGGCCACGGACGCCGCGAATCCGGCGAGCAGAAGGTACTGCAGGGCCCATCGGGCTAGCAGTGCGACTCCCCACGGGAAGGCTGGCCCAACGGCGCCGAAAGCGGCGGGCGCACCAAGAAGCCCCAGGAGTTCGTTCCCGAACCCCTCCACCCCGGCGCCGGCGAACGGAGGGGGTACCCAGCCGCCGACGCTCCACGCGCCGACCAACAACGCGGCTCGGAATCCCGAACCACCGATCGAGGATTGTATCGTTCGTGCCCACCCGCGCAGGGTCCGGGGCGAAAGCGCCCCTATCATCGCGAACCCTCCGATAAGCCAGTGCTCGACGACCCAATTGAACCAGAGAGCGGCGGAGGCCGTAGCTGGGGGCGAGACAGTCCAGTCGGCGACCGCCCCCAGGATCCACGTGAGCCCAGCGGCGAGCAGGATCGCTCGGAGGGCCACGAGGCCCGCCGTCTTGCGGTCCAACGCGCGTGGTGGACGGGAGGCGGCAGCGAACCCGGGGTCGCTTCCGGCGAACAGCGTGCCGTAAACCCTGAGCAACAGTTCCTGGGCGATCAGGGCGACGTAGACCACGACGACCTGGAAGACCCCCAAGAACCAGTTGTTGAGCAAGAGGTTGGTAGTGGTGGTGCCGCTCGCCTGCGCCACGAGCCCGACCCCGGCCGTCGCGGCGGCGGTGACGGAGCAGCAAGCGCCTAGGGTCATGAGACCGATCAACGCGGGGGTCATGCCGGCGGCCGCGCCGGCAGCGCTGGGAGTGCCCGCCGAGGCCCTCCGATTCACGATCAGTCGGTAGCCGAGAAGGATCGCCACGGCCATCCCGATGCCCACCCCCACCGAGACGAGGACCATCGAGATCGTGGCCGCGAAAGGGAGTTCGACGAAGCCCCAGGGGGCCACAATCAGGAATCCGGGGTAGTTCCAGGGCTGCACACCGAGAGGGGTTCCCCACAGGACCTCGATGCTGTAGCCTCCGGACAGATGGGCAAAAACGAGCATTCCGCCGAGCAGCATCGAGCCGAGTGCGTACGCTACCGCGATGAATACCGCGAGACCCACTCCATGAGAGCGCTGGAGGTACCGGATCACCTCATGGAGGGTCAGCAGGCGGACGACGGAGGGTCGTGCGGGAATCTCCGACACTGCGTAGTCACTGAGGGAGGGGGTTATAATTGGTGAGTAGGCACAAAAACGACCTCCCGGCGGTAGAGCTGGGAATACTACCCGCATTCGAACCCAAGAATGGCCGGACTCGTTTCGTGGGGTTTATCAGAGGTACCGCGTACCCCTTCCGGCGGAACCCGCAAGGGGAGAGGCTGGGATGACGGAGCCCGTTGGACCGGACTGGAAGCAGAACGAGCGCTGGAAGGGAATCGTGCGGCCCTACCGGGCCGAGGATGTCGAGCGGCTTCGGGGATCGGTCGCGATCGCTCATACGCTCGCCTCGCTCGGCGCCCAGCGCCTTTGGCGCCTCCTCCACTCCGAGCCGTACCTTCCGACGCTCGGTGCCATGACGGGAACCCAGGCGGTCCAGATGGTCGCTGCCGGCCTTCCCGCCATCTATGCGAGCGGTTGGCAAGTGGCGGCGGACGCGAACGACGCCGACCAGACCTACCCGGACCAGAGTCTCTACCCGGCCGACTCGATGCCCAATCTGGTGCGAAGGATCAACAACGCCCTGCGCCGCGAGGACGAGAAGCAGCACAGCCTGGGCCGCGAGGAGGTGTTCTGGTACGCCCCCATCGTGGCGGACGGGGAGGCCGGGTTCGGGGGCAACCTGAACGTCTTCGAGCTCACGAAGTCCCTGATCGACGCCGGGGCCGCAGGGCTGCACCTCGAGGACCAGCTCGCCTCGGTGAAGAAATGTGGGCACATGGGCGGCAAGGTCCTCGTTCCGGCCCGTGAGTTCAACCAGAAGCTCTGGGCCGCCCGGCTGGCGGCCGACATCTCGGGCGTGCCGACCGTGGTCATCGCCCGCACCGACGCGCTCTCGGCGAAGCTGCTCACGAGCGACGTGGACCCGCGGGACGCTCCGTTCCTCTCGGGCAAGCGCACCCCGGAGGGGTTCTTCGAGATCTCCGGGGGACTCGACATGGCGATCTCCCGGGGGCTCGCGTACGCCCCGTACGCCGACCTTCTTTGGTTCGAGACCGCCGGGCCAGATCTCGAGGAGGCCGAGCGGTTCGCGCGGGAGATCCACCTCGAGTATCCGGGGAAACTGCTCGCCTACAACTGCTCGCCGTCGTTCAACTGGCGTAAGAAGCTGAAGCCCGAGGAGATCGCCGACTTCCAGTCGACGATCGGGGCGATGGGGTACAAGTTCCAGTTCGTGACCCTCGCGGGATTCCACGCACTGAACCTCTCCATGTTCCGGCTCGCGAAGGGATACGCCCAGACCGGCATGGCGGCGTACACCGACCTTCAGGAGGAGGAGTTCCGCGCCGAGGAGGAGGGGTACGCGGCGGTGAAGCACCAGTCGTTCGTCGGAACCGGCTACTTCGACGAGGTCGCCCAGATCCTGTCCGGCGGGCTCACCTCCACCCTGGCCATGGACGGCTCGACGGAAGCCGAACAGTTCGCGGCGCGACGCGAGAGCCCATCGAAGCCGATCCGGTCCCGCGATCGCTCGTCGGCTCCCACGAAGGCCGGTTGACGGTCGCCCCCGGTGCGGAAACCGGCGGCTACGACCGCCGACCGGTCCGGAGCTCGTGCGCGGCGACCAGCAGCATGATCTCGGAAGGCCCGTGGGCGATGGCCCCGCTGCGCACATCCCGCCACCGCTGCTCGTGGGGCAGGTCCTGAGAGTAGCCTCGCCCTCCGTGGAACTGGATCGCGTGATCGATCGCCCGGAGGCCGTCCTCCACGACCATCCATTTGGCGAGCGCCGCACCGGCCTCGGCGGAACCGCCGCGTTCGAGGTCGGAGAGCACCTCCTGGAGGAACAGCCAGTCGGCCGCGAGGCGAGCACCGTCCTGCGCTAAGGGAAACGAGACGGCCTCCTGCCGCAGCAGCGCCTTTCCGAACACCTGACGCTGACCCGCAAAGTCGACCGTGGATTCCCAGGAGGCGAACGCAGCACCCAGGTAGATCGCGGCCAGCAGCGCCCGCTCCTGAGTGAGTTCGGCACGGAGGTACTCGAACCCCCTTCCCTCCTCCCCGATCCGGTACCGCGCGGGAAGACGGACGTCCCGGTATTCGACCGAGCCCCGGCGCTGCCAGCGCTCGCCGAGGTCGCCGGAAGCCACACGTCGGTCGATCCCCGGAAGGTCCTGGGGGACCAGGAACGCCGTGATCCCTCCTCGAGGCTCCGAAGACGGGACCCGCCCGTAGACGATCGCGGCGTCGGCGTCGAGGCAGAGGGCGATCTCGCTCTTCTCCCCGTTCAGGATGTACGCATCGCCCACCCGTCGTGCGCTGAGCGCGATCCCCTGCGCATCCGAGCCGGCCCCGGGCTCGGTGACCTGGTTTCCCACCAGCTTCACGCCTTGGACCATCGGGCGGAACCACTCCCCGACCAGTTCGGCCGACCCATGGTCCGCCAGCACGGAGGAGAACTCCGGCTGGAGGCTCAACTTTCCGAAGGCCGTACCGGATCGATAGGCGAGGTGAAAGAGCCCGAGGCCGACCCGGGGAAGCGGGAGTCCCCTCCCGCCAAGGGCGGCCGGGGTGCGCAGCCCGAGCAGCCCGGCCTCTCCCATCGCACGAAACTCCGCCCGGGGAAATGCGGGCGCTCGATCGAGCTCACGATACCGCTCCGCGAGTCGGTGTCGGGAGACGAACTCGGTCACTTCGCGGACCAGCGGGTCGTCGGGAACGGGTGGCAGCACGACCATGGGGCTCACACGCCCTCGCGTCGGAAAAACGGCTCCTTCGAGCCGGGAGGACCTCGAGGGGGACACTCGCCGATGATCCCCTTCGCTCGAAGAGCCTGCATCTCCGCCGGGGCGAGCCCGAGCAGTCCGCCGAACACGGACTCATTATCCTGCCCGAGCCAGGGGGCGCCGCGCCACACCCCTCCCGGCGTGGAGGAGAATTTTGGAGCGACGCCGGCCCCTTTTACCCGGCCGGCCACCGGGTCCTCCCACTCCACGAACATCCCACGCTCTCGGAAATGCGGGTCCCGCGCCATGTCCGAGATATCCAATACGCGCGTGATCGCCACGTCATGCCTCCGGCCGATCTCCTCGAGCTCTTCGCGCGTCCGCGCCCGACAGAAGTCGGCGATCGCGCGGTCCACCGGCTCCCGGTGGGCCAACCGATAATCCCGATCGTCGAACTTCGGATCGGAGAACCCGAGCACGTCCCGCAACCGGTGCCATGCCTCCGGCGTCGGAGCGGCGACCACCACCCACCCATCCTGCGCCCGATGGACGTCATACGGATGGAGCCGGGCGTGCGCCGAGCCGTGCCGTCCCCGGATCACCCCGCGCATGAAGTAGTCGAGCGCGAGGTTCTCGAGCAAGATGAAGAACGTCTCGTACTGGGCGACGTCGACGGACTGCCCTCGACCCGTGCGGCTCGCATGGACGTATCCCATCAGCCCCGCGGTGGCGGCCGCCAAGCCGGTGACCGTGTCGTTGAGGGCGGTGCCGGACCTCATCGGGGGATCGGGATCTGGATTCCCCTGGAGCGAGAGGTACCCGCTGTATGCCTGGGCGGTCAAATCGTAGGAGGGGGCCGCCAGGCGATCGGGCTGTCCCGTGCGCCCGTAGCCGGAGACGTGAACGATCGTGAGACGTGGGTTCGCTCGCCAGACCTCCTCGTCCGAGAGTCCGAGCTTATCGTACGTGCCGGGCCGGGACGACTCAATCCAGATGTCCGATTGCTCCACGAGCTTCAGGAACAGCGCCCGGCCTTCCGGGACTCGAATGTCGAGCCCGACCGAGAGCTTGTTGCGGGAGTACTGGACCCATGACTCGGAGACCGACTCTCCCGGTGTTCCCCCTTCGAGGACCGGACGGAGCGTCCGCGTCGGATCGGCGTAGGGGAGCTCGAACGGTGGCCCTTCGATGTGGATCACGCGAGCTCCGAACTCGCCGAGGTAGGTGGCGGCCCAGGGACCAGCGACGAATCGAGCGGATTCCAGCACCCGGATCCCCTCGAGCGGGCCGAACGGTGGCACGAGCGGAGCGGGGCCCGGTGAAGATGCCACGGGACCGCAGCCGGGTCGTTCTCGATAACCCGGGAGGTTCACCGCGGAACCTCGCCGAAGAAATAGGCGAGCCCGCTCGGCGCGACGATGGTCGAGGCCCCCTGGGTCCGGTTCGAGGGCGCGAAGTTTCGGGACGAGCTCACGAAATACAAAATGGCGCACCACCCGTTCAAGACCCACCCGTTCTTCGATCGAGTCGAGCGGGGCGAGGCGCCGCGCCCCCTGGTTCAGGCGTGGGTGAAGCAGTTCTACCCGTGGCTCGCGTCGGTGCCGATCGCCATGGCCGAACGGTTCGCGAATTGCCCCTGGGACTCGGCCAACGACCCGTACCGTCGCATGATCCTCGACCAGCTGGTGGAAGAAGCCGGGGACCCCAAGGGGAAGGCCCCCGGCCACCCCGAGCTCTGGCTACGGTTCTGCGAGGGCCTCGGAGTTCCTCGAAAAGAGGTCCTGGGCGAGCCGCTGCTCCCGAGCACGATGGTCGCCATCGACGATTTCCTGTACACCAATCGAATGAACACCTTCTACGTCAGCGCCGCAGGGTCGAGCGAGCCCCCCAACGTGGAGCTCTGCGCCAGGCTGCTGCCGGCGTTCAAGAACCACTACGGGGTCGACGACGCGCATCTCGAATACTACTCGCTGCACGTGACCGCCGACGTCGAGCACAGCGAGTGGGTCGGCCAGATCGTGGCCGCCTTCGCCTCGACCCCCGAGATCCGCAAGCAGATGTGGGATCAGATGCTCCGCGGGTTCTCGCTTCACGCGCTGCTCGTCGATGGAGTACTCGCCGCCGCGAGCGATCGCGCGCGCCCGGCGAAGGCTAAATAGGACTGGGCGGGTGGTCCAGCCGATGGCAGCCTCCTATCGAGATGTCCCGTCGGGGCGCGAGACGGGCCGGGCTGCCGCCGTGTCCTGGCTCTGGTGATGGGAAGGCGCCGGGAGGGCGCCGTCCCGACGTGCTCGGCACGTCTTTGGACCGCGTTTTCCGGGCGCCTGAATCAACGAAAAGCAAACGGAAGGAAGGACCCATGGAAGGCAGAACGATACGACTGAGGCGACTGTTCCCCAACCCCCAGCGGAAGCTGTTCTCGGTCCCGCTCGACCATCCGGTCTCGATGGGGCCGATCGATGGTCTCGAAGAGCTCGGCCCGGTCGCCGAGGAGCTGCAGGACGCCGGCGCCGACCTCCTCATCGTGACGAAGGGAGCGGTGCGGGAGCTCACCCCGATTCTGGCCCCCACCACTCAGCTGGGCATCCATGTGTCGGCGTCGACGAGCCTCGGCTCGACCTCGAACCAGAAGGTGCTCGTCGGAACCGCGGAGGAGGCGGTCAGTCTCGGCGCCGACCTTCTCAGCGTTCAGGTCAACTTCGGCATCCCCGAGGAGCCGGACATGCTGCGGGACCTCGGCGTCGCTGTGGACCAGTGCCGGAAGCTCGGGCTGCCGCTGCTGTGCATGGCGTACGTGAAGCGACCCGGCCCCGTAGGCCCGGAGGAACTCCGCCACGCGGCTCGAGCGGCGGCCGACACCGGGGCCGACATCGTCAAGACGAGCTATCCGGGATCCCCCGAGGAGTTCGCGAAGCTCTGCAAGACCACTCCCGTCCCGGTCCTGATCGGGGGCGGTGTCCGGCTCGACGAGCCGGAAGAGTTCCTTTCCATCGTGAAGGATAGCATCCGCGCGGGAGGGGCGGGGATCTGTATCGGACGGAACCTCTTCCAGCGGCGGCCGGTCGGCCCCCTCGCGCGTCGCATAGCGACGCTGCTTCACGGAACGGAGTAGGATCCGGCTGTGTCGCGCGAACGGGTGATTCTCGCTCCCGAGGCGCCTTCCCTCGAGCTGCGCCGCGCGATTCTCGAGCGCGCGCGCAAGCGCGGATTCACGCGGTTCGCGGTTCCCGAGGGCGAGGAGGATGAGCTTCGACCGGGCGAAGAGGTCGTGCTCCGCGGAGAGCGGCGCCTAATCGTCCCTTCCCGTTCTCTTCCCGAAATCCCCCTGGCCATTGTCGGGGAGTCGGCCGCGCTCGAGGACCTCCTTCGGGCCACCCCGGCCGGAGGCGCCCTCGCGCTCGAATGGACGGGGGACCGGGTCATCCCGCTCGAGAACGCCATCTCGATCGCGGGAGGAAAGTTCGAACTCTGGGTCTGGGCCGATAGTCCGCGCGAGGTCCCCGGCGCGCTGGGCGCCCTCGAACACGGCGCTCACCGCGTGGTGGTCCACGTGCGGTCCCCCGAGGCGGTCGATGAACTCGAATCGCTGCTCGAAGGGCCGTTTCCGGGCCGGTTGAACTGGTCGCTCGTCCCGGTCCGTTCGGTTCGGCCCGCCGGCCTCGGGGACCGGGTGCTCGTGGACACCACTTCGATCCTCGACCCGTCCGAGGGGCTCCTCGTGGGGAGTGCGGCGGGATTCCTCTTCCACGTGGCCAGCGAGGCCGTCGGTTCCCGGTTCAGCCGCCCCCGACCGTTCCGCGTCAACGCGGGCGCCGCGCACTCGTATGTGCTGATGGCGGACGGGTCGACCCGGTATCTTTCCGAGTTAGAACCGGGGGACGCCGTCCTCATCGGCCGGCCTTTGGGCGACGTGCGCTCGGTGCGCGTCGGCCGGGTGAAGATCGAGCGTCGACCTTTAGTCGTCGTGACAGCGCGGGCCGAGGACATCGACCGTACCGTGTTTCTCCAGGAGGCGGAGACCGTCCGGCTTTCGTGCGAGAGCGACCGTGTGGCCACCACCGAACTCTCCCCGGGCACTCGAGTCCATGGGGTCCGACTGTCGCCCGCCCGCCATCTGGGCCGCGAAGTTGAGGAGACGATTCTAGAGCGATGAACCGCCCCCCGCCCGCCGTTATCGTCTCGCTGCCGGCTCGATCCGTCGCGGAGGCGAAGGAGCAGCTACGGGAGGCGCGTCGAGGCGGAGCCGACCTCGCGGAACTTCGGCTGGATCGGTTTCCCGCTGAGGAGTGCGCCCGGCTTGGGGAGCTCTTCCCTTCCCCCCTGCCGCTCGTCGCGACGTTGCGGTCGCGAGAGGAAGGAGGCGAGGGCCCGGACGACCCAGAAGTTCGGGCGCGACGGCTCGGCGAGATCGCCCGCCATCCGTTCCGCTGGGTCGATGCCGAGCGTGCGCGGGACTTCCCCGTCGCGGAGCGGCTTGCTCGGCCCGGGGTCCTCGACCTGATCGTATCGACCCACCTTCCGAGCGAGATCCCCACCGAACAGTGGAGCTCCTTGCTGCGCGAGTCCGCCCCTTCCGGTTCGGTGCGTAAGGTCGTTGCGCAGGCCTCCGTGGAACACCTTTTGCACGATCTTTTGCCGGCGCTCCCTCCCCCCGAGGAGGGGCCGATCGTCGCGCACACCACCGGAGGATCCGGCCCTCTCCTGCGGGCATGGTCGAGGCGATTCGGATTCCCGTTCGTGTACGCCGCTCTCCCCGAGTCGCTCGCCGGACCGACGCCCGATCCGGTCGAGCCCAGCCAGATTCCCGTGGAACGGTTGAAGCCGTTCCTCGAAGCCGAAGGAAGCCCGCCGTTGTTCGCCATCACCGGACACCCCGTTGCCCACTCGCGAAGTCCCGCGCTATTCGCCCGCTGGATGCGAGAGGACCGGCGAGTCGGACTTTACGTGGCGTTGGATTTCGGTAGCGACCGTGAGTTCGCGGAAGCGATTCCGCTTCTCGCTGAGGGAGGGTTCCGCGGCCTCAGCGTGACCCATCCGTTCAAGGCAGTGGCCGGAGAGGTGGCGGACGAGGCCGGCCCCGGTGTCGAGGCCTGCGGAGTCGCGAATACGCTCACCTTCGGCCCTGACGGAATCGTATCGGAGAACACCGACCTGGTCGCCATCCTGCGACGACTGGACGAGCTGCGTTTTTCGAAGCTTTGGGATGGTGCTTCCCTCGGAGTGATCGGCGCCGGGGGAGCGGCTCGTGCCACTCTCGCCGCCGCCCGCTCCCTGGGCGTCGAGGCGTACGTTTGGGCCCGTCGCACCGCGGCGGCCGAGGCGCTTGCCCGTGAATTCGGCGCGCACGCGACCTCCCAGGTCAGCGCCTCTCGGCCTTCCCTCGTGGTACATGCCACCCCGGTCGGAAGAGCGGGGGAACTCGTCCGGGCGGCGCCCGACTTCGGCTGGATGCGCCGCGGCGTCCACACGATCGACTGGGTGTATGCTCCGGACGAGCCGATCGTCCGGAGGGCCGCCGAGCGGGTCGGAGCGACGTACGAGGACGGCGCGCGTCTGTTGGTCTACCAAGGGGCGGCGAGCTACGGCATCTGGTGGGGGAACGAACCGTCGCCGGACCAGGTGGCCGCGGCGATCCGAGGCTTCCGATGAAAGGGATCGCGCGTACGTTCGGCGCCATCACGATCACGAACGCCCTGTCCGCCGGCATCGGCTGTGCCACGGGAGTCGAGCTACCGGTTCGTGCCGAGGTGTCCATTACGGTGGACGGCTCCAAGGACCCGCCGAAGATCGACGTTCCTTCGAAAGATTCGAGCCCGGTGGTCGAGGGATCCCTCCGGGCGGCACTGGCGCGCTACCACCCCACCCCTGGGACCGTCGCGCGTCTCTCGCTCCGGTCGGAAATCCCCGTCGCTCGGGGGCTCAAGAGCTCGAGCGCCGTGAGCACGGCCGTCGTGCTCGCCGTCGCGCGCGCCGCCGGCGAGCAGCCAAGCGCTCTCGAGATTGGTCGTCAGGCGGCCGAGGTGGCCCGCCGGATCGGGATCAGCGCCACCGGCGCGTTTGACGACGCGCTGGCGGGTCTCGAACCGGGATTCATCGTCACCGACAACCGACGGGACGAGGTGTTGCGGCGCACTTCCGTGGACCCGGACTGGGGGGTGGTCCTCTACATCCCGACCCACGACCATCCGCCCTCACCTTCGGTGGTCCGCCAGTTCGCGCAGGAGCGTCCGTCCGGCGAGCTCGCCGCCCGGGCGGCGATGGACGGTGATTGGGTGCGGGCGATGACCGTGAACACCGAGCTCGTGGAGCGCACGATGCGCTACTCGTACCAAGAGCTCCGGCAGCGACTCCAGAGCCGGGGCGCGATCGCGAGCGGAGTGAGCGGCCTCGGGCCCGCCTTGGCGACGATCGCCCCGATCGCCCTCCTCCCAGAGCTCGTCGAAATCCTACCGAACGATGGCGCGGAGAAACGGGTCGTCTCGTTCACCCGCTCCGCCACGGCGGAGGTGGCGCTCTCGTGAACGCCGTGGTCATCCGTCCGGGACCGGTCTCCGGCTCCGTCCACGCATCTCCGTCGAAGAGCTACACCCACCGTGCGCTGGTGATTGGCCACCTTTCCCGAAGGGAGTTCCGGGTGGAGCACCCTCTCGACTCCGAAGACACGCGGGCGACCGCAGCGGCGCTCGGCCGGCTCGGCTCCCCGGTCGTTCGCGGGAAAACGGCGTGGACGGTCCGCCCGCAGCGCTACCGGCCTTCCTCGATGGCACTCCGGCTCGACTGCCGAGAGTCCGGAACGACCTTGCGGTTCGTGAGCGCGCTCGCGGCGTTGTCCGATCGAACCGTCCTCATTTCGGGTTCGAGACGCCTGTCGGTGCGGCCGGTCGACGAGCTTCTTTCGGCACTGTCCTCGCTGGGGGCCCACTGCCGCCACACGTCGGGGTCGGGTTTCCCCATCGAAATCCGGGGACCGATTCACGGTGGTCGCGTCTCGGTCGATGTCTCCAGGAGCTCCCAATTTGCCTCGGCCTTGCTCCTGACCCTTCCGACACTGCACGACGACTCCACAATCGAGCTTCGGGGAGAGGTGGTCTCCGAGCCGTATCTCGAAGCGACGCTGGCGGCACTCTCCCGACACGGAGTTCGAATCGCTCGGCGTGGACGTCGGCTTCGCGTACCCGGCCCGCAACGGCTTCTCGGTTCGAGTTTCGCCGTCCCGGGAGACGCCTCCTCGGCGTCGTATCTCTGGGCGGCGGCCGCCGTGGGAGGCGGTACGGCACGGGTTCTCGGGATTTCGACCTCCTGGCCGCAGGCCGACCTCGCCGTGCTCGATCTTCTCGAGTCCACCGGAGCCTCGGTTTCGAGGGGCCCCAACGGAGCCACGGTCTCCGAAGGCCCCCGACGCCCGTTCCAGTTCGATCTCACGAACGCGCCGGACCTCTACCCGCTCGCCGGAGTTCTGGCGGCGACCTCCACCGGGGAGAGCCAGATCACCGGGGCCGAACACGTGGTGTTCAAGGAGTCGGACCGTCGGCACCAGACGGTACGACTGGCTCGGGCGCTCGGCGCTCGCGTGCATCAGGGTGGAGGAGGTCTCGTGATCGAAGGGACGGCCCGGCCGCGAGCCCTTCGACTCGCGGACCTCACCGACCATCGCCTGGTGATGAGCGCGGCCGTGGCGGCCCTGGCGACCGACGGCCCTTCGGTGATCGGAGACGCGGCCGCGGTGCGCAAGTCGTTCCCCGGGTTCTGGCTCGCCCTGAAAGAGCTCTCGGTCGAGGTGAAACGCCGATGATGCGGTTCGGCGAGCGCTTCCGGGTCACCCTTTTCGGAAACAGTCATGGCCCCGAGGTCGGTGTCGAGGTCGAGGGCCTTCCCGCCGGGACCCGAATCGACCCGGCGGCCGTCCAGGTCGATCTCGACCGCCGACGACCGGTCGGTCGCCGACTCGCGACCCGTCGCCAGGAAGAGGACCGATTGGTGATTGACGCCGGGGTCACGAACGGTCAGTCGGATGGGCGGACGTTCCGCGCCCATGTGGCCAACGAGGACGTCCGACGGGAACCGTACGACCGGATGCGAGAGACCCCTCGCCCGGGCCACGCGGACTTTCCGGCCCGGGTCCGATACGGGACCGACGCGGACCTGTCCGGAGGGGGGATCTTCTCCGGGCGGATGACGGTCGGCCTGGTCATCGCCGGTGCGATTGCCAAGTCGCTCCTCATGGCCCGGGGGGTAGACGTGCTCGCCTTCACGCGCTCCATCGGTGGGGTGGACGCCACGGCCGCCGAGAGGGAACCGCTCGGTGAACTCCGGGAACGGTCGCGAACGAACGAGGTCGGATGTCCCGACCTGGCAGCCGCGCATCGCATGGAAGAGGCCATCGCCGCCGCGCGAAGGGAGGGGGACAGTCTCGGGGGCGTCGTGGAAGTCCGGGCCACCGGACTCCCGGTCGGTCTTGGGGAACCATTCTTCGATTCGATCGAGAGCTCGGTAGCCCATCTTGCGTTCTCCGTTCCCGCTGTGAAGGCGATCGAGTTCGGGGCCGGGTTCCGAGCCGCCCGCATGAAAGGAAGCGAGCACAACGACCCGTTCGTCTGGGAAAACGGAATCGTGCGGACCGAGACCAACCACGCCGGCGGGATTCTCGGCGGCTTGGCCACGGGGATGCCGCTCGTGCTCCGGGTGGCCGTCAAGCCGACCTCGTCCATCGCCCGCCCTCAGCGGACGGTGAACCTTGCGGATCGCACCCCGGCGACGTTGGTGGTCACCGGGAGGCACGACCCGTGCATCGTTCCGCGGGCCGTCGTGGTCCTGGAGGCGGTCACCGCGATCGCGCTCGCGGACCTCGGGCTTCGGGGAGGTTTCCTGCCTTGACCGACGGGCGGCGACCGTGCGCCGTTCTCGGGGCGAGCGGCTACATCGGACAGCATTTCGCCCGGCTGCTCGCGGATCATCCGTATTTCGAGCCGCCGATCCTCGTCGCTACCGAACGCTCGGAGGGTCGCACCCTCGGCGAGCTGTGGCAGCTCGCTGAACCTCCGCCGGAGGCACTCGCCGACCGGAAACTAGTCGCGGCGAGCCCCGCGGGACTCGCCCGTTCCGGTGTGCGCATTGCCTTTTCGGCCCTTCCGTCGGGCACTGCGAGCGAACTCGAATCGGAGTTAGTCCGTCGCGGCGTCTCGGTCTTCTCGAACGCGGCCGACCACCGGATGGACGCCCGAGTGCCTCTCCTCGTTCCCGAGGTGAACGCCGATCACCTGGGCCTGCTTTCCGCCCCTTCGCCGTCCCGGCCCTCTTCGATCCTCGTCACGAACCCGAACTGCTCGACGACCGGCCTCGTCCTCGCGCTGGCTCCCGTGCAGGACCTCCTGGGCCCCCGGGCGATCCACGTGGCGACGTACCAGTCGCTCTCGGGTGCGGGGTACCCCGGGGTACCCTCGCTCGCGATCACGGACAACGTCGTCCCGTTCATCCGAGAAGAAGAGGAGAAGATCCGCGCCGAAAGCGCCCGGATCCTCGGTCGTCGCCGTTCCCACTCGATCGTTCCGTCTCCCGTGCCGGTGCTGGCGCACTGTGTGCGGGTCGCGACGCGAGAAGGTCATCTCGAGGCGGTCACAATCGAGGCTACGCGGGGCCCGTCCCTCCAGGATCTCGAGAGCGCGTGGCGCACGTTCGACCCGCTCCACGGGCTCGGCCTGCCCAGCGCACCTTCGCCACCGATCGAGCTCCGTCGGGAACCGGATCGGCCGCAGCCGCTGCGGGACCGGTGGGCCGGTCGACCGGCCCGGGCCCGGGGAATGGCGGCCGTCGTGGGCCGGATTCGGTGGAACCCCCCGTTCCTCCGGTTCTTTGTGCTCTCCCACAACGCGGTCCGGGGAGGCGCCGGAGCCTCGGTCCTCAACTCGGAACTGGCGATCACGAACGGGCTGCTCGGACGGGCGGAGGGGGTCCCGGAGTGAGCCGCCGTTCTCCCCCGGTGGTCCTCAAGTTTGGCGGGGCCTCGCTCGGCGACCCGGGGCAAGTGCTGCGCGACGTCCGGGCGGTCCTAGCGGAAGGAGCGCCGCTCGTCGTGGTCGCCTCGGCTCGAGAGGGAGTCACCGACCTTCTGAGCGATGCGCTCGCACACCCTCACTCCCCTCGGCGGCATCGAGAGACCCTCGAGTCGGTGCGTCGGAGCCATCCCGGGCTCCCACCGATGGGCCGCCGCCACGTCGAACGACTGCGTCGTCTCCTGACGGCGGTAGAAACCGACGGTCGCGCCGACCCGGCACTTTCGGACCGAGTGCTCAGCCAAGGAGAGCGGCTCGCGGTGCACTGGCTCGCGGCGCGACTCAAGGACGGGGGAATCCCGGCCCTCCCCGTGGAGTCGGACCACCTCGGGCTGATCACGGACAACGCCTACGGCGCTTCGTGCATTCTCTTCGACCGGTCCCGCGTCGCGGTGCGGCGAGGGCTGGGTCGGTTGCTCGCCCGCGGGGATGTTCCGGTCGTAACGGGGTATTTCGGACGAAGCCTCGAAGGGCGGGTCGCGACGCTGGGCCGAGGCGGCTCCGACTACGCAGCCGCCGCGATCGGAGCGCTGATCGGCGCCTCTCGCGTCGAGCTCGTGAAGCGTCACGTAGCCGTGCTGTCGGCCGATCCGCGCGACGTGCCGAACGCGAGGCCGATCCCGGAGCTCTCCTACGAGGAAGCGGAGGAACTCGCGCAGTTCGGGGCCCGCGTACTGCATCCGCTGACCATCGAGCCCGCGCGGGCCGAGGGAATGGTCCTCCGGGTGCGCTCCCTCGAGGATCCCGCGGTCGTCACGACGATCGCCCCCGCCCAACCCGGACGCCGGAATCGCGCGCTCACCATGCTGCGACATCTCCGGCTGCTCCGACTGCGAGTGCCGGGCGGGCGTCAACGTCCCGGGATCGTAGCAGAGGTCTCCCAGCACCTTGCGCACGCGGGCGTCAACCTCGTGCAACTGTACACCTCCTCGGCGCTCCTCTGCCTCGTGCTCGAACCCGCCCAGGTCGTCACGGCCATCCAAGCCCTCGCCCCGGTCACACGTGAGGCGGCGGCGATGGTCGATGGGCCGTACCGGGTGTCGCTCGTGACGGTGATCGGCGACGGCGTGCTCGACGACCTCGACCGGCTTCCTTCGGCGGCGGTCGTAGGGACGGAAGGATTCAGTGCGACGCCGAGGGCCCTCTCCTTAGCGATCCCCGAGGGGCGGGGCCCCGAGGTCCTGCGGGAGCTCCACCGGGTGCTCGTGGAGGAGGACCGGCGCCGATGACCCTGTGGGACGATTTCGTTTCGTTCGCTCCCGGACGAGAGGTTGCCGGATACTTCGAACGGGCTCCCACGCGTTCCGAACGCTCCGGTGTCGCCGTAGCGTTCGATCGGGCGGAAGAGACGATCTCGTTGTCCCGCACCAGTGACCTTGGCGAGATCGAGCGCCTCACCCATCGGTTCCTCACCGACCGGTCCACCGCGGTGGTCGGCTACCTCGGGTTCGATACCGTGGGCTTGTTCGAGCCGACGCTGGCTCGATTCCCATCTCGACAGTCGTTCCCGCTTGGGGAGCTCGCTTTGGTGGGAAGGGCGCGCGTGGCCAGGGCACCCCGCCTCTCTCCCCAGCCGATCGGTGGGGCGCCGGTCCCCCGCCCGCTCGAGGACACATTGCCTCGCCGAAGATTCGGCCGGGCCGTACGGAATCTCGTCGCCGCGATACGCGCGGGCGAGGCGTTCCAGGTCGTACTCGCCCACCGCCGGGAGTGGCCGCGGCCGGACGACCTCCTTCGGCGGGCGACCGAGCTCCGGGCGACCGAGCGATTCGCATTCTTCTACTATCTCAAGTTCGGGGACCGGGAGATCGTCGGCGCTTCCCCCGAGTCGGTCCTCGAGGTGCGGGGGGACCAGGCGTTCATCAACCCGATTGCGGGGACACTCCCGGCTATCGCTCCACGCCCGGGCCGGCTACCCCTCTCCCGCGACCCGAAGGAGCTCGCCGAACACCGGATGCTCGTCGATCTGGCCCGGAACGATCTCGGATCGATCTCCCGGCCGGGGTCGGTCGGGCTGGTTTGGGAAGAGCGACGGCAGCGCTACGCGCGCCTCGAGCATCTCGTCAGCCGCGTGCGAGGGCGGTTGCGCCCCGATGTCGGTCCCTGGAGGGCGCTCGCCGCCGCTTTCCCGGCGGGGACGGTCAGCGGGGCGCCGAAGATCCGGGCCACGCAGCTGCTGCGACGCGAGGAGGGGACCTGGCGCGGGCCGTACGGGGGGGCGGTCGCCCTGCTGCGCCCCCAGCGCCGAGCCGACTTCGCCCTAACGATTCGGACCGCCTTCGCCACCGGCGATCGCCTCTACACGGCCGCCGGGGCGGGCATCGTGCATCGTTCGAACCCGACGAGGGAGTTCGACGAGACGCTCTCGAAACTCGAACACGTGGAAGCGACCCTGCTCGGGGGCGATCGATGAGGGTTCTGCTGATTGACCACGAGGACTCGTTCGTCCACAACATCGAGCAGGCACTTTCGGCGAGCGGGGCGGAGGTCCACTGCCTTCGCTCGACGGTCCCGCTCAAGGAGGCACTTCTGGTCGATCCGGACGCCGTGGTCCTCTCGCCCGGCCCGGGCCACCCGAGAGACCGACGACTGACGAGGCTCTCCCGGCAGCTCCTCGAACGATGGGATACCGAGCGCGCCTTCCTCGGCGTGTGTCTTGGGCACCAGCTGATCGCCGAGCATTACGGGGGCACCGTGGTCCGCGCTCCCGAGCCGGTGCACGGGGATGTGGCACGCGTGACGCACGACCGGCTCGGGCTGTTCGAGGGAGTTCCGTCCCCGACGTGGGTAGCCCGGTACCATTCGCTGATCGTCAAGCCGGAATCCGTGCCGGCCGACCTCGAAGTGTCGGCCCGCGGGAACCGGGGCCTCGTGATGGCGCTGCGCCACCGGGTGCGCCCGGTGAACTCGGTGCAATTCCACCCCGAGTCGTACTTGACTCCCGCGGGTCCGAAACTGCTCCGGAACTTCCTCCAGGAGGCCCGACGGTGAACGACCGGCTGCTGGACCGCCTCGGCGACCCGAGGTCGTTAACGGCCCGGGACGGGCATACTACCTTCGAAGCGCTGATCGCACCGGCGACCGATGACTCCCGCCGGATCGCGATCCTTCATGCCCTTGCTCGAAGAACCCCTTCCGCCGTGGAGCTCACCCGATTCGTCCGCGAGCTTCACCGTCGCGCGATCCCGTTTGCAGTACCGCGCGGAGACCGCCCGATCGACCTCTGTGGGTCGGGTGGGGCTCGCACACCCTCGTTCAACATCTCGACGGTGAGCGCCTTCGTGGTCGCGGCGGCCGGGGTCCCGGTCGCAAAGCACGGGAACCGGAGCTCCCGGGGGCCTTGCGGCTCGAGCGATCTTCTCGAGGCGCTCGGGTTGCCGGTCACTACGAGCCTCGCGTTCGGACGGGTGACGTACCAACGGTTCCGGCTCGCCTTCCTGCACGCGCCGCTGTATCACCCGGCTACGAAGGCGGTCGCCGCGGCACGTCGAGCGGTGGGCGCTCCCACGGTATTCAACAAGCTGGGACCGCTGTCGAACCCGGCCCGGATCACCTTCCAGCTCGTCGGCGTGGCCGACCTGGACACGGCACGTTGCGCGACGGAAGTACTGAGGAACCTCGGCCGCCGGCGCGCAATGGCGGTTACCTCCGTCGAGGGGTGCGACGAATTCTCTCCGAAGAGTGCTACGCGAGCCGTCGTATGGACCGGTCGAAGACTCGTGGACCGGACCTTCTTCGCGCGAGACCTCCTTCCCCCGGAGGACCGGGTCGGGGACTGGGGCGCGTTGCGGCCCGAGTTGGCCGCGGAGGAGGCCCGCCGTATTCTTGCCGGAGGAGGCGGAGCCCGTCGGGGCTCGGTCCTCCTCACGGCCGGTGCCGCGCTGTGGCTCGCCGGCGCCGCCGGGAACCCGGCCCAGGGGGTCGCCCGTGCGCGAGAGGCGCTCGACTCCGGCCGAGCCGAAGCGATCCTCGAGCAGATGGTCTTGGTCGGCCGACGGTATCGTCGGCCAAGAAGGGTGTAGACATGCCGTTCCTGGACGAGATATCGGCGGAGATCCAGCGGTCGATCGCGACTCCGGGGTACGATTCCGGAGTCCCCGTCCGTCGACCGCGGGACCCACCTTCCCTCCGGCACTCGATCGAACGAGACCGAACGCGCGGCGCTCTCCTCGTGGAGTACAAGCGGGTCTCGCCTGGACAGCCCACTCCGGTCCTCCCCCGCCGCACGATAGCCGAGTTTGTGGGATCCACGCGGGCGGCCCCGGTGACGGCCTACAGTTGTCTCGCGACCGCTCCTCGCTTCGAGGGAGCCCCCCGAGACGTCGCCGAATTGGCCCGGTCCACGCATCTTCCCGTTCTGTTCAAGGATATCGTGGTCGACCGCCGTCAAGTGGAGGTCGCCGCCCGAACGGGAGCGAGCGCGATTCTCCTCATCGCCCGGCTCGCGGACGGCGGCCGGCCGGTCGAGCGGCTCGCCTCGCTGGCGGAGAAGGCCCACGCGTTGGGACTCGAAGTAGTGCTCGAATTCCACCACCGGTCAGAATTAAGTCACGCGGCGGACGTGGCGGCGGACATGTTCGGGGTGAACGCGCGGGACCTGGATTCGCTACGGATCGAGCGGGCGACCTCGGAGGCGACCCTACGGGCTGCGCACGCGCAGGGCCTCCATCCCCTCCTCGGTCTCAGCGGGGTCGAGTCCGCTGCCGATGCGCGTCGGTTCTGGGATGCCGGGGTCGATGGGATCCTGGTCGGCTCCGCCGTGGCCCGCGCCGCGGTGCCGACGGAGTTTCTCTCGCAATTGCTCCGGGGCGCCTCGGGAGAAGCCCAATGAAGACGTTCGTCAAGTTCTGCGGCCTGAGCGATACTTCGGCGGTGAAGGAGGTCCCCGCCGGCGGGGCGGCCGGTTTCGTCATCGGTGTGCCGGCATCTCCCCGGAATCTCACTCCAGAGCGCGCGGCCGAGCTGATCCCCGATGTGCCGACGGAGGCTGAGGCATGGGCCGTCGTCGTGGATCCAGCGGCCGATCTGATCCACCGGCTGTTCGACGACGTGGGGGTCGACCGGATCCAGGTGTACGGAGCGATCCCGTCCGGGCTCGAGTTCCTGGAAGTGCACCACCTGGTCCCGTCGATGGCGATCTCCCCCGCGCCCGCCAGTGCCGAGCTACCGAAGGTTCCGGCCGCCGAGGACTACCCCCGCATCCACTTGGACGCGGCCGGACAGCCGCTCCCCGGGGGGAGCGGGACACGGCCCGATTGGGACCTCTGCGCCCGGATTGTCGATGCCCACCCCGGTCGAAAGTTCGTCCTCGCGGGAGGGCTCACGCCGGAGAACGTCGCCGACGCGCTCGCCTCCGTCCGTCCTTGGGGCGTCGACGTCTCGTCGGGGATTGAACGGGCGCCCGGCGTGAAAGACGTGGAACGCATGCGCGCCTTCCTTCGAGCCGTGGAGGCGCTCGAATCCGGCCATGCCTAGGCGGTACGGCCGGTACGGCGGGGCGTATGTTCCCGAGACGCTCGTTCCCGCCCTCGAGGAGCTAGAAGCTACGTGGCGGTCGGCCCGACGCGATCCGGCGTTCCGGGCGGAACTGGCCCGGCTCTCCCGGACCCTCGGCGGCCGTCCCACTCCCCTATACTTAGCGCGGAACCTCACGCGCCGGGCCGGCGGAGCGCGTATCTGGCTGAAGCGGGAGGACCTGGTCCACGGCGGAGCGCACAAGTTCAACAACACGCTCGGCCAGGGACTCCTCACCGTCCGGATGGGAAAGCCCCGCCTGATCGCGGAGACGGGCGCGGGCCAGCACGGTGTCGCGACCGCGATGATCGGAGCCGCCCTCGGACTCGAGACGACCGTCTACATGGGGGAGGTCGACATCGCCCGCCAGCGGCCCAACGTCGACCGGATGCGCCTCCTCGGAGCCCAGGTCATCCCGGTACGGTCGGGGAGCCGAACGTTGAAGGACGCGATCAACGCCGCCCTCCGGGACTGGATCGCGAACGTCCGGACGACTCACTATCTGCTCGGCTCGGCGGTGGGACCCCATCCGTTTCCGACGATCGTGGCCGACTTCCAAAGCGTCATCGGGCGGGAGATCCGCGCCCAGTCTCGACGGGCGTTCGGCCGGCTACCCGACCTCGCGGTCGCGTGTGTCGGGGGAGGCTCGAATGCCATCGGCACGTTCCATCCACTCCTCCGGACCCCGGTAGAGCTCCTCGGCGTCGAGGCGGCCGGTCGACCCGGCTCCCGGGGAGCGGCCTCGCTGACCCGGGGCCGTCCGGGCATCCTCCACGGGTCGTTCTCGTACGTCCTGCAGGACCGCGAGGGGCAGGTCGCGGACACAGAGAGCATCTCGGCGGGCCTCGACTATGCGGGCGTGGGCCCGGAACACGCGTACCTGAGGGACTCCGGCCGCGCTCGATACATCGGGGTTACCGACGCCCAGGCGCTGCGCGCATTCCACTGGCTCGCCGAGGACGAGGGGATCCTCCCGGCCCTCGAGCCATCGCATGCGATCTACGCGACCGTGGTCGAAGCCCGTCGCCGGCCCCCGCGGCAGAACGTCGTCGTCACGCTGTCAGGGCGCGGCGACAAGGACCTCGAGGTGGTCCTCCGTGCCGATCGCTGAGGCCCTCCGCGAGAATCAAGCGAGGGGAACGCCAAGCGTCGTCCCCTACCTCATGGTCGACCGGGCGCGATTGCCCGCCCTCCGACGAACGGTCGAGGCGCTCCGCGAAGGTGGGGCGTCCGCCCTCGAACTCGGATTCCCGTTCTCGGACCCCATCGCCGATGGACCCGTACTCGAAGCCGCGGCCGGACGCTCCCTCCGGCACCGGACCGGCTGGGCGGACCTGCTCCGCGCGTGCCGAGCCGCGAGTTCGATCCTCCCGACGGCCGTGATGACCTACGCGAACCCGGTCTGGCAGGAAGGCTGGGACCGGGGCCTGGGTGCTCTTGCCTCCGCCGGGGCGACCGGCCTCATCGTACCCGATCTATCGCTCGAGGAGTCGCCGCCGTTCCGCACGGCGGCCCGCGCACACGGTCTCGCTCTCGTCCTCCTCGCCGCTCCCGGGAGCCCTCCCAAGCGCACTCGAGCGATCGCCCGCGCGAGCCGCGGCTTTCTCTACCTCGTCTCCCGGTACGGCACGACCGGCGCCGCGGGCCGTGTCGCATCGGTCGACCTCCGACCGATTGTCCACACGGCCCATCGGGCCGCACCGCACTTGCCCGTGCTCGTGGGCTTCGGCGTGCGGGACCGGGCCACCGCGGCCCGCGCACTGTCCACCGGCGCCGACGGAGTGGTCGTCGGGACCGCTCTGGAGGAACTGCTCAGCGGTCGTCCTCGGGCGGTCGAAATCACTCGGTGGTTGCGGTCAATCGTCGGGGCCACGCCGGGGTGATTGCCGATCGCGACGCGAACGGATCCTCCGACAGGGATCCTACGGTCGGACCCGCTCGAGAGAAAGGAATCGGACCTGGGCGTCTGGGCGGACGCCCGCGACCAAGAACTCCTTGCGGACGCCTTGCGCGACTCGGACTCCCCCGGCGACCTCGATCCAGGAAGCGATGTGGGTCGCCGGAGCCGCCCGGACCAGGTAGCGCGCGTGGGAATGTTCCGGGCTTCGCGGGTAGGCACGGAAATGGGCCCCGTACTTGAACCCCGTCTTGACCACGAGAGCCCGACCCCGGAGCTCCCGGTACGCGGCGAGCCGTTCGAAGAAGAGCGGGTCGAGCCGTCGCGCGCGGCGCTCGATCCGCTCGAGGGACACCGGTCGGCCGCTCTTCGAGTCGCGCACGGTGAGCTGTCCGGTTGAGGCGAGATAGGCGGCTTCGAGGAGGCTTAGCTCGAGGCGGTCCCCGACCCGGCTCCCGTACGCGAGCTCCTTCCCGAGCTCGGTCGCCTGCGCGAGATCGTGCACCGTCACGCGGTCCTCGGAGAGCCAACCTTCGGCGGGGATTGTCAGGGGCCGGGTCGGGAGCGCCCCCGTCGGTGTCGGGCGTCGCACCCGGTAGTACGTGAGGTCGGACTCCTCGTCCACGAGCCCGAGCAGGAGGAGCTTCTTCGCGGACTGGGCCCGCTCGGCGAGGTCGAAGAGGCGCGCGAGATCGAACGGGACCCGCTCGCTGATCGCCTCGACCCAGTAGCGGGACGGTGTCTTGTGGAGGATGCCGCCCCGGGGGAGGACGGTGAAGGCGACCGGAGGGGGACTCGCGCGCACCACGTACCCGCGCTGCCGGAGGTCCCGGTAGACGAGGTAGCGGACGGCGAATCCCGGGTCGGCCCGGACGGCGCGTCGGAAGACGGTCGGCCAGGCGACGGAACGCCTCGAGGAGCCCCGAAGTTCCACGCGGCCCATCTCCGCGAGGTAGACCGACTCGTACCGGTCGAGGGTGAGCCCGCCTCCCGAGGCGGGCGTGCCGAAGAACCCCTTCCCATAGACTTGACCGGCCTCGGCCGGCTCGTCAAACCGGACCGTCCCGTCTTGGAGAACCAATCCACTCACGGACGAGCCCCGCGGAGCTCCGACATCGTGACGAGCGGCTCCATGCGGATCCCGGCGGCGGCGAGGCGAGCGCCGGCCCCGCTCTCCCGGTCCACGATCACGAGGGCCCGGTCGACGAGCCCGCCGGCCCCGCGAACGATCTCGACGGAACGCAGGGTGCTGCCGCCCGTGGTCGTGACATCCTCGATCAGCAGCACGCGAAGGCCCGGCGAGATGTCCCCTTCGTAGGCCTGGCGCGTGCCGTGCTCCTTCGCCACCTTGCGCAGCACCACGTACGAGTGACCGGTACGGAGCGCGGTCGCGACCACCAGCGGTACCGCCCCGAGCTCCATCCCCGCGAGACGATCGACCGAACCGACCCGCGGGGCGAGCGCCCGTGCGAGCACGTCAAGATGCTTCGGATTGGTCCAGGCTCGCTTCACGTCGATGTAGATGTCGCTCTTCTCCCCGGAGGCGAGGGTGAAGTCGCCGAAACGCACCGCTCCGGCGTCCAGCAGGGTCCGGACGATCTCGGTGTGGCCCGGCACCGATCCGTTCTCGGGAGGCGTCACCAGGGCACCTTCTTCAGACCGGCCCGGTACCCAATCCAGTTGAAAAGCGTGTGGAGGCCGAGCGTGAGCACGAGCAGCCAGAGGACTCCCCAGGCATTGACGAAGACGGGGACGAACACGCCCGGGTAGAACGCGAATCCGAGCGCGATTGGCACGAGGACGAACGGAAGCTGATCGAGAAGGATCGCCCGGGAGCCGCTCTCCCGCCCGATCCGACGCTTCAGGAACGAGCCCAGGGCGTCCCCCGTCATCGCCCCGAACGTGAGCATCGCCACGAACGGCACGGCCTCAAGGAGGGTCGGCGCCATCGTCGGGACGAGCTTCCAGTTCGGGGGGGCGGCGAGGATCGCCCACGCCTCGATGAGGCCGAACGGCATCGCTGCGAGCCCACCGAACAGGAATCCGGACCATGTCTTGGACGGACCGAAGACCCGGCGGCCATCCGCCCGCCAGACCGCTCCGAAGTCCATCGGGGGGCCGCGGCCGCGGGGGATCGTGGCGAGCGCGCTCGCGATGTACGCCGGCGTGAGCAGCCACAGGACGGCCATCAACGAGGAGAGCCACGGGTCGACCACGCGTCGCTCCCGCCCTACGGATCGCGGAGGAACCGTTCGATCGTGGTAGCGACCGCGGCGATCTTGCGCGGTTCCGCGTTCTCCTCGGCGTCGTGGATGTGCGAGGAGTGGTCCATGCTTCCGAAGACGAGAGCGGGCATCGGCGCTCCCGTCGGGGTCGTGAGATCGCGGAGGGCGCTCGCATCGGTGCCCCCGTACTCGCCCCGGATTTCGCTGGCGCCGAGCGTCTCCTTCAGGATCCGGGCGAGGCGCAGGAGGGCCGGGTGGTCCACGGGGAGGGAGTAGCCGGCGCGGCACCGGGCCGCGGGCGCCTCGATCCGCGCGGTCGGGGACCGGTTCTGGATGTAGGCGCGAACATAGGCGAGGGCGGCGGAGACACCGTCCTCGAGCTCCATCTCAGGGATCAGACGAAGGTCCACGCTGAACGTCGCCGTCCCTTTCGCTCGTCCGTCCAAGAGACCCCGCTCGGCCGCCGCCTGGAGGAGGCCAAGCGCGGACGGAACGGGGTTATGCCCCAGATGGGGGTAGCCGCCGTGCGTCGCCTCGCCGATCAGCTGGAGCGCCAGCGTCCCCGGCGGCACAGTGAGTGACGTGGCTCCCGCCGGCGCCAGCCGGAACGGGGGAGCCATCAGCGGTTCGAGACGGGAGCGAAGTTCCTTGAGCGCTTCCGCCGGCCCCTGGAAGAGCAGAGTGACCGCGGCGGCCGACTGGTTCGACGCTTCGGTCTCGGCATGGGCCGCCACGAGCCACACCCCGCTTCCCGACGGAGTGACCTCGCCCACGTCGAATCGCGTGACGCTGGCCCGTCCCGTAATCACCGGCTCGGGCGCGTGGCGATTCGGCCAGTCCGGCGAGGCGTAGATCGAGCGCCAGCGTCGGGCCACTTCGTGGAGATCGACGAGCGCCTCTCCGTACGCCACCGCCTCGCGCAGCTCCACTGGGGCTGAGAACGACGCTTCTAGGAAGGCGACCCCGCTCGAACCGGCCGTCGCCTCGGGGCTCCCGTCGGGGATCAAGGCCACGTCCCCGTGAAGGATCCGGTCAGGATGGCCCGAAGGAAGCTTCGTGTCGTGAGCTTTGATCGCTTCCACACCTCCTTCGCCCCCCGTCTCCTCGTCGCAGCAGACAATCAGCCGGACATTCCGGGGCAGGTTCGGTTCGTCCCCGAGCCGACGGAGCGCCGCGAGGGAGGCGACCACTCCGCTGCCGAGGTCGTCGCTCGAGCCCCGGCCGTACAGGCGGCCGTCGGGGCGCAGCGTCAACGTGTGCGGTGGGCTCTTCCACCGGCCGAGCTGCTCCGCGGGAACCGGGACCACATCGTAGTGGGCCAGGATGAGGACGGTCTCCAGAGCCCCGACCATCCGCTCGGCGATCACGTTCGGCCGGGCGGCTCCATGCCAATCCCCTTCCACGTCGCCCGCCACGGTGGGGTCGTAGATCCGGGTCGTAAGGCCGGCGGCACGCGCCGCCCGCACGATCGCCTCGGCCGCCCTCAGGTAGTTCGGTTTCTCCCACCGCCCCCGAGCGATGTCCTCGAGGTTCGTCGGCGCAATGGCCACCAGTTGGGTGAGGAGTCGCAGGTTCTCCTCTCCGCCGATCGCCTCGCTTACGGAGCGCGGGTCGAGTCCCGAAGAGGAGTCGGGCATCTCGGCCTCACCGCAGGGCGATCAGGATGACGAGTGAGCTAGTCACCAGCAGCAGCAGTGTGGCGACGAACATGTGAGTGAACATGGAGAGAGTGTCTCCGAGAGAGGTCAAAAGGCGAGCGGTGTAGCCCGGACCCAGGACGGGCACGTCGGGCACGGGTTTCTCGCCAAACCGGACCGAAACCGGGGAGAGGTTCTTGAGCGCCTCGTCGAGCACGGCCAGGGACTCGCGGATCAGCCCCGCCAAGGGGTACCGCTCACCGACCGGATTGATCCCGCCGTCGACCTCGTGGACCACGTGATTGTCGGTCGTCAGCACCTCGGCCGCATCCACGCGCCCGAGGAGCGCCCGGACAATCGGGTCCCGACGACCGATCATGAGGTTGTTGCCGTCGATCACCACGTAGCCGGTGGTGCTCCCTCCCGAGCGCACGACGAGGGCCCGGAACCCTTCCGGACCGATCCCGTCCCTGCCGATCGTGTACCCCTTACGCACCGCAGTGCCCACCTGGATCTCCCCATCCCGTCCGGCGGCGACGGCCGCCCGAACGGCCGCTCTCGTGTCCGCGAGCAGCTTCTCCGCGTCCGGTGTCCCGTAGAGGATGTCGCCCTTTCCCTCAACGTAGGAGTTGTGAGCGTCCACGAGCACGATCCGCGGGCCCCCCTCCTGGGCGACCTCGCGGACGATGCGGTCCGCGACACTGAACGCGATGTCGTCCGTCGGGGCCGGCGCCTGCGTGACAAGCACCAACACGACATCCCCCAGCAGTTGGGCGCGGGCCAGGCTGCCCGGATACGGAGAGACCAGGGGGCTCCCACGGGACGGCCCTGTGGGCAGGGCCGAGCCGAGAAGCTCCCGGGTCGCCGCCGCGATCCGCTCGACGTCCTCGTTGGCGGCGAGATCGAGGTCGTGATCGCACGGGGTGTGCGGGACGAGGACCGCGCCGGCCGAGGGACCGAGCTTCTCGGAGAGTTTCCGGGGGAGGTCGCTCGAGCCAAGGGCGGCGAACGGACCGGGATGCACCGTGGGAAGGGCCAAGGTCGCCTTCACCGTATCACCGTCGGAGAAGACGAGCGCCCGCGCCACGAGATTCCCCGGAATCGCTCCCCGGCGGAAAAACGCCTCGAGCACTCGGGTCGCTTCCGGGTCTCGCTGGCTCACGTGATCGATCAGCGGTCGGATCAGCGAGACCCCGGAGATGCCGAACTCACGCCGAAGGGGGCGGTCGGAGGCCCGCACGAGCGCCACGGCGAGGACGAACCCGAGCGCAAGGAATGCCACGGCCTCCCCCAGTAGGGTAAAGGTCGGGGGTTCGAGGGCGAAGAACCCGACGAGGTAGAGAATCGGCTGGAGGAGCGACGGAGCGAGCATCCGCGCGTGGCTGGGTCGCGCGACGCCGTAGAGGCTCGCGTGCCGGAACCAGAACGCGGGGCCTGCGAGAAACACGCCGAGGGAGACCAGGCCGGGAACGACGGAAGGATCGATCACCAGCGCGACCCGCCAGAGGAACGCAAGGGGTACTAGGACCAGCATCACCGTGAGCGTGAGGAAGACGCTGCGGTGGAGCTCCATCCGGCCCCCCAACGCCGCACAGAGGGGCGGGGTGGCGACCGTCGTGATCAGCGCCGGCAGGAGACCCGCGACAACGAACCCCTCCGCGAACTTCAGAACGTCCGGAAGCCAGAGGAGGGCGGCCAGCGCCGCGCTAAGAGCGACGACGATCGCGTAGGCGATCGGGGCCGGCGGTGCAGAAAAGAGGAGGTGCCCCCGGCGGACCTGGTTGTACGAATCGCTCGTCGGAGCCTCGGGCTCAGCCGCCTCGGGCACGTCGCACCTCCTCGAGGATGCTGTGGAAGGAAGCGCCGAGGCCCTCCTCCTCGGTGATCGTGCCGGTCACGAGGACACTCGCCCCGGCGTCGAGGAGAGCCTTCGCCTCCGCGCCGGATCGAATCCCACCGCCGACGATGAGCGGAATCTCGATCGCCTCCCGGACGGCCCGCACCATGGGGGCGGGGACGGGCGAGGGCGCTCCGGAGCCCGCTTCGAGGTAGACGAATCGCATTCCGAGCAGCTCGGCCGCGAGCGCGTAGCCCGTGGCGCCGGCCAAGTCTTCCCGGGGAACCGCATCCACGGCTCCGACCTCGCCCACGCGCATTCCGGGGGCCACCACCAGGTACCCCATCGGAATCGCTTCCAGCCCCATCTTCCGAACGGTCGACGCCGAGCGGGCGTGGGTCCGAATGACGAGATCAAGGTTCCGGGAGTTCAGAAGGCTCATGAAGAGGACCGCATCCGCGTCCGGCGTAAGGGATCCCGGCCCTTCGGGGAATATGATCGCCGGGATCGAGGTCGCCTCCTTGATGGCCCGGGCGGCCTCGCTCATCACGTCGCGGGAGATCCCGGTGGAGCCGCCCAACAGGATGGCGTGACTGCCGAGCTCGGCCGCACCCCGCGCGACAGCGGCGGCCCTCGCCCCCCCGGATTTATCCGGGTCGATGAGCGTAAAGTGAAGCGGCCCACCCGCGAGCTTCTCGCGGAGATACTTTTCCACCCGTCCGGACGAGGTCGACGGAGTCACCGGAACGCCACCGCCAAGAACGCGAACAGCGCGACGGTCATCGCGACCTTGCTCATCGTCTGCTCGTAGTGCAACCGGTCGGGCAGGTGCCAGATCGACACGCCGAAGATCACGTCCGCTGCCCCGACCAGGACGACATAGATAATCCCCACCCCCGAGAGCAGGGTGACGAACCAGAGAAAGGGCACGGCGCTGAGGACGACACCCCCTACCACCGCCGCCCGGGCGACCATTGAGGCGCGGCCCAAGCCGTAGCGTTGCGGAAGGGTCCGACGGCCCAAATCGCCCGCCACATCCTCCATGTCCTTGATCACCTCGCGGCTCAGCGTCGCCAGGAACGCCATCGCCCCGAACGGCACCAACACCAGCGCATTGCCGGCCGCCGCGGCTCCGTAGAGAAAGACCACCCCCGTGAGGAACGCGACGACGAGATTCCCGACGAAGCCGGCCTGCTTGAACTGGAATTCGTACGAGAGCAGCAGCACCACCGCGACGACCAGGATCACGGCCACCAAGGGCTCCACGAGCGCCACCGGGATGACCACCGCGGCACCCAGCACGAACGAGGCGGCGGCGAGAATCCGGGCCGCACGGACCGAGATCTCCCCGGTCACGAGGGGGCGGTCCGGGTGGTTGACTCGGTCCCCTTCCAGATCGAGCAAGTCATTGAGGACATTTCCACCGGCCGTGACGAGGGCGGTCGAAACCCCCGCGAGCAGGAGCAGGACCCAAAGGCCGAGCGGTACCGAGATTCCTTCCCCTCGCGCGACCAGTCCGCCTACGAGCGTACCGACGAACGATACGCCGAGGTTCCCCGCGCGCACCAGACGGAGCGCCGGATGCACGGGGCCCGATGGTCGACCCGTTCGCTTAACGATTGTGCCCGAGGGGGAACTGCCTCGGAGAGGCGGTTCCCGTCCCGGCAGGCGCGTTATAAAGGAGGAACGCTGCGGCTCTCCCGATGGCACGTTCCGGGGTGCGGCGGCCGAAGGTCCGAGCCTTCTCGCTCCCGAACGGACTCCGCGTGTTGCTGGCACCGGACGCCCAGAGCCCGACCGCCAGCGTCTGGGTCTGGTACCGGGTCGGTTCCAAGAACGAACATCCGGGGATCACCGGGGCGTCGCACTGGGTCGAGCACATGCTCTTCGAGGGCTCTCCCCGGTACCCGAAGGGAAGCATCGACCGGGCGGTCGTGCGGGTCGGCGGAGAACTCAACGCGTTCACCGACACCGATTTCACGGCCTACTTCACCACCGTTCCCCGAGAGCATCTCGCGGTCCCGCTCGATTTCGAGGCCGACCGGATGACCCGAGCCGCGATTACCGACGAGGAGGTCGCCCGCGAGCGAACGGTGATCCATTCGGAGCGGGAGGGGAACGAGAACTGGCCCGAGTTCCGGGTCGAGGAGGAGCTGTTCCAGTTGGCGTTTCGGGTACACCCCTATCGATGGGACGCACTCGGCCGGAGGCGGGATATCGAGCAGATGTCCGCCGAGCAGCTTCGGTCCTATTACCGTCGGTTCTACGGGCCGAAGAACGCCGTTCTGGTCGTCGCGGGCGGGTTCGAGCCTTCGGCCACCGAGGCCGAGGTCCGTCGGCGATTCTCTCCTCTCCCCGCATGGGGCGACGACGTGACGGTGCACGATGTCGAGCCGCCCCCCTCGGGGGAGCGTCGGGCGTCGCTCACCGGTCCGGGGACCACGCCCTACATTCAGATCGGCTGGCGCTCTCCGGCGCTCTCGGACCCATCCACTCCCGCGCTCCTGGTCCTCGATACGATCCTTGGTGGAGAGAGCCGGGTGTTCTCGGCCGGAATGGGCTGGCGTGGGCGGCGCGAGCACCCGACCGCGCGACTGTACAAGGCCCTGGTCGAGACCGGTGTCGCGGTGCGCGCCACGAGCGGGTGGAGCCCCCGAGTCTACCCGAGCTTGTTCACGGTGCAGGCCCAGGCCGCCCACGGCGTCTCGCTCGATCGCCTCGAGCGGGCCATCGAGTCGGTGGTGGAACGGATCGGGCGCACCGGCCCCACGTCGCGCGAGATGTCGGACGTGAGAACCCGAATTCGGCGGGGCGCGGCCCTCTCCTACGAAGGGGCGACGGGGACCGGTTTCCGGATCGGGTACTTCGCGACGCTCGACGCCCTCTCCCTCGAGGACCGCCTCTATCACCGCCTGTTGCGGGTCACTCCGCGAGCGGTCACGGATGCGGCGCGCGCGCTCTTCCGCCCCGCCGCTCGGGTCGTCGTCCGATATGAGCCCACCGGAGGTCCGACCATTGAGTAACGCCGATCGTCCGCTGCGGCTCGAGTATGGCCGGGAGATCGACGGGCTCCTCGTCGTGCGACAGCCGACCCCCGCGGGAGCCGCCAGCTTCTCGGCCACGTACGTGGGCCCGGCCGGTTGGGGCTTCGACCCCACCGGCGAGGGAGGCACCGCGCGCATGGTGAACCAGCTGCTGGCCAGCGGCGCCGGCCCGTACGACCGGCTGGCGCTCGCCCGGCGACTGGACCGGGCGGGAGCGACCTTAACGCCGGAGTGCGCCCCGGAATCCGGCGAGGTGACGATCTGGGGGCCGGCCGAGGACTGGGAATCCCTCTTGGCGCTGCTCGCGGACGTCGTGCTTCGGCCCCGATTCGCCGCCGCCGATCTCGAGCGGGTGCGGCGACAGATGTCCGAACGGCAGATGCGCGAGCTCGCCCAGCCCGCGAGCCGCGCGGAGCGCGAGCTCTACCGGGCGACCTATCCCGAGGGCCACCCGTACCGAACGAACGGACTCGGGGACTCCCGCTCGATCGGCCGAGTCACACCCGAGCGGCTTCGCCGATTCCACCAACGCCACTACACGAGCGGAGACGCGATCCTCGTCGTGACCGCCCCCGCGCACCTCAGCGCCATCGAATCGGCGGCCCGACGACACTTCGCCTCCTTCGCCGAGAACCAGGCCCCTACGCTGCGGTTTCCGAAGGTCCGCGCGGCGGCCCCTCGGACCGTGCGCGTGGACCTCCCGGGCCGGACGGAGGTGGATATCCGGCTCGGGGGCGACTCGCTGGCCCGTTCGGACCCGGCCTACCCGGCCGCGTTCCTCGCGAACGAGATCCTGGGGGGACGCGCGCAATTGAGCCGCCTCTTCCAGCGGATCCGGGAGCGAGGAGGGCTGGTCTATCACGCGGCGAGCCAACTCGAGGCCATGCGGTTCGGCGGGCACTGGACGGTCTCCGCGGGCACCGGCCCCGACCGGGTCTCCAAGGTCGAGCGGATGCTCTCGGCCGAACTCGACCGACTCGAGACCCGAGCGGTCTCCGCCTCCGAGCTCACCGAGGTCCGGGAAAGCGCGATCGGGGAGATCCCGCTCGCGCTCGAGTCCACTGCCGACGCGCACGAGCTCGCGGTCGAGGTTGCCTACCACCGACTTCCCGGAGACTACCTCGTGAAATGGCCGTCTCTCCTCCGCGAGGTGCGTCCGAGGGAGGTCCGAGCGGCGGCGGAGCGGGCGATGGATCGGAACCACGCGGTCGCAATCCTCGCGGGGCCGCTCGGCGGACACTGAGCGGTCGCCGTCGGAGACGGGCGGGCGTCCGAGAAGGTCGACCGCCCGGACAATACGCACATATACGTGTAAGCGATTCCGGCAATCATGGCGCCGCGCGTGAAGACCGAGCTTGCCCCTCAGGGCATGATGCGGAAGAACATCACCATCACTCCCGAGGAGAGCGCCTTCCTCGACCGACACCCCGAGATCAACCAGAGCGCCCTCTTCCGCCAGATCGTCGAGAGCTTGATGCTCGCCGAGCGCTCGCCCAGCGTCGCGTCGACCCAGGCCCTCCGCCTGGGGAAGGCGGTCTACCGCTCCGGCGCGATTATGTTCCAGAAGCCGAACGAGCGTCGCCCGTAGGCGACTTTGATCCGGCCCGGATTCGGGGCGAGGCGTCTTGGTCCCGGAGCCGGGGGCCAATCCCCTGGAGCGCCGGGTGGTCGGCGTCGCGGGCGCGGCTGTAGATTATCCCCTCTACGCCTTCGGAGTACGCGTACGCCGTGAGCGCGGTCGCTCGATCCATCTCCTCGAGTGTGTGCCGCGAGATCAGGTGACCAAACGCCCAGCTCCGTTCGAGGGCGAGTTCGGTGAAGTGAGGGACGTAGTGACCTCCCCCCACTCCGAGCGCTACGCGGTCCTGGAATCGAGTGTCGAGCTGAGGGATCACGTCCGCCAGGATCCGGAGGGCCTCCGGCCGAGGGGCGTCGTGCTGCCCTGACCCAATCTCGACAAAGAACGCGGGAAGTGCAACCGCAGGTCCGTGATGGGTCGCCTCGTAGGTAGCGGGAATACCGAGGGGCTGACTCCGCTCGTCCAAGAGTCGCAGCGCGGTCACCATTCGGGGCGGGTCGGTCGGATCGAGGGTGCGCGGGCGTCCGCCCAGGTCGGCCTTTGGCCCGAAGTTGCCCAGCGCGTGAACCGTAAGCGACGCAACGTTTCGCTCACTTCGGTGGATCGACGGGAAGACGAGGGTCGGACGCGCTTCCCGCACCGCGGCCGGGAGCCGAACGTCGAGGTCCTCATCGTGAATGTGGGGCCCCGGACGCCGGAGGACCCAGGTTGTGTCCGAAAGACCCCGAATCGGTACTCCGTCGACATGCCCCTCCGTAGCTGGGAGCGTCCCCCATCGCTCCAGCACAGCGTTCGCGACGGGATCAGTACCCGAAGCCACCACGAGGACGCGGACGGACAACGGTCCGGGCACCTTCATCGAGCACAAGACTCCACCGCGCCGCCGCCCATCACGGCACCGGCCGCGGATACGGGACCCTCCTCGGGAGGCGAGTCGCCGGCCGACACGGCGGTGAAGGCGCGTCGCGGCTAACGGGGCGGTGGATACGCCCCTGTTCGCTTTGTGAGGAAGGCGAAGTACGTCGGTAGGTCGTCCGTCTCCCGCCCGGATCGAAAGC
>DASPQG010000007.1:0-25564 GCA_035625085.1 Thermoplasmata archaeon
GGTGATCATTCTCACCGACTGGGACACAGAAGGGGGGCATCTCGCGCAGCGGCTCAAGGAGTTCCTCGGCTCGGGTCGATCGGGACCGGACCTCGAGCATCGGCGGAGAATCGCTAGGGTCCTGCGCGGCGAGCTCGTGCACGTCGAGGGGCTGCACGGCTGGGCCGCCCGAACCGCGGAGAAGGCCAACCGCTCGCTGGTGCAGCTGCTCGAGAGCGCCGAGGCCGACGCCGGTCCCCTTACGGGATGACCTTCGTCTGCGTCCGGCGCGTCGGACGTCGGTTGCGGGCCCGGGACGGCCGGAACCGCTCGGCTCCCTTCCCCTTCCAACGGAGACCCCGGCCCTCGGTGCCGGCGCTGGTCAATCCCCGGAACACTCGGCCCTTGTGGACCGGCGCCGCGACCCAGGAGATCTTCGGGTCGGCGAGGATCTCGGGATGGGTAGGGTCAACGAGAATGACCTCGAAGAACTTCTGCTTCCCGTCCTCGCCCACCCAGTAGGAGTTGAGGACCTCGAGGTTCGGGTAGTGCTTCTGTGCCCTTTCCTCGGCGATGCGCCGCAGGCTCTTCGCGAGCGTCATGCGAAGGATTCCCTTGTGCTTCGGGCGCCGCCCGGCGATGATCGCGCGCTTGCGCTGGCCGCCCCGTCGCACCCGGACCCGGACCACCACGTAGCCGCCCTTCGCCCGGAACCCGACGGCCCTCGCTCGGTCGAGGCGCGTGGGGTGCTCGATCCGGGTGACCGTGTTCTCGCGCCGCCAATGCAGCAGGCGCTCGTGGCGGAGGGCGGCCCCCTCCTCACCGAGGGTCTGCTGGAACGATTGGGCCATGTAGCGATACGCCGAGGACGGCATGGAATGCGGCGCGGGGGACCCGGGCCCCAATTATAAAGCTGCCGGTTTGGCCGCTCTCACGATGCGCCGTTCTTCGTGGTGCCGGCCCACGGGAGCCGGGGTTCCGCCGGCCGGAGAACCTTCGCCGTCGCATGGCTCTCGGTGGCGATGGCCCGCTCCAGATGGCTCGAGATCTCGCGCACGAGGCGGTCCATGCGGGGGCGTTGCTCCGCGGGCACCTCCGTCGGGGATTCCCAGACGAGGGCGGCACCGCCGGCCGTGGGGTACAGACGGAACTCTAGTGCCGCCGCCGCAGGAGGCACGGCGGGGTTCATCCGGTCGAGACGACCCTTCACGCGGCTCTCGCTCGGTTCCGTGACGTCCGTTCGCTCGACCGTGTAGCCGAGGGTCCCCAGGTAGTCGGCGAGATACGTCGCGAACCGTTCGCGGCCGATCCCGCGGACCCTCAACCAATCGCCGTTACCTTCTCCCATGCTCTTTTCGGTCCAAGGCGCGCCCGTAGCTCTTGAAGAGCCCGAGCATCATCCGCAACTCCGCTTCCGACGGCGTCGCGCGACCGAACACGCGACGAAACAGGAGGATTAAACCCCGTCGTTTGTGGGGAGGGTATCCCGTCCGCCCGAGGAGTTCGCTCAACCGTTCCAAAAACAGCTCCTTCTCCGACCCGTTCAGCTCGACCAGCTCGGGGGCCGGAGTGGTTTCCGGGTCGTCCCGCCCCCGAGCCCGGTGGAGCGCGTACAGGACGATCGCCGCGGCGTGGGAGAGGTTGAGCGTCGGGAACTCGCGACGGGCGGGGATGTGGACGAGAAGATCGCATCGCTGGAGCTCCTCGCGGGAGAGGCCGTTATCCTCCGGCCCGAAGACGACGGCCACCCGCCCGTCGAGCGTGAGGATCATCTCTCCGAGGCGTTCGGGGCTCACGGAGCGGCGCAGATACGTGTTCGAGCGGCCCGTGGAGAGGTCAGTGGTGCCGACCACGAAGTCGGCGTCCGCAACACCCTGCGCGAAGGTCGGGACCCGCACGGCGGTGCGGAGCAACGGGAGTCCGCCCATCGCCCGGCGCCGGGCGACCGTCCCGACCTGGGCCCTGGGGGCGACGAGGATCAGCCGGTCCGCACCGAAGTTCCTGGCGAGGCGCGCGACCGCGCCGACGTTTCCGTCCTCTTTCGGGCGAACCAGAACGACGTCGATCGACCGCGTCATCCCGCCGCCCCGTCGGCAAACAGTCGACGGAGCATCCAATCCGGGTCGAACGGGACGAGGTCGCCGTACCCTTGCCCGGTTCCCACGAACAGGATCGGCTTCTTTGTCACGAAGGTCGCGCTCAGGGCGGCGCCGCCTTTCGCGTCGGCGTCCAGCTTCGTAAGGACCAGGCCATCGATCCCGATCGCCGCGTCGAACAGTTTGGCCTGCTCGAGCACGTCGTTGCCGCTCAACGCATCGCCCACGAAGACCGTGAGCGAGGGAGACACGACCCGGCGAATCTTCTTCGCTTCTTCGATGAGGTTCTCGTTCGTGTGCTGGCGCCCGGCCGTGTCGACCAGCACGACGTCGAGCCCCTTGGCCCGGGCGTGTTCGACCGCATCGTAGGCCACGGCGGCGGGATCGCTCCCTTCCTGTTGCCGGACTACACGGATGCCGATCCGCTCCCCGTGCACCAACAGCTGCTCGATCGCCCCCGCCCGGAACGTGTCCCCGGCCGCGATCACGCTCGACAGGCCCTGAGCGCGAAGCCAACCAGCAAGCTTCGCGATCGTCGTCGTCTTTCCGGTGCCGTTGACGCCTACGAAGAGAATCACGTATGGTTTCGGTGAGTGCTGGCGAATCGACCTCGCGAGGTCGATCGGAGGTCGGGCCATGATCGCCCGGCAGGATCGCTCGAGCGAGGAACGGATCGCACCTTCCGCATCGACCCCGAATCGCAGCTTCCGACCGGCGAGCTCCTTTCGGAGGTCCCTTCGCAACCGCTCGATCACGGGGACCGCCACGTCGGACTCGAGCAGGACGATCTCGAGGTCGTCCATCACGTCGTCAATGGTTCCTTCTTTGAGCCGGCGACCCAGGATTCCCTCGGTAAAGATCTCGGACTCGCCCTCCGGGGAGGTCGTTCGTTCCGGCGCGGGGGCACTGGGTGGCCCTGACGCGGCCGGTGGGGTCGGCGCTGTCGACGCAGAGGATGGGGCTTCAGAGCGCCGGAGGCGCGCCTTAATCGCTGCCCACATCGGTCGAGGCGCCGCTCTCCCGGGCGGCCGAGTCGAGGCGCTGCGAGAGCGCCTGGATCCGCTCGTCGAGGGAGGTCATCTGCCCTTCGAGGTCTCGGAGCGCCTGCTCGATGCGGACGATCCGCTCCGCGAGGAGCTCCGTCACCTTAGGACGCTCCATCTCCACGACGATCCCGGACCCAATCCCGACAAGCACAGGGGCGTCCCGTTGGACGGAGCCCCGAACGAACGTTTCGCCGCCCAGGGGGAGAAGGAGCTCCGCATTGGACGGAGCTCGGTCGACCCCTTCGAGGCTCTCCCGGGCCCGGATGTGATCCTGTCGGGAAGCGCTCAGGATCTGGTGCTGCTGCAGCAGGGAGTTCAGCTGGTTGCGGTACGCTTCCAGCCGGAGCAGGTCCTCCTGGACCTCCTCCTCGCTCATTCGCGGAGTGCTCGTGCTCATGAGGCCGGGACCTCGGCGACTGAGTCGATCTTGATCTGGTGACGTTTCACGTGATGGCACCCGCCGATCTCCGAGAGCGCCCACTCCCGGGCCAGCTCGGGCGAGTCGGCGTCGTGGACCTTCGTGAACGCCTGCCAGTAACCGCGACGGGCGTAGAACGACCCCTGGACCTTGAAGTGCGGCATGGAACACTCCGGAATGCGGCGGCGCCACTCGAGGGGCCCTTTTAAACCTAACCGGCGCCGAGCCGGCCCGCCTCACGTAGTCCGCCCACCGCCCCGAGGGAATCGGGCTCGGGCCGTTCACGACTGCTTCGAGTCCTGAGCGGCACCACGGTTTGTCTCGAACTTCGCGCGCTCGCGATGCCAGCGCAATTGCCGTTCTAAGAGGCCCGAGTTCGAGGAAGGAATCGGTGCGTCGGCGGGAGGCAGCGTAGGGGACGGTTTCGGAGGCGGCTCGGGAACCGGTGGCAGGGGGAGCTCGGGGGCCGCCGGCGGGGCGGGCTCTAGTTCGAGATGACGCTGCGTTACTCCACGAGCGACATGACGCTCTTCCACCGCGCCTCCACCTCCTCGTCGCTCAATCCCACGGTAGGCGAAAAGAGCACCCGATTCCCCCAACGCGAAAGGAAGGGAGCGTGCTCCTCCACGGTGATCGAGAGGACCACCCCATCTGCGTGGCTCTCGTCCGCGAGGGTCGCCACCACCGGACTCCACGCTTCAACCTCGGGGCCGACGGACACAGTGGTCGCCTTCGGGTCGAAGCGAAGGAGCGTCGAGCGCACCAGCTCCTCTCCCTGTGGGAGCACGACGAGACCTACCCGGCACCCCCGCTTCATCATGAAGAATGCTCCCAAGGCTCCCCGAAGGCCATCGACCACCGCGACGAGCCTCCCCGCGACACCGAGCGGCAGACCTCCGGGACCTTCGAATCGGTCGAACGAGAGGTAGGTCCGGGGACCGCGGACCTCGACGGAAAGCTCGACATCGGGATGCTCGAGGTCGACTTCGAGGGCACGATCGGCGTATCGGTCGAGAACGGCCGCCCCGAGGTCTCCCGCGAGCTGCTGGCTCGTGAACGGATGTTGACCGGTCCGGCGCGCTCGGATTGCGAACCGCGACCCCGGGCGCAGGCGAGGACCGGCGAGATCGAGCAGCCGGTCCCGGATCTCCACGGGGTCGCTGGGCACCTCCTCGACCGGACTGACCGAGGTGACTCCGAAGACTCGGCGGACCAGCCGAACCCCGACCGCCGGGTCCTCCGTCTCGACGTAGAAGTGGCCGCGATCGGACCGGATTCGACCCGCCGTGGCTGCCCCGACGAACTGGTCGAGGATGTTGCGCCGCAGCGCGCTCTCGAACTCCCGGCGGACCGGCGGGGACTTCAGCGCGAGCTCCCCGTAGCGCACCAAGAGCAGCGCCGCCATCGAGAACGTTAAGACGAGGAGACCGCTAAAGCGCTTCTCGAGCGGGTGGGTCCGTGGCGATGTCAGATTCGCTCCCGTCCGCTTCCATAGACCCCTGGAGACCGTTCCTCGACGCGATCGTCGATGGCATGGCCGTGGCGCAGGCGCAGTGCGGTCTAGCGGCCACGAAGGAGGCTGTCCTCGGCCAGCTCAGCCTCGAGGAAGGCCCAGAAGGCGAAGTTTCTCTTCCCTCGCACCGGCTCGCCCAAGCGGCGAAAAAGCCCCCGGCCGAGCTCGCGTCGGCTCTCGCGGCCGCGTTCCCCGCCTCACCGCTTCTGCGCCAGGTCTCCTCGAAGGGAGCGTATGTCAACTTCCGGGTGGACCCCGTGGCGCTCGCTCGGGGGACACTCGATCTCGTGCTGGCCCGGGGAAACCGGTACGGCCACTCGGAACCGGCCGGGCCCCCGGTGGTCGTGGAGCACACTAGCGCGAACCCCACGGGACCATTCCACATCGGTCGGGTGCGGAACGGCATCATCGGGGACACGTTCGCCCGGGTCCTACGAGCTGCCGGCGCCCCCGTCACGACCCAGTACTACGTGGATGACATGGGCCGCCAGACCGCGATGATCACCTGGATCTGGTCGAAGCCTCGCGACGAGTGGCCTGAACCGATCCGTCGTGCGATGGAGGGGGAGGGTGCACCCGACGAGAAGCCCGATCGGCACTGGGGGCGGCCGTACCCGGCGGTCAGCGCCTTTCTCAAAGAGAACGAGGAGGCGCGCGATCAGGTCGCTCAGCTCGTCCAGCAGATCGAATCCGGCGAGGTTCCCGCCGATCATCGCGCGCGGGCGCAGGCGATCCTGGACGGGATGCTCCAGTCGCTCGGTCGGCTGCGGATCGGGTTCGACGAGTTCGTCTGGGAGTCCGACTTCGTCCGGGACGGCTCGGTCGACCGCGTAATCGCGCGCCTTCGAGCCTGTCGGACTGCCGTGGAGCAGGCGAACGGCGCGTGGGCGATCGATGCGAGTTCCCACGGACTGCCGAAGGAGTCGACCCTTCTCGTCTTCCAGCGGGCGAACGGAACGAGCCTCTACCTCACCCGCGATATCGCTTACCATCTCGCCAAGTTCGCGCGCTTCGCGCGCGTGATCGACGTGCTCGGGCAGGACCACCAGCTGCACGCCCGAAGCCTCGACGCGCTGCTCGAGGAGATCGGGGAAGCGCGGCGGCCGTCCTACGTAATCTACCAGGACATCACCGTCCCGGAGGGGGGGCGGATGTCGACCCGGGGCGGCTCGGCCGTCTGGCTCGACCAGTTGCTCTCGGAGGCGGTCGACCGGGCCCGGGCCGAGGTCCTCGCGCGGCGCGAGGACCTGGCCGACGCGGACATCGAGCGGATCGCCGAGTCGGTTGCTACCGGAGCGATCCGGTATCACATCGTGCGGGCCGCGCCGGACAAGCCGGTCGTCTTCCGGTGGGAGGATGCGCTCTCGTTCGAGGGCCGAAGCGGTCCGTTCCTACAGTACTCGTACGCTCGGGCCTCGAGCGTCCTACGCAAGGGGGAGGCGACGCAACCACCGTACTTGTACGACCCGGAGCGCCTCTCGCACCCCGAGGAAGCCGCCCTGATCCGGATCCTCTCGCGCTTCCCGCGGACGATCGCCTATGCGGCCCGCACCGGCCACGTCCACTCCGTGGCCGGGTATGCCCACGAGCTAGCGGACCAGTTCAACCGGTTCTACCACGCCGTGCCGGTGCTCCGGTCGGGCGACGAGCGAGCGAGCCGGATCGCGCTCGTGGCGGCGGTGCGCCAGACGCTCGGCAACGCCCTTGACCTTCTCGGAATCGTGGCGCTCGACGCGATGTAGATTGGAACTTCCGAAACCGAGATATCGTGGGAGGAGGGTCGGCGAGTGAGGCCGACCGATGTCGAGCATACGAGAGGATTTCGGGAAGTTTATCGCGCGGGGCAACCTCGTCCAACTGGCCATCGCCTTTGTGATGGGCGGCGCCTTTTCGGCACTCGTGATGGCGCTGGTGACGGACCTCATCACGCCCCTCATCGGCGTGGCGGGGACGTTCAACTTCGCTTCGTGGAACACGTATGTGCATGGGAGCACGTTCCAACAGGGACTGTTCTTCAACGCGCTGATCAGCTTCGTCACGATCGCGCTCGTGGTGTTCTTCCTCATCGCCCTGCCGTACCAGCGCCACGAGGACCGCAAGGCGGCGAAGGCCGCCGCTGCGCCACCCTCCACCCGCAGCTGCCCCGAATGTCTCTCGACGATTCCGATCGCGGCGAAGCGGTGCTCGTTCTGCACCTCGGTGGTCCCACCGGTGAGCCCGGCCGCGCCGGCGGCCGCCTAGACGGACCGGACCGGGTCCGCGCGGCCCGCCTCTGCGAACCCCTTCTCGCGGAGGCGACACGCGTCGCAACGCCCGCACGGCGCCCGGCCCCCCGCGTAGCAGCTCCACGTGAGTTCCCACGGCACGCGGAGACGTTCTCCGAGGCGGACGATCTCGGCTTTCGAAAGGCGCAGGAGCGGAGTCTTGATCCGGATCCGAGCTCCCTCCTCTACCCCAGCTTTGGTCGCGAGGCGGGCGAGTCGTTCGAAGGCACGGAAGTACTCGGGACGGCAGTCCGGGTACCCCGAGTAGTCGATCGCGTTGGCCCCCAGATAGATCGCCGCGAGGCGGTGGCTCTCGGCGTACCCGAGCGCGACGGAGAGCAGGATCGTGTTGCGCGCCGGCACGTAGGTGGACGGGATCCGGCCTCGCACCGTCCGACGATCCGGCAGCGGCTTTCGGCGATCTGTCAGGGAAGAGGAAAGCAGCGCGCCGACCGGAAGCCGGAGGATCGTGTGCCGAGCGACGCCGAAGTGTCGGGCGAGGGCGCGGGCGGACCGGACTTCGCGCGCATGCCGCTGCCCATAGAGCACCGTGAGGGCATGGACGGGTCGCGCGCGACGACTCGCCCAGGCGAGACACGTGGCCGAGTCCATCCCTCCCGAGAGCAGCACGAGGCTCCCGCGCAGGGCTCTCCCCTTGGGACTCATCCGACTCCTCCCAGAAGCGCGAGGAGGGCGGTGGCGATAACGACCGAGCTCAACATCCCGAGGAAGTTCGTCGTCCCTTTCGATAGTTGGCCCCGATTCTCGTAGAGCTCGCCGAGGACCGAATCCACCTGGCACCCTGCGAAACCGACGATGACGACGACGACGACGAACAGCACCGGATTGGGGAGCGGGGTGTGGAACGCCCAGAAGAGGAGGAGGCCAACGACCGCCGTGGTGACCGCTCCGACCCCCGCGAACAGCTGGCCCAGCCGGGAGACGCCGCCGTTGGTCCCCGGGGGCACCTCCTGCCCGGTGAGAATGCTCTTCGCGCGACCGGCCAGCACGCCGAACTCGCTCGCAAACGTGTCCGAAGCGCCAAAGGAGAGCGCGCTCGCGAAGAGCAGCGGGGTGGCGTTCGCCGAAAGCAGGGGAGGGGAGATGCCGCCGGCCACGGCGATGGCCGTTGGCAGAATGATGTGGGCGACGACGTTCGACACCCCACGCTCCCCGGACCGCCCCTCTTGAAGGGCCTGGCGCTTCTTCTCGTCGAAGTGGTAGCGGGTCGCGAGCGTACTCGCCGCCACGAACAGCACGAGCAGGGCCAGGTACGGGAACCCCGCGAACAGAACGATCGCGATCCCGAACGCTGTGGCAACAAGGCCAGCGTACAGCGTCAGCGCCCGCCCGATGATGGCTCCCAGAGCGAGGAGCAGGGTAGCGACGATGCCTACAATCGCGAAAGTCCCCTGTAGCAATGCAGAATCTCCCGCGGGCGGCAACAGGCGGTGGGTTTAACCCCTTCGAGCGGGGGCGCGGGCGAGAGCGGGAAGCTCACCCTCGAGCGAGGATCCGCAGGACCGCGTTCGAGAACGAGCGCGCGTTGACGTCCGCGCCTCCCCGGTTGCGGATCAGCTCCCAAGAGGAATCGGCGTCGTGTCCGGGCGACGTGACGACGGCCGTGAGCAGTCCGAGCTCCCGTCCCGCCTCGACGTCGAGCTCTCGGTCCCCGACGATCGCACTCGTGGCGAAGTCGATGTTCCAGTCGTCCCGGGCCTGCCGGAAGAGCAGGGTCCCCGGCTTCCGACATTCGCACCGGGTCTCGGGGGCGTGAGGACAGTAGTAGAAGGCGTCCACGTGGGCCCGAAACGGTCGGAGCCGCTCGTTGAGGCGGGAGTGGATGCGTTCGACGTCTTCTCGGGTGTAGAAGCCCCGCTCGACTCCCGACTGATTCGTCACGCAGACCACGAGGAATCCGTGGTCGTGGGCGAGCGAGAGGGCGTTCCCAACCCCTCGGAACAGCTCCAACCGGTCTGCTTCCCGGAGGTAGTGGAGATCCGGATTCAGCGTCCCGTCCCGGTCGACAAAGAGCGCCCTCCGGACCGGCCGAGAAAAGGCGCGCCCTCCCTCGACACCGGCCATCGGTCGGCGCAACCCGCCGGCAGGATAAGGGTTCATCCTCGCCTCTCCCTCTCCGGCCGAGGCCATGGGGACGCTCGACCGGGACGGGTTGCATGCGGGGCTGGATGCGGCGTTGGAGGACGCCCTCCGCCCGCTCCGAGAGTCGAGCGGTCCCCTCGGGATCCTCTTCTCGGGAGGGGTTGACTCTTCCCTCCTCGCTTGGGAACTTCGCCAACGACCCGACGTGATCCTCTGTACGATGGGCCGCGACGGGAGTCCGGACCTGCGGGCGGGCCGGTCCGGGGCAGAACGCCTCGGACTCCCTTGGGAAAGCATCGTAATCGATCGAGTGCGTGTGAGAATCGCCGAAGAGCGCTTCCGGGGGGAGCTGGACGACCTCCCGACGGTGTCGCGGAACGTGCTGCTCTCACTGGCCATCGCCATCGAAGGCGCCTCCCCGCCCCGGCTCGTCTGCGGACAGGGAGTGGATGAGTTGTTTCTGGGGTACGCCCACTTCCGGGACCTCGAGGAAGGGGTGGCCGCGCGACGCGTCGTGGAGGACCTTGCGCGACTCCGCGAAAGGGATTGGCCGCGGACAGAGCGCGTGGCCGAACGGGTGGGGAAGACGGTGATCGCGCCGTACCTTTCCCTGCCCTTCGAAGTGGCCGCGAACCGGGTTCCGATTGGACTTCGGCTCCCGCGCGAGGAGCCGAAACGGTTCTTCCGTGAGTGGGCGCTCGGACGAGGGCTCCCGATCGAGCTCTCCCGACGGCCGAAGAAGGCGCTTCAGTACGGGAGCGGAGTGGACGCGCTGGTCCGCGGACGGCGCGCGAAGGATCGCTAGGCCTCGACGCGGGTCCCTGCCTCTCCGCGCAGGGCGCGGGCGAGGGAGGGGATGTCGGTGATCACGAACCGGCGGCCGCCTCCCTCGAGAAATTCGAGTCCGGCGGCGACCTTCGGGCCCATCGACCCGTCCCCGAACTCCCCTCGCCGCTGGAACTCGGCGAGTTCCCGGCGGGTGACCTGGGTCAGCCACCGCTCGCCCCGCTTCCCGAAGGCGACGGCCGCACCGGGGACATCCGTCACGATGGCGAGCGTGTTGATCCCGAGCTCGCGGGCCACCATCGAGGCCGCGAGATCCTTGTCGATCACGGCCTCGACTCCCTCGTACGTGCCGTCCGGTCTTCGCACGACCGGGATCCCACCGCCCCCGGCCACGATCGGAATCCAGCTCGAGCCGAGGTTCGACTCGAGGAGCGAGCGGATTGCCTCGCCCTCGATCCACCGGACCGGACGGGGCGACGGCACGATCCGCCGCCAACCTCCCCGTGCGCCGTCGTACTGCATCGCCCAGCCGTACTGCTTTCGGAGGAGGCGGGCTTCATCTTCTGGGTAGTAGCGACCCACCGGCTTCGACGGATGGGCGAACGCCGGGTCATCGGCGGCGACCTCGGTCCGGCTGATGACCGTGAGCACGGAGCGCCGAACGCCGTGCCGGAGCAAGGCGGGGGTGAGCTCCGTCTGGAGCAGGTACCCGATCTGTCCCTGGGTCTCCGCCCCCAGGACGTCCATCGGGCGCGGTGGGATCTCCCGGGCCGCGAGCTCGTTCTGGCGCAGGAGCGCGCCGACCTGGGGACCGTTTCCATGGGAAAGGACAAGCACCTCCCCGCCGGCGGCGACCTCCGCGAGGATCGAGACGGCCTGACGCATCTGGCCCCGGGCCTCCTCCCACGATCCGCTGCCCCCGGCCCGGTGGAGGGCATTCCCTCCAAGGGCGACCAGAATCCCCGCCATCCCTGCCGGTCGGGGCATCCCGGACGAAGATGAATAGTTCGGCGGTGGAATCAACTCCACGGCCGCCGTCGCGTCGAGGCCGGAATATACCTATATACCCTGCCTCCGCTCTCGGGGCGTGACAGACGAGGCGGAGTCCCTTTTCTGCCCGCTCGAATTCCGCTACGGCCGCGATATCGTTCGCAACATCTTCTCTCGGGGAGCCCGACTCGAGCGCGCGTTGCGGGTCGAGGCCGCGCTAGCGCTCTCCGAGTCTGAGCTCGGAATGATACCGGCCGACGTCGGCTCAGCGATCGATGCAGCCGCGAATCTCTCCCATGTGTCCCTCGCACGCGTCGATGAGCTCGAGCGGTCGCTGCGCCACGATGTCATGGCGATGACCCGGGCTCTTGCCGAAGCGGCGGGACCGGCCGGTCGCTGGGTCCATTTCGGCGCGACGAGCGCCGACATCACCGACACGGCCCAGGCACTGGAGCTGAAGGAGAGCGCGGGGATTCTCCGGAACGATCTCACGACGCTGGCCCGGACGCTGGCGGACCTCGCGCGGAAGCACCGGGCAACGGCCGAGGTCGGGCGGACCCATGGGCAGCATGGAGTGCCGCTCAGCTTCGGCTACAAGATCGCGGTCGCCGCGGCCGAAGTGACCCGGCATCGCGACCGCCTCGATCAACTGCTGCCTCGGCTTGCCGTCGGGAAGATGGCCGGCGCCGTGGGAACCGGCGCTGGTTTTGGAAGTCACGCGGCGGAGCTCGAGACCCTCGTCATGCGCCGGCTCGGATTGACCCCCGACGAAGCGCCCACACAGATCGTCGGCCGGGACCGGATTGCCGAGTTCACCAACCTCCTCGCGTTGATCGCCGCCACCGCCGAACGGCTCGCCACCGAGGTCCGGAACCTCCAACGGACCGAGATCGCCGAGGTCTCGGAGCCGTTTGACGAGGCCCGGCAGGTCGGCAGTTCGACGATGGCGCAGAAGAGAAACCCCATGGTCTCGGAGAACGTGACGAGCCTCGCGCGGCTGGTCCGTGCCTTTGCCCTTCCTCCGCTCGAGAACATGGTCCAGTGGCATGAGCGGGATCTCGCGAACTCTGCGAACGAGCGGATCGTCCTGCCCCATGCCATCGTCCTGACCGACGACTACCTCACGAAGCTCACCGAGGTCTTCCGGGGCCTCCGGGTCGACTCGGCGCGGATGTCGGCCGAACTCGCTCGCTCCGCCGGAGGTTCGATGACCGAGAATCTGATGCTCGCCCTCACGTTGAAGGGCATCGCCCGGTCGGAGGCGCACGAGCTCCTTCGTGCCCTGACGAGCGACCCGGCGAAGGGCCCGCCGCTCCTCGACCGAGCCAAGGAGAGTGCCGTGGTCCGGGCCCATCTCACCCCTTCGGAAATCGAGGAGCTTCTCGATCCCGAGAGCTACGTTCGGGCTGCGGCGGCAAAGACCGACCGCATCCTGGCCGACCTCGATCGACGCCTCGGGGCATGACCGAGCCACCGGCCGCATGGACCGCCTCCGTGCGGATCCGGATTGACGAACCGGCGGTACTCGACTGGCTCGAACAGGCGCTACGGCCGGAGGCGTCCCGGGAGGTCCCCCGGGCCCATGCCGAGCTCCGTCGCGGCGAAGGGCCCTCGCTCGAGCTCTCGATCACCGCGCGGGACTCGGGCGCGATGCGGGCGGCGCTCAACACGTACCTCGGATGGATCCACCTCTCGCTTGCCACCGCCAAGGCCGCGCGGCCACCGTAAGCGCCGGGTCCCGAGTAGGTCGCTCCCGAAGCGCTTATCTTGATGGGCCGGTCACCCCGCCCGTGGCGCTTCCCGCGAAGCTTCAGAACGACATTCGGCAGTTCCAGCGCCTGCAGCAGGAACTCGCGGCGGTCCAGCAGCAACGTCTCCAGATTGACCTGAAGGTTCGCGAAGTGTCGCACACGCTCGAGGAGCTGAAGACGCTCCCCGACGATGTCGTCGTCTATCGGCCCATTGGGGGCCTCCTCGTTCGAGCGAAGAGCCGGAAGGAGGTAGAGGACCTCCTCACCGAGGACAAGGAGACTTCCGAGGTCCGACTCAAGGCGGTCGAACGCCAGGAGAACCACCTCAAGGAACGGTACAACACGATGCAGCAGGAACTCTCGAAGGCCCTCCAGGTGGCGGGCGGGGCGGTCCCGGCCGCAGGCCCCACTCCTCCGGCGGAATCGGGGGACTCCGAGGGATAGATCGCTCGCCCGGCCTACGATTTCCGCCGGACGAGTCGTTCGGCGACCTCGCGCAACAGCGGCTTCCCCCGCACGGGAATCGAGCGACTGCGGTCGACGGCGCGCAACGCGGCCCGGTAGAGCTCCTCGATGCGCCGCTCCGAGTAGGCGAGGCTCCCCGTATCTCGAATCACGTCACGGGCCCGCCCGACGTCCTCGGGCGTGGCCTGGGCGTTCCCGAGCACCCGGGCGAGGCGGGATCGATCGGCCTCGGAGCCGTCGGCCCACGCCTTGACTACGAGGAGGGTCCGTTTCCCCTCCAGGAGGTCGTTCGAGCTCTTCCCCGACTCCCCGGCGTCGAACCCCGCACCGAGCACGTCGTCCCGAAGCTGGAACGCGATCCCGATGTTCGTCCCGAACGACTCGAGGTCGGAGAGGCGGGAGAGCGGGCTTCCCCCGAGCAGGGCGCCGATCTTGAGGGGGGAGACGACGGTGTAGATGGCCGACTTACACCGATGCACCGCGAGCACGTCCTCTTCTCGCACCGTGCCCGGGTCGAGCGCCCCGGTCCGGATATCGAGCAGTTGGCCGACCGCGGTGAACTGGGTCATCCGGGCGTACTCTGCCAGCGCGGCCAGTCGGGCCGCCGGGGCGGCGGGAGTCGCGAGGAGCGATTCCACTGTGAACGGCTCCTCGAGGTCCCCGAGCGTGATCCCGATCCCGATCCCGTAGTCCTCGCTCGAGCCTTGCCAGCGGTCTCGACGATGGGCCTGGGCAAGAGCTCGATGGACGGTCGGCCCCCCGCGTCGTTCCTCGGCGTGGTCGATGATATCGTCGTGGATGAGCATCCAGCTCTGAAAGTGCTCCACGGCCGCCGCCGCGGGGAGGGCAGGCCGCGGGTTCCGGCCGGTCGCGAGGTAGTATCCCGCCAGGACGAGAGTGGCGCGGAACCGCTTGCCTCCGCGCAGCGTGAACTCGCGGTTCACCTCGAGATACGGTCGAACTTCTCGGGGGGCCTGCCTCCATTTCCGGCGGTAGGAGCGGTCCAGTTCCCGCTCGAGAGCCGGCAGAAATCGGGAGAGGTCGGCGAGGTCCACGGCACGTGCGTTTGGACGTCCATCCTATTTAACGGACCGGGCGTTCGCCGACGTGATGGCGTCCCCCACCTTCGTGGCGTTCGCGAGCGCGCTCGTCGAAGCCATGGGTCAGAAGCTCGACGCGGCGAAGCCGACTCCCGAGGGTCTCACGCTCCGGACCAGCGATGGGTTCCTCTACTCCTTCCTGGAAGACCCCAATGTCGTTTCGCTGGAGACGATCCAGCATCTCCTCGGCGGCGAGGGGAACGTTCTCGTCCGCTTGGTGGTCCTCACACCCGGGCACCTCCCGCTCGCCTTCTCTCAGGAGATCCTGAGCCACGGAGGCACGCTCGTGGAGGGCGGGCGGTTCGCGGAACTCGCGCGCCAACTCGGTCTTGAGACCTACCTGGGCGAGGAACCCCGGCCTCCCCCCAAAGAGGCTCGACGCCTGCTGCCCAGCGCCCAACAGCTGGACGGAATCGTCCACCGCGCCCGCACCTGGCTCGATTGGGGGGTCCCCGCGCTGGCGCTCCGGTTCTATCGACAGGCCGCTGAGCTGAAGCCCGGATTCCTTCCCGCCAAGGTCGGCGTCGGCCGGTCGTTGCTCGGTCTCGGTCTCACGGACGACGCGGAACGTGCCTTCGACGAGGTGCTGGCGATCCGACCCGACGATGTCGAGGCGCGCCTCGGCAAAGCCGCGGTGCTCGGCGCCCGTTCGCGCCCGAAAGAGGAGATCGCTGCCTACCGAAAGCTCCTCTCCGAGGACCCGAGCCGCAACGAGGTCCGCGCCCATCTGCTCGCGGCGCTCATCGACGAGGGGGATTGGGCGGGCGCCCGGGGTGAGATCGAGGCGTTGCTTAGGAAGACGCCCGAAGAGCCCCAGCTTCGGTTCCTGCACTCGGAGGCTCTCCATCGTACGGGAGAAATGACGAAGGGTGAGGAGGAACGGCAGGAGGCCCGGCGCCTCGGTCTCACCTTCGAGCGGGAGGTCGCGCTCTGCAAACACCTCGGCATCCCTCCCCCCGAGCCGCCGGCTCCGGCGGAGGCAATTCCTTCTACCCCGGAAGTCGCCCCGGTGACCGGTGTGCCGCCGCGGGCCGCCCGTCCACGCGCGTCCAAGAAGACCACGAAGCGACGGAGCGGTCCGTCGACAGGGATTCGGCCCGTGTCGAAGAAGCCCTCTGGCCCCCGTAAACGTAAGTAGGTCCGACCCGGGTCCGTCCGCTTCGGAGGCGGAATGCGCGTCATTTCGGTGCTGCCCAGCGCGACCGAGATTGTTTGTGCTCTTGGGCACGGCACCGAGCTCCTCGCTCGAAGCGCGGAGTGCGACTTCCCCTCGGAGGTTCAGAAGCTCCCCGTCGCCATGCGTCCCCGGACGTGGGACGCGGACCGGCCCTCACGTGAGATCGACGAGCGGGTACGGCGCGCCCGAGCCCAGAACCAAAGCCTCTACGAGCTCGACCTCGAGCTCCTCCGGTCGTTGCGCCCCGACCTCTTGCTCACCCAGAACCTCTGCGGGGTATGCTCCGTGACGGAGGAGGAGGTCATGTCGGCCTGTGCGCGGGCAGGGGTTCGGCCACGAGTGGTCTCCTTGGTCCCCACGAACCTTGCCGATGTGTGGGACTCGATCGAAACAGTCGCGCACGCTCTAGAGGACCCGGAACGAGGGCACCAACTTGCCGACGCTCTCCGCGCTCGTACCGAGCCCCGCCCGTCAACGGGACGAACCGTCGCGGTGGTCGAGTGGCTGGACCCACCCATCCTGGCCGGCCTTTGGACACCCGACCTGATCGTGTCCGCGGGAGGAGTGCCTGTCGGTCCTCCTTCGGCCGTGCCCGGGACCCGCACGTCCTGGTCGGAACTGTCCCGCAACCCTCCCGACGTACTGGTGATCAGCCCGTGCAGCTTCTCCGTCGACCGGACCGCGCGCGAGCTTGATTCGAACCCCACCCTCCGCTCGGCGATCGGATCCGTTCGATCGCGGATCGGTGCGGTCGTGGCGGACGAGGCGTACTTCAGCCGGCCCGGACCGAGACTTGCCGCCGGGGCCGAACTGGTCCGAGATCTGCTCGAAGGAAAGCGGCCGGAAGGACCGATGCCGGTCCAGCCTCTTCGACGGACGGCCGTTGGGACGGTGGGTGCATGAGCAGTGGACCCTACTACCGCACCGTCTGGACGGTGGCGACTCCGCCGCCGGTGTCCCATCGAACCTCTCGTACCGAGTTGACCCATATCGGAATCGCGTTCGTCGTTCTCACGGTCGACCTCGTGATCATCCTCAGCGGTCGGGGGCTCCTCCAATCCGGGTCGGTCTCCGGCTTCGTCGCGCCTCTCTCAATCTACTTCGTGCTGGTCGCCGTGGCCGCCTCGCTCACGGGATTCATCGCGCACGAGATGGCGCACAAGTTCGTCGCCCGCCGACTGGGTTACTGGGCGGAGTTCCGGATGTGGCCGATGGGGCTCGTCCTATCGCTCATCACCTCCATCGGCGGGTTCCTGTTCGCCGCTCCCGGGGCGACGATGGTCGAAGGGATGGACCCGCGGGATGTCCGAGGGTGGGGAGAGACCGGGCTCGCCGGACCGGTCACCAACTTGCTCTTCGCGGGAGGGTTCTACCTCGCCTCCGTGTTCACCTTCCACATCGCCTTCGAGGTCTCCGCCGCTCTGCTGTTCCTCGCCTTGATCAACACCCTGTTTGCGACGTTCAACCTGCTGCCCTTTGGCCTTCTTGATGGAGCCAAGGTCTACCGGTGGGGCGGGGGACGGTGGGCGGCCGCATTCGCGGTGTCGGCCGCGTTCCTCGTCCTCTGCTACACGGCTTTCTACTACTACGGCACACCGTTCCTGGCGTGGTGAGGGAGGATCGGTGGCGACTCCACGCGTCCTCGAGCTCGGCCAGGGGCGCCAACTGCTCGACCTGGATTTCCGCGACACCGAGGGGCTGGTGGCGGCCTACCTGCTGCCCGGGCCCGAAGGCTGGACCATCGTGGAGACCGGACCCTCAACGTGTCGAGAAGCGCTGCTCGCCGGACTCTCCCGCGCGGGAGTGACCCCGGATGAGGTCCGCCGGGTCTTCGTAACGCACATTCACCTCGACCATGCGGGCGGGATGGGGGCGGTCGCTGGGGCGTTCCCGCGAGCGACGTTCTACGCCCACGAGCTCGGAGTTCCCCATATGGTCGACCCAACCCGACTCGTGGCGAGCGCCCGCCGGGCGTGGGGAGAGGTCGCCTCCGATCAGCTATGGGGGCCGATCCCGCCGGTGCCGGCCAATCGGATTGTTCCGCTCCGAGGAGGCGAGAAGTTCCCGCTGGACCACGGTGAGCTCGAGGTCCTCGCCACGCCCGGCCATGCACGCCACCACCTCGCGTTCTTCGACACCGCCATCCGGGGCATCTTCACGGGGGATGGCGCCGGGGTCCGCCTGGAGCATTCCTCCCACCTGAGGCCGGCGGTCCCTCCGCCCGACCTCGACCTCGACCAGTTGTTCGCGAGCATCGAGGCGATGCGCCGCACGGACCCGAAGCTCGTTCTGTTCAGCCACTTCGGCCCGAGCCCCGAGGGCGCGTCCGACCTGCGACGTTATCGCACGATCGTGGAACAGTGGCGGGATGTTGCGCTCGCGGCCGCGCGAGAGAAGGCGGATGCCGACTTCATCACCGGGCGGCTTCAAGAGTACGACCTCGGGGGAGGCACGGGCGCTCTGCCGACCCCGGGCGAGGCGATCATCTCAAGCTACCGTCTGGCGGCGCAGGGGTTCCTTCGGTTCTTCGAAACCCGAGGGCTGCTCCTCCAGGAACCGCGGTGACGGAACTTCACCCGAACGACCGTCGTTTCGCGGCGGTGATGCTCGTCATCGGCCGGATCGCCTACGCGTTCAACTGGTACAACGTGGGCGCCGTCCTTCCGTTCATCGAGAAGGGCCTGAACGCGAGCACGGGACAACTCGGTATCGTCCTTGGCGCGTTCCTGGTGGGCGCGGGGATCTTCCAGGTGCCCGCGGGACTGATCGCCATCCGATGGGGGTACCGAACGACCTCGATCTTCGCGCTTCTGCTGATGGGCGCGTTCTGTCTTGCCTCCGCCGCCGCTCCCGATTGGGTCGTCCTCGCCCTCCTTCGGTTCGGGGCAGGCGCCGGTGCCGCCTTCTTCTTCGCTCCCGCGCTCGGCCTGGTCTCGTCCTACTACCCGGCCGGGGCTCGGGGTCCCGTCATCGGCATCTACAATTCGGGGTTCGCCATCGGAGCGGCCGTCGGTCTCTTCGCCGGCGCTCTCGTCGGGGTGACTCAGGGTTGGCCCTGGGCCCTCGCCTACGGGGGAATCGCCCTCCTGATCATGGGACTCGGGGCCGCCGTGACGCTGCCCCCGCTCCCGCGCGGAAACGTCCCGGAATCATGGCGAGCCACGTGGAGGGTCGGCCGCCCGATCCTCGGGTCTCGAACGCTCTGGGCGCTGTCGCTCGGACTCAGCGGAATGTGGGCGTCGTTCTACATCGCGGCGAGCTACTTCGTGCAGTTCGCCCACACCGTGCACCCTGAGTGGCCGATCATCCTAGCCGCGGGACTCCCGACGGTCCTGATCATCGCCGAGGTATTCGGAGGGCCCATCGGCGGGTGGTTTGCCGAACACGGGTCGAACATGCGACGGATCCTCGTGCTGTGGGGCATCGGTTCGGCTCTCGGACTCGCGCTCATTCCGTTCCTCCCGCAACTCGCGTTGTGGCCGCTCTTCGTCTTCCTCGGGTTCGCGAACGGCGTCCTGTTTGCTGTGCAGTACCTGATCGTCACGTACCTGCCCGAGGGACGCGGGGAGAACACGGCGCTCGCGATCGGCTTCCTCAACTCGGTCCAGCTGTTTATCGGCAGTTTGTTCGCGATCATCTTCGGAATCCTCGTCGGGGTGGTGGGGTACATGGCCGGGTGGCTGTTCGCCGGCGCCCTCCTGGCGGCGTTCCTGCCGATGCTACGCTGGGTGCGCGTTCAGAGATCCGGCCCGGCGGTCCCGGTGTCCGCGTCGCGGCCTTCGTGACGGCATTTCTCCCGCCTCGACCAGCGTGACGAGATTCGTGGGCCTCCCCTCGACCGGATAACCAGCGGTCAGGACCATCGGCCCAGTCGGGGAGAGCCCGGGGACGTTCCGCAGCTCGAGGGACCGTTGCCGCAGGGATTGGAGGTCGCTGTGCGCGGCCGCCGGGAACGAGCGAACGGCGCGGACCAAGGCGAGGTGCCGCCGAACGGATTCGGAACTCGATAGCGCGAGCACCGGGCACGTGGGCCGCAGTGCCGCGATGAGTCGCGCGGTCCGGCCCGAGTGAGTCGGGGTCACGATCGCCCGCGCATGGACGGCCTCCGCGAGATCGACCGCCGCGCGGGCGACGGAAAGCTCGGCGGCCCGGCGATCGCCGGTACGCACGAGGCCCCGGACCGGCTGCGGGTCGAAGCGGGCTTCGGTCGCTCGGGCGATCCGATCGAGCCATACGACCGACTCGAAGGGGTACTGCCCGACCGCGCTCTCCTCGCTCAGCATCACTGCATCCGCGCCGTCGAGCACGGCGTTCGCCACGTCGGTCGCCTCGGCTCGTGTCGGCCGGGGCGAGGTGAGCATGCTCCGCAGCATCTGGGTCGCGACGATCGAGAACCGCCCGGCGGTGTTCGCTTTCCGAACGAGCATCTTCTGTTCAAGGGCGAGGCGCTCGAGCGGCACCTCGATCCCGAGGTCCCCCCGGGCGACCATGATACCGTCGGCCGATCGAAGAATCTGGTCGATGGTGCCGAGCGCTTCGGCTCGCTCGATCTTCGCGATGATCCCGATCGAGCTGCCGTCCGGATGTGCATTCAGCCATCGGCGGGCCGCCAGCACGTCGGACTCGTCGCGGACGAACGAGAGCGCCAGGAAATCGAATCCTTCCTCGAGTGCAAGCGAGGCGTCGTGTTGATCCTTCGGCCCGAACGCGGCCGTCCGAAGTCGGGCCCTCGGCAGGAAGATGCCCGCGTGCGATGAGACCACGCCCCCGCTCACGACCCGGGTCTCGATTGCGGTCGGGGTGGCGCTCTCGACCCGGAGCTGCACGTCCCCGTCGCCGAGGAGTACGGGGTCGCCCCGTCGAGCTGCACGCTCGAACGACGGGATCTCAACGAATGTCCGGTATCCGCTCCCGAGTGTCGGGTCCTGATCGAGCGTCCAATGGTCCCCTCGGGAGAGCCGAACGGCCCCTCCGGCAATCTCCCCAATCCGCAGCTTGGGCCCTCGAACGTCCACCACCACGGGCACCTCTCGCCGGGCGCGGCTCGAGACCTCCCGGAGCCGTCGGAGCGTGGCCCGATGCTCCGCGTCCGATCCGTGGGAGACATTCACTCGGAATGCGTCGGTCCCGGACTCAAGCAGCCGAAGCAGCCGGTCCGCCCGGTCGGTGGCGGGGCCTACCGTGGCCAGAATCTTGGTTCGGCGCATCGATAGCGGGTATCCGGTCCCACCGTAAAACCGTCCGGTGGGAGGGACCGTGCGCCGACTATTCTTTAGTAGAAGACCCCGGTGGATACTCCAGCCCCGTGGTGTAGAGGCCAAGCATGCCGGCCTTTGGAGCCGGCGACAGCGGTTCGAATCCGCTCGGGGCTATCCAGGAGGGTTTCTGTCGTCCCGGCCCACCCTGCGCTTCACCCTACGGGGCCGAAGAACCCGCCTCAACCCGACCTCGACGACGCGCCCCGGGTTCTGTGCCGCTCGGGAGGGATTCCAAGATCCGTCGGCACGCCACCAGATTTCGCTCCGTCATCGGATCCTCGAGCAAACCGATCTGGACGCCTGGACGATTCCTCACGGTCGAGTGGATGAGCGCTCCGTCGCCGATGTAGAGGGCCGTATGGTTAATCGTCTCGAGCGAGGGACCGAAGAAGACCAGGTCGCCGGGAATCAAGTCGCTTTGGCTGACCTCGATAGCGCCGGCCCACTCCGCCTGCAGGATGGCATCACGGGGCATGATGATCCCCCGGCGGCGCACCAGCATCTGCGTGAATCCCGAGCAGTCGAATCCGAAGCTCGACCGGCCTCCCCATAGGTACGGTAGGCCCACGAACCGCTTCGCTAGCTCGACCGTTTGGGCAATGGTCAGCGGGTCAAGGCTCCGATCACCATCGTCACTGCGGATCCAGCCCTCGCTCTGGTCGGGCAGTAGGACCGGCGTCCAATCGGCCTCGCCGGCCGCCTCTCGGATCTCTACGACGAGTTGTGAATCGAAGGGAATGGTCAAGATCGGCTTGCGCGCGCGCACATTCGGTTCTCGATAGACATTGGCGAATAACGAGTCGATGCGAACTGCCGGATCGGAAGCGGCGTACGGAACGAGATTCTCCAGGTCTCGGAGCGCCCCCCGGCACATCCACCCGGCATACCCATCGTCGGTTCGTACTCTCGCCCAATCGTCGCGGAGATCGAGGGTGGTGACGTTGCTCCCGATGATCGCCTGCGATACCACGTCGGCCTGCTCGGTGGGGGACGAGAACATGTCGGCGACCGGAACGGTCACGACGCGGTCGGGAGCGAGCCTCGAGACCGAGTTCGCCGCCATCGGGCCTTCTCGCGCGAGAAGCGGACTACCTCTACGGATATGGCCTCGATGGGAAAGACCCCGACTCCGGGAATCGAGCAAGGAAGACTGGCCGGCAGAATCGGGTGCTGGACTTGGACCCTGATGCCGCACGGGGTGCACCGTGCGGTGCCGCCACTTCGACTCCTCCGCCAGATACCCGCCGACTCCGTCCGGCCAGCCAGCGGTGAAGGAAGGAAAGGGTTCGCTCCGTCCCGGAGTCAGTCCGATGCTCCGGAGAGGACGGCGGGTTCGTTTACCGGCGCCGGGAGTTGGAGAACCAGGTGACGGCTCCAACGGTTCCGGCGACTCCTGCGACGACGGCCACGACGACCACGAGCACATTGCCGCCCGAGGCGGTTAGCCCTCCGCTCTTGGCGGGTGACTGGGTCGAGGAGCTGGGCACGCCCACCAGACCTTGGTCGATCGCCTTCGCCTGACTCACCGTCATGGGCTGACCGTACACGGTCGCCGCCGGCGAATTCGTGGCGTCCGGCCCGGATCCGAATCCCGGACCCGCGAAGGCATTCGCCCCCGTGTCGAACGCTCCGAACGACTGGTCGGCTGCGGTGACCGCAAAGCCGCCGGCACGCGGGCTGAGGTAGAGGGATTCCGAGGAGATGCCCGCCGAACCGAAGCCGTACGGGTCGTAGCCGTGGGGGGCCGACCCGAAGAAGTCGAAGCTGCGGGGCAGCAGGATGAACCCATCGTAAGCGCTGAAGGGGCCCTGAAGGTCGAGCACCACGCCGAGGCGAGCCTGGTGGTCGGAGAACTCGTGATGGGCCCAGCACCGGTAGCCCGTGAGGTAGACCTCGGCCGTGCCGCTCAGCGAGCCGGCCTTCGAACCGGAGCCGCTGGAACCGTCGAGCTTGGTGTACGCGAACGAGACGTTCCAGCTCGCGGCGACGGTCGCCGTGGCGGACGAGTTCCACATGTAGACTCCCGTCAGATTCAGCGGGATCAGGCCGAGCGAAGGTGTGAACGCCACCGAGGCCCCCGCCACCCCCGTCACGTTGAGGGACGCCGTGCGGGTGGCGGTCTGGTTGGTGATCCGGAGCGTCTGCTCAAGGGCGCTGCAGGCCGCCACGGACGCGTTCAGAATCCCCAGCGCCGGCACAGGAGAATCCTTCACGTAGACGGTCGAGTGGTTCGTGATGTTCGCGAACGCTCCGTCGACTTCCACGGCGTGGTAGAAGTAGGCGATCGAGCGGTCCGGCTTGGTCACATTGGACCAGACCGTAATCCCGAGGGTCCGCTGCTCCTCGAGCATCGTGACGCCAGTGGTCGCGTTACTGACTACCGTGAACACAACGGTCCAGCCGAACGAGCTGTTGTAGGAAACCGTGACGTTACCGAACGTAAAGGTCCAGTTCGACCAGCCTTGTCCGCCGTAGGCCCATTGGGCGTCGGACGGATGACCCCCTCCGCCCGATGATGATCCCGTCGCGCAGGGAGACGGCGTGGCTGCCGGGGCCACTCTCGCATTCGTCGCGGGATTGGTCGCGCCGGCCACCGTCGGCACGATCGCGAGGGCCAGCAGAAGCACCACGCCGGCCGCAATCCAGGCACCTTTCCCGGTGGGACTCGCCATTCTCTCCTTCTGACAGAACTCTAGCTGTCGGCGCGATGAGCCGGGACCCCGACTTAAGGGAATGGCCCGTCGGGTCCGTCTCCGGTTGGACGGCGTGCTATACCGTAGCACAACTGTGGCTCGGGGCGGCTCCGGCGCTTGAATTCTCGGGCGGCCGATAATCCTAGTAGAGTCCGTTTCCCGTCAGTGCGTAGTAGCACCATTCCGAGGCGCCACCGATCAGCGCGCCGGCGTTGATGGACTCCGGCGCAACCCAAGGAGCGTAGACGAACAAGGTGTTCGGCTGATCGGCGCCCACCGTGAGCTCGAGATTGTTGTAAACCTCCTGCACGAGGTCCCAGTACTGATGGTCGAGTGTCAGATTGGCTCCGTAGGAAGCCGCGTTCGCGAAGAAGATGGTCACATTGATCGCGACGCCCTGACAAACCTGCGGGATCACGTTGTCGGCGTAGGTGGCCCAGAACGTCAGGTTCGCGAGCGTGTCTACGGTGTGCCCACAAGTGGGGGAGGCGAAGGTCCCGCCGTAGGAACCGCTGACAAAAGTCTGAGACAGCGAATCCGCATCTCCCCACAAGCCGCCGGGACCGTACGCGTCTTGCCAGCTCTGGGTCGGAGACGGGTAATCCGGAATCCAATCGAACCACCAGATCGGCCAAGGATACCCGCAAGGCAGGACGAGGCAGTTCGGAATGGAGGTCGCTTCAAAGAACTGCTGGAACTGCACCACACCGCCTGTAATCTCCGCGACCGATTGGCCCCAAGCGGCTTCCGCCGCGTTGATGTTCGGCGCTGAGGTGAACCCGAGCACCGGAATGTAGAGCGGTTGCGCCGCCGAGAATCTCGCCAACTGAGGGTCGTAGTAGGGCCCGCCGGTGTCGTTGTACGCCTCATTCCAGTACCAACGCGCGGTACCTTCACTCGCGCCAGGTACCGGGTCTGAGAATTGATGGGTCGTCGTATTGTAATTCGGCAAAGCCCCGCTTGAGGCGTAAAAAGTGGCCGCGCTCGGGGGCACGAAACCACCGAACGGATTGCCCATATCAAGGCCGTCCACGACGTTCAGAGGTGCCTGGACTGTCGCGTACGGATAGCCATACTCTAGGGCGGCACGGAGCCCAACGTAGGCGAACGCGTTCGCCGGGATATTGATGGGGTGTGGTGGCGAGGAGTCGATTGTCGCGAGCAATGACAGGTCGATCTGCGTGTTGAAGCCGAAGTTGCCGGTCGCCAACATCGGGATGGTGCTCTCCCCAGCCTGATCGTCTTGGACCAGGCCACTGACCATCGAGAGCTCTGGTGATTCGAGCGAGAAAGCATCAGCATAGCCCGTCTCGAATTCCTGAATCCCTTCGGTGTCTGTCGTTGTCCAGTAGGTGATCACTTTCTGAACATAGCGGCTCGGTAGTGGCAAGCAGCCAATCTGGCCGGCGCATCCCGTCGGTGCCTGATAGTAGGGATTCGCGACGAGAGTGTACCCGACCCCCGGGTTCGCGTAGTCGAGGTAGTACGGACCGCTGCCGACTTCCTTGAACGCCACACTCTCTACCGGCGTCGGGTAGTCCAGGTCCGCCGTGATCTCGGTGTCCCACATATACAGGTTGGCGGGTCCCGTGCTCGCGGTCTTCGAGGTCGTCACGAAGTTCTGGTACGCCGAGGCGTTCGTCGTGCTGGTGTCACCGGGTAGCAGGCACGGCGCATCCACTTTCGCCGAGTTGCAGACAAAGCCCGGTACATCCGCGCCCTGCGCCGTGTACCAGCCCGCCTCTTGGATACCGCCCGACGAGATAATCGATAGAATCTGGAGAAGCGCCGGCCACGCCTTGCCGTCGGCGTTCGCGTGGAAGGTGATGCAACCGTTCTCCTGGCTCATCGCGATCGACGGACAGTTCGAGTCGTTCACGCCGAACGCGCTCAGAGTGTAGTACGGGGTGTTGTTGTACGGCGCG
>DASPQG010000008.1:0-4450 GCA_035625085.1 Thermoplasmata archaeon
CCGGCACCCGAGCACCTCACCCTCCTGTTCCTCGGAGAGATCCCACGGGAGCGGGTCGAGCCGATCTCGGCCGCCCTGCTCCCGGTGAGTGCGGCGACGGCACCGTTCCATGCGACCCTCGAAGGAGTGGGCGCGTTCCCGTCGCCGGACCGACCGCGCGTCGTCTGGGTGGGGGTCACGGAGGGACATGCGGAGCTGACCGCGCTCGCGACCCGGGTCCAGACAGCTCTGGCCGGGGAGGGAGACCCCACGCGCCGCAACTCGTTCTCGCCGCATCTCACGCTCTTCCGGGTTCGGTCGCCGACCGACTATCGGCGGGCCCGAGAGCTCCTGGAGGGCACGGTGCCCCCGCCCATGCCCCGGAGGTTCCGGGTCGGGGAGTTCGTCCTCAAGGAGAGCGAGCTCTCCTCCCGGGGCGCGACCCACCGGACGGCCCGCACCTTCCCCCTCATGGGTTCGCCGGACCCGGGCTAGACCCTTTCCCATTCCCCACCGGCCGCCGACGGTCTCGAGGAGCAGATTCCGCCCTGCCCCGGTGCGACGACACCGTTAAGCGGCTCGGCACGACTCGTGCCGACGCTCCCATCCGCTCGGGAGAAGGGGTCCGGTTGCCGCCCGTTCGACCGCGCTTCGCCGCCGTCCGTGGAGCCACGCTCCTCCTCGGCGTCGTAGTGTGCGTGGTCCTCGCCGCGCCGTACGCGAACGCTCGGCCGAACCCGCCCCTGGCGGCCAGCGCCGGGTCCACGGCGACGTCGATCGGGGAGTTCGGGTCGGTCCCCTCCGAGGTCAGCGTCGGGGCGCCGGCGGCGTTCGCCTGGGAGGCGCTCGATGCGCACGGTGATCGGGTGGTCACCTTCTCGGCGGCGGCCGACCTTTCGGTCAGCGAGAGCGGCACCGGCGCGAACGCGCCGGCGTGGGTGAACAGCAGCTCCGCGGGTCCTCTGACCCGTGCGGCAAACGGAACGTTCTCGATTCCCGCGTCCGCGTGGACGGGCGGACTGCTCGGGCTCTCGATCGACCTCGGCGTCTCTGGTCCGATCACCGTCCGGCTGTACGGGCCGCTCCTGCCGACCGTCGCCGGCCCGATCGCGCTCACCGCGCTTCCCGACCTCAACCACCTCGTCCTGTACGGTGCGACGAACGTAACGAATCATCTCGCGAACCAGAGCCGCTCGTACTCGGCGTACTGGCACGTGAAGGACCGGTTCGGCGACCCCGCGCCGGGGGCCCGGTTGCTCATCGAGTTCTCGACCGGGACGGCGGAGAACGAGACGGTCGTACCGGTGCTCTGGTCCACGGGAGGCACCACCGGGGCCTGGGTGAACTATTCGGTCAACGGCTCGGCCGGCGGGACGCTCACGGTCGTCGACGAGGCGGGAGTCGCTCTCCTCGGCCCGATGACGGTGCCGGCCGTCGGGACGGGGTCCACGACGAGCGCCCCTTCCCTTTCGCCGCTCGCGCTCGCCGGGGTGACGCTGCTCGCCGTGGGCGGGATCGGTGGGATCGGCGCCCTGCTCTACGGCGGACGCCCCCGGCGCTCACCGGCACCGACCGGCGAGGAGGAGGAGCTCCGGCGGCTGGCCGAGGGCCGGGCGACGGTCGTGGAGCTCCTTCGACGGAGCGGCCCGCTGGCCCTCCCCGAGATCGAGGCCCGGTGGGAACCTCCTCCGGCACCGCCTGCGCTCGCCGATTGGGTCGCTTCCCTCGTGACCGACGGGACTCTCAGCGCGACGATCGGCGAGGGAGGACGCGCTCGGTTCGCGCTCGCGGAGCGGCCGGCGGCCGAGCCGCACGTCACGCTCGACGAGGAGGCCCTCGAGCGGGGGATCGCGCGTCGGGAGGCGGCGGTCGCGCGCGACGACGAGGACGGGGCGGGCTTGGACCAGCCGAGGGCGTGAGGCGCCGGGGTCGGACGCGCCGACGACCACCCACTTACGTCGGGTCCCGCCCGACGAGGTCGTAGTACCGGTAGGCGGCCTCGCCGGCGCCGAAACAGAACTGTAGGGTGGTGAACTCGCGCTTCAGCTCCGCGGCGGCGCGCTGGACGTCGGGGCCCGACTTTCCCTGGTGCAGGAGGTTGTCGAACAGCTCGGCGATCCGGTCCATCTCCCGCTCCCGCATCCCGACGCGCGTCACCTCCGGGGTGCCGAGGCGCAGACCTCCGGGGTGCTTCGGGCTCTTGTCGCCGGGCAGGAGGTTCTTGTTCGAGATGATCCCGGCGTCCGCGAGCCGGCGGGCCACAATCTCGCCGCCGCCCTCCTTCTCGACGCGCACGGCGATCGTGTGGGAGCGGGTGAAGCCGAGGTTCGGCGCCAGCACGTCGAACCCCCGGTCGTGGAGCGCCTGGGCGAGGGCGCGCGCGTTCGCCACCGTCTGGCGGGCATACTCCCGACCGAACTCGAGGTGCTCGGCGAGGCTGACGGCGAGTGCCGCCATGGCGTTCAGATGGTGGTTGCTCGTCACCCCGGGGAACGCGCCTCCCTGGAGGCGACGGATCACCTCCGTGTCCTCCGTCGAGGCGAGGATGATCCCGTGCTGGGGACCGGGGAGGGTCTTGTGCGTGGAGGCGCTCATCACCGTGCAGCCCTCGTGGAGAGGGTCTTGGAACTCCCCGCCGCCGATCAGACCGAGCACGTGCGCCGCGTCGTACCAACCGCGGGCCCCGATCTCCTCGAGCGTCGGGCGGAGCTCCTCAATCGGCATGGGGAAGAGGAACAGCGAGAGACCGAACAGACAGACCTTCGGCCGGACCGCCTTCAGGATCTCGCGCGTGCGGGCGACGTCGATCGTCATCCGGTCGGCGTCCCAGGCATAGTAGACCGGCTTCACGCCCCGGAGCCCGAACGCCCCGAACGAGGCGCTCGAGATGTGGGCGCCGTCCGCGAGCCGGCTCGTTCCGACGAGATCGCCCGGTTCGGCGAGCGCCTTCAGGACCGCCATGTTGGCGACCGTGCCGGACGTCGGGCGCACGTCGGCGAACGAGCAGCGGAAGAGGCGCTTCGCGAGGGCGAGGCAGAGCTCCTCGACCTCGTCGACCTGCTCATTTCCCTCGTAGTACCGCTCGCCGGGGAGCCCCTCGGCGTACCGCGAGTGGAAGTCGCTGATCATCAGTTCCTTCGCGTACGGAGAGAGGAGGTTCTCGCTCGCGATCAGCGGGATCGCGTGCTCGAAGCGCGTCGAGTGGCGCCGGACCGCGTCGCGGATGCGCGCCACGGTGGTCGCCATCTCTCCCGACGCGGGAGCGCTCGGCGCCCACCCCCCCACCCCCCCGCTTCCACTGGAACCGGTCCTTACCCCATGCTCTGCCATGGTGAGACCCTCGACCTCCCCCGTACGGAGCGGTCGGAGCGCCCTACCGGCTCGAGGCCATATATGGACCGTGCACGTCCCCGCCCATCATGCCCCAACCCAGCGTCCCGGCCGCGACTCACCCGTGGCCGGTCTCCCGTCGGTTCTACGTCCCGTACCACGACCTAGACGTCCTGAACCATCTGAATCACGCCGCGTACTTTCCCTACATGGAAACCCTTCGCTGCGACTACTACCTCCCCCTCCTCGGCTCCGTCGACCCGACAAAGATCGACATCATCATCGCCGAAGCGACCTGCCGCTACCTCGCCCCGGTGCCGTACGGGGCCGAGCTCGTCGGCGAAGTCGCTCCGGCCCGTCCGATCGGTCGGACGAGCTTCACCCTCCTCTACCGCTTCACCCTCGCCGGGACCGCTACCGTCAGCGCTCGCGGCCGGACCGTGAGTGTCGTCTACGATTACCCGAAGGCCGAGAAGCGAGAGATTCCGCCCGAACGACGCGCCCGCCTCGAGCGGGATGCGATTGACCCCGCTACCGAAGGCTGGTAGGCGCCGCTCCTTCCACTGGAAACAGGGGGGTGGGGGCGTCCGGTCAGAAGCCCGGATGCTCCGGGTCGCGGCGAGGCATCGGCGGCGGCCACGCTACGGGCGGAACGAACGCCGGGTCCTCGGACACCGTCTCGACGCGGTAGAACACCCCGCTGCCCTTCAGCGCCTCGTGGATCTTGGCGAGCCGCTCCTGGAACTCGTGCTCGAAGTCCCAGTCGAAGACGAGGTCGTGGGGTCCGATGATGAACGAGAGGCCGGCGACCGTTCGGAGCCGCTCCGAGAGCTCGAGCGGCGATGCGCTTTCCGGGGTGAAATAGAGGTCCACGTAGCTATGCATGGGGCACCGCGCAGGATGAAAACGCGAGATGCCTCTATTTAAATCAATCCCACATCGCCGATAGGCGAGCCGCGTACGTGCTAGGCCGGCAGGATTGCCGTTCGGATGAACCGTGCGGAGACCCCGCGTGCCCCTCGGCCCCGTCGCCCCGCCAGCGTCGACGGGTCACGGTAAGGCTGCTCCCGTCAGGACCTGACCCGATGCCCGTGATGGATAGCCGCTAGGGCGCTCCTCCGAGCGCCCGTCGCAACACCCG
>DASPQG010000009.1:0-33041 GCA_035625085.1 Thermoplasmata archaeon
ACGCGCTCGCCACGACCGCGATCGTCGCGAACAGGGTCCAGCCCCGTCGCGCGGCGAGGGCCCGACGGAACGGTCGTGGGTCCATGTCGGCCCGAACGGGAAAATCCGGTATTAAACAACCAAGGCCCGGGGGGTCACATCGTCCGGATGACCCGGCCCGCGTGACCGTCCACGAGAACGGTCACGTTCTGCCCCTTGTGGTCGAAGCGGAAGTACCAGATCGGGGTGTGCAGGAGCTCTCCCTCGGAGACCTGGACCTGCGTCTGGAGCGCCGAGACGACGTGATGCTTCCGGTGCGCCGCCTCGGACTGAAGCTGCTTCACGAACGCTTCCGCCGCCGAGCGCGCGGCGTCCTCGGTGAGGTCGCCGTTCAGGATCGGGGCGTTCGACGGGATTGCCTTCTTGTCGAAGAACGTCCGGTCGGGGAGTGAGAACTGGTAGTCCTTCGGTTGGTAGCCGCTCATCGCCTTCACCGCGACGACCGGGAACTCGAACTGGCCCGAGATGGTCTCCGAGCGGTTCGAGTTTACGACGCCGCCTCCCATGATCGGGATGACGGCGATCCCGCCTTTCCCGCCGGTGACGGCCCGGCCGAGGAGAGCACCCGCCGCCATCGTGCCGGCGGTCACGCCGACCGTCTCGGCGACCGCCTGGTACTGATACGTTGTGCTCGCGGTCGTGGGGACGACCCAGAACGGGATGTAGCTCAGTCGCTCCTCGACGATCTTCGACTCCTCAAGGAAGTGCCGGTGAAGGAATCCCTGGTCGAGGTACGCCTGAACAACCTTCATGACCGCGTCCCGGTCCGTGACGGCGAGCGTCAGCATCGTGTGCTTCGAGATCGCCTTCCAACCTTGCCCTCCCAGCGTAACCGAACCGCCACAGTAGTCGCAGGTGATCACCGCCTCGCCGAACGTCGGCTTGATCGGGGCGCCGCAGGTCGGACACTTCAACTCCTGGACGCCCGCGTCGGCGATCGTCGGGGAAGAGGACGGCGCGGGGGGAGCGGCGGCAGCCCCGCCCCCCGCGGTCGCTCCGACCGGGGTGCCGCACTTCAAGCAGAACTGCGCCCCGTCGGGAAGCTGCTGGCCGCACTTCATGCAGAACGCCATGTTCCGACCTCCCTCACCGAACCCCGATCGACCTCACTCTAAAGGGGTCCTAGAACGGGGCTCCACAGTTCGGACAGAACTTACCGGTCGCGGTTGTGGATTCTCCGCACTTCGGACACGTCCGGGGTGGTGCCGGGGCGAGCGAGGCCCCGCAGTTCTGGCAGAACTTGACGCCGGGGGCCGTCGGCTGACCGCACTTCGGGCAGGGGGGACCCTGCGGGGGGGCGGCGGGTCCGGCCATCGACGCACCACAGCTCGGACAGAATCGGTTCCCGGACGGAACCATCGCACCGCACTTCGGGCACGGGGCCGACGGGCCCTGCGCGTACATGCCCTGCATCTGGCCGGTCATGCCGTACCCCATACCGAGACCCGCGCCGAGCCCGACACCGGCCCCGGCGAGCGTCCCGGCGGACCCCGAAGGGTTCGCGGCGGCGGTGGTCATCGCCTGGCCCGCCTGGTACTGCATGTAGTTCACTCCCAGCACGCCCATCGTCGAGCGCGTGTTGACCGCCTTCTGGACCTCGTCGGGCAGGTTCACCGAGAGGCCCTGGAGCTGCTTGATCTCGACCCCGAGGGGGCCGAAGTGCTGCGGGGCGAACCCGAGCACGGCCTGCTCGATCGTGGAGAGCTGGCCCGCGAGATCGGTGACCTTCATGCCCTGGTCCTTGAGCTTGCCCAGGGTGTTGTAGACGAGCAGCACCATCTGGTCGCGGAGCCGCCCCTCGACGTCCGCCTGACTCGCGGCACCGAACGTCCCCACGAACTGGTTGATGAAGTTGTCCGGCGCCCCGACGTCCCAACGGTACTCCCCGAAGACGCGGAGATTGACGAGCCCGAAGTCCGGGTCCTTGAAGGTGTACGGTTCGGAGCTTCCGAACTTCCCGTCGAAGATGCGGCGCTGGAGGTAGTAGACCTCCGCCTCCTGCTGGACGCCCGAGAGCGCCTTCACGATGCCCGCCACGAGCGGCGCGTTGATGCTCGTCAGGGCGTACCGGTCGGGTCGATCGAGGTACGCGAGGACCTTTCCGTCCCGGTAGAAGACGGCGGTTTCGTCCTGTCGGACGACCACGTTGTCGTTCAGTCGGATGTTGCGCGGGACGCGCCACATCACGTTCGGACCCTTGTAGGCGTCCTCCCAGTTGATCGTGGTCGACCCGAAGAGGCTGCCGCCCTTGGCCGGTATGGGGGTGTTCGTTACCATCTCTCTTCTCCTTTCCTCGCTGGTACTTCTCTCGCTCCCGCCTAGCTGCTGACGCGGATCCCTTCGATGACCTGGATACGGGCCTTGAAGGCCTGCTCGAGCTGGCTCACCTGACCGCGGACCGTGGTGACCAGCGCCGCAACCTCCGCCGGGTTCGACCCGGTGGCGATCGAGGGAAGCTGCGCCGTGGTCTGGTTCAGTTGGTCGGCCGCCTGAACGAACCCGTAGTCGTACTCGTAGAGGCGGTCCAGCTGCTGCGGATTGATCCGGACGGCCGGGGAGAATCCGGTGAATCCTCCCTCCGCGAATCGGACCTCGCCCTCGAACCGGAGCAGGTCCGCGATCACGGGGGCCAGGTCGTTGAGCGCCTGGAACTGTGCCGCGTTTGAGAGCGACGAGCGCGAGTTCTCGATCGTGGTCCGCGCGTTCTTGATCTTGTCCGCAACCTGGATTCGTAGAAAGCTGTCGGCGGCCCGGATGTCCTCTCCTTCACGATACCCCCGGTATCCGGGAATCAGCAACTGGAGGCGCTTCAGCGGCCCCCGGTCCTGGTCGACCTTCTGACGGATATCGATCGGGGGCGACCCCGCGGGGGCCATCGTGCCGGTCGAGCTGCCGCCCTCGGTGAAGAGTGACGAGCCGCAGATATTGCAGAAGCGCGACCCCGGCGTCGCCGTCGAGCCGCACTTCGGACACGTGATCGGACCCCCGGCCGGAGCCGGAGGAGGAGGCGGGGGCGGCGGGGGGAGCGTGGAAGGATCGGGCGCGGCCATCCTACGGGCTCCTCGGGGGCGAGCCGGGCGGGGAAGAGGGTGGGTTGGACGGCATCTGGTTCACCTGAGGAACACTCGGGGAGGTCGCCGTCGCGTAGGAAAACGCCGAGGGGGCCGGCTCGTTCCGCCAGGCAGCCCTCGGGGGTTCCCGATTCTCCGTCGCGCGGACGGCGCGGATGCGCCAGGAAATCAGGAATACCGAGACGATGAGCGCGACGGCGAGGATGAGCAGCCCGACCAGCTGTTCGACCACCGTGATGGCGCTCACATAGTACGGGCCCAGCCCGACGGTGAGGAAGAGGACCGCGAACCCCATCCCGAAGAACCCCCACGCGAGCGAGCGCTGGTAGGTCGGGTCATTCGAGAAGGCCTCCATGAAGTAGCAGCCGACCGCGAAGACCAGGGAGAAGATTCCAATCAAGAGGAGCGCCGTGTAATGCTGGTCGGCCGGGAAGGTGAGGTAGAGCAGCAGGAACACCAGAATCGCCAGAGCGAGAAACAGCACGGAGAGGACCAATCCGCCCCAGCGCGAGTGCACCGGCTTCATCGCCGCAGATGGGACCGTCATCGTCTCGTCCTCCGTAGAAAGAGCCCCTTCCGCTATAAGAATTCAGGTGCCCCGTGTGAGGTCAGAGGCGGGGTTCGTCGTCCGTCTTCTCGCGACGGGGCCGGGGCGCGGGCGGAGCCGGTGGCTCGGTCTCCGGTGGGGCGGGAGGCTTCGGCACGCCGGCGGCGGTCGGAGCCGCGGGCTTGGACGGGGGTTTCGCGGCGGGAGCGGGAGACGCCCGCGCGTGCTCGGGGGCGGGCTTGGCGGTCTTGGTCGGTGGCTCGGGTCGGGTCGAGGGAGCCGCCTTCGGAGGGTGTGTCTCGTGACGAGCGGATTCGGTCTTCGGGGTCGCCGACTTCCGCTGGAAGACGCTCTTGAGGCCGCTGGTGATCCCGCCCCCGTGAGCGACCGCCCGGCCCGTCGGGGCCTGGACGGTCACGCCGTGCAACGGTCGGGCTGTGTCCGTGGTCACCGCCTGTCCGCACTTGGGGCAACTCGGGAACTGGCCGACGCAGTGCTGGCAGAGCGGTGCGCCGCACGAATGCGCGACCGACGCGATGCCCCCACATCCCACGCACCGCGCTGGTGCGGCCGAAGGGGCGGAGACCGCCGGGGACCCGGTCTCCGGGGTCGCCTCGATTTCCTCGTCCGTTGGGGCGACCCATTCCGCCGCGGGAGCAGGGACCACTACCGTCTCCGGCCCCTCTCCGAGACCGACCGGTCCACCGGGAGCCATCGTCGCGGGTCCCTCCGGTTCGGCCTCCGCTCGCGGACGGAATTCCGGTGAATACGCCCCGAGATCGAGCGAGGCGAGTGGCGCGTGGACCGCGGAGCCAGCCTGCTCCACGACCTTGATGAGGCGCGCCTTGTAGATCCCCACGCGCAGGGTCCGCACGAGCTGGAAGAGCGTTCGCTGCTCGGGAGGGAGCACGAGCGCCTTGCGCGCGAGTTCTTCCACGTCCGGGGTGAGCTTGAGGTTCTCCGGTCGCAGGTCCGCCTCCAGCACGGCGCGCAGGTAGCCGAACAGCCGCTCGATCTGGTCGAGGGAATACGCCGGGGGCGACAGCACGGCGACGTCGGCGAGCGTGAGGCCGCGTCGCTCGATGCCGGGCGGTCGGTGTTCGACCGCGGAGGTGACCAGGTGGTACGAGGCGTTCTCGAGGTCCCGGATCTCGTTCGGTTCGAGGCGGTCGAGGTTCACCTTGACGTTCCGTCCGATCGCGCCGAGGACCGGCTCGAGGAACTCGTACGGGACGTGGAGCGTGACGAAGAGGTCGTTCTTGGTGACCGTGCGGTTCAGCCGGGCTTCGAGGAGCAGTGCATCCCGGGCGTACCGCTGCACCTCCGCGTCGCGCGTCTTCTGGATCGCGAGCTTCTTGCCGTCCTTCGCGGGAGCGTAGTCCGAATCGAGCGCGAGGGCCCGGTCGAAGCTGGTCTGGGCCTCGCTCGGACGGCCCGTGGCGAGCAGCGCGAGCCCCCGGCTCGTCCACGCCTGCTTGTTCGACGGGTCCGCCTCGGTCCCCCGCTCGTAGAAGGCGAGCGCCTCGTTCGGGTGCTCCAACCGCTCGGCGACGAACCCGGCCCGCAGGAGCACTTCGACGGCCGCCGGTTGAAGGGCGAGAGCGTGAGCGAACGCGGAAGCGGCCTCGGGCCACGCCTGTCGCGCGACCGCGAGCTCCCCCGCGCGCACCCATAGGGCGACGCTCTTCGGGAGCGCTTCCACGGCCTTCTTGATCGCCTCGGAGGCGGCGTCCATCTGGGCGACCCCGGCATACGCCTCGGCGAGCAGGAGGTAGAGCGACTCCTGCGGAGGTACCTGGGGGATCGCGCCCCGCAGGAACTCGACGGCCTCGGCATGCTTCCCCTCGTCGAGCATCGACTTCCCGATGCCGGCGAGCGCCACCGGCGAAGTCGGGTCCCGCTGCCGCACCTCCTCGTAGGCGCCACGGGCCTCGGCCGGTCGCTCGAGCGCCCCCAGAACCTCCGCGCGAAGGAGCAGCGCGGCGAGGCTGGCGGACGACCCCGGCGGGACCGACTTCATCCCTTCGTCGAGGACCTCGAGCGCGAGATCCGGCCGTCCGGCGGTGAGGCGCAGCCGCGCCCGACGGGTCGCGATCTCGAGCTTCATCACCGGGTCGAGCGACGCGGCCCGCTCGTACGCCTCGTTCGCTTCCTCGGTCTTCCCGAGGGCCGCCGCGAGGTCGCCCCGCTCGAGGTGCAGCGTCGCGTCCTGCGCCTCGGGAGATGACGTCGCGAGGAGCCGCGCGAGCGTCTCGTACGCCTCCTTCGTCTCTTTCGCGTCGCGGTGCAGCTGGAACATCTCGAGGAGAGCGGGGCCGTTCTCCGGCTCGAGGAGAAGAATCGCCTTCAGCGAGTAGAGGACTTCGTTCGTCCGGCCGAGCGCGCGGAACGCGTCCGCCCGGGCCTTCCACGCGGCCAGGTCATTCGGGTCCTCCTTGAGGAGCGGGTCGACGATCTGGACCGCCTCCGGGTACTGGCCCGCGAGGAAGAGCGTCTCGGAGAGCGCGAGCCGTCCGTGCCGGCTCCTGGGATCGACCTCGAGGCCGCGTCGGTAGTAGGAGATCGCATCGGCGTACGCGCCCTGGGCCCGCAGCGCCTCGGCGACCTCGAAGTACGAGTGGGGATCGCCGTGGGCCGCCTGGACGGCCTGCTGCAGGATGGCGAGCGCCTCGGTACGGTGGCCGGTCCGCAGGAGCAGCTGACCTTTCTTCCGGAGGAACAGGGGGTTGTTCGCGTCACGTCGGAGGAGAACGTCGAGCAGCTGCAGGGCACGGGCCTCCTGGCCGACCTCGGCGAACACTTCCGCCGCGCCCCAGAAGAGGTCGGCGTCCTCGAGACCCCCCGCGATCGCGCGGCCGTACGCCTCGATCGCCTCGGAGTACCGTCCGGTCTCGCGCAGCGCGTGACCGAGCTCCTTGAGGATGTCGTGGCGCATGTGGTTCCCCTCTCGGTTCAGGAACGATTCGTACGCCCGGATCGCCCGCTCGGAGTCGTTGACGAGCCGGGACGCCCGCGCGATCCCGAGGTCGCTGATGTCGGCGACCTCGGGGTCGCTCGAGGCTCGCTCGTACGAGACGAGCGCCGTCCGAGCGGCCTGGTCCCGCTCGGCCGATCCCTCGGGCCGATCGTACGCCAGCGAAAGGTAGAGATTGCCGCGCTCCACCCCGACGTCCGTCCGGGTCGGATCGAGGCGGAACAACTCGTCGAGGACCGGGGCGATCTGCGCGGGGTCGTCCGTCCGAGCGACGACCTCCTTCTTCTCGAGGAGGTACGGGAGCTCTCCCGGGTGAGATTCAAGCAGCGCGTCATAGGCGTGGATCGCGCCCGGTACGTCCCCCGTGGTGGCGAGCGTTCGGGCCAGCTCGACCTGGGCTTCGAGATCCGCCGGTTCCTCGGTGATGACCGCCTGGGCGAACTCGCGCACGGCGTCAGGGTTGTGTTGATCCCGCGCGAGCTCGAGCGCCTTGCGGAGCTCGGAGAGCGCGTGGGGATGGACCTTGAGAAGGCGACGGTAGCCGTCGAGCGCGGCGGCCGCGTGGCCGTTCGCGAGCTCGAGCTCGGCGACGCCGCGCAAGGCCTCCAGATTGTCGGGCTGGACCTCCAGAATCGCCCGGCAGGCCGAGAGCGCGGTGTCGACCCGGTCGAGGCGAAGCGCGAGGTCCCGGAGATCGAGAAGATTCTGGAGGTTGCGGGGGTCGATCTGGACGATCCGCTCCCGTGCGACGAGAGCGAGATCCGGTGACGAAGCTTCCGAGAGTCGCGCGAGCTCCATCAGGGCGTTCGCTTCGGGGGCGGTCGTCCCCTCGACGATCGCCTTCGCGATGGGGATCGCCTCCTCGGTCCGACCGAGTTGGAACAGGATGTGGGCCCTCAGGAGGGCGGTCCGCGCGTCGTCGGGGCGGGCGGCCCGGACCTTCTCGAGCGGGACGAGCGCCTCGGCGAGATTGCCGACCCCGACCAGGAGCTCCGCGCGAGCGAACTGGAGCTCGAGATCGTCCGGATTCGCCTTGAGGAGCTCGTCGCACGCCGCGAGGGCCTGGAGCTCGCCCCCGAGGGCGCGGGCGATCGAGAGCTTCTTCCGGAGCGCGGCCGGGTGGGACGGGGCGAGCTTCAGCGCCTTGTCCACGAACTGCATCGAGGAGGCGTCGAGGTCCTGAGCCCGAAGGTAGGAGTCAACCGCTTCCTCGGCGCGACCGAGCAGACGGAGCGTGTCCGCCCGTGTCGCCCAGAGCCCCTTGTCGTGAGGGTTCGCCTCGATCGCTCGGTCGACGAGGTTCAGCACCTCCGGCAGCTCCTGGTTCTGCGCGAGAAGTATGAGTGCCTTGTCGTGGAGCAAGGACGCGCTTCCGGGGGCGAGTTCGAGCCCGAGGTCGGCCGCCCGCCGGGCCAGCTCGGGCTGCGAGGCTCGATAGAACGCCATCGCCGCCTCGTGCAGCATCGGGACGACGTCCGCCACGTCCGCCGTGAGGCCCGAGCGGTTCTGCTCGGCCGCGGCGAGGAACACCTTGAGCGCGCCGATGTACGCGGAGCGGTCCGGACGCCCCTCTGCCTCCTGGGCGGCTCGGTACCGACGGCGAATCTCCTCCATCGGGGACGCCGCCGCGACCGGCTCGGTGGACTCACCCTCCGGCATCCGTGGCGGCGGACGGCCGTGACGTCATAAATACGTTCGGCCTCGAGGCGAACCGGACGCCTCGGGCTCGGCGATGGCCGCCTTGCGTCGGCCGAGCGAAGCGTCGGAGGTCAACGGGCGTGCCCGGACCACGGAAATCGATCTTCGACCCTGTCCACGGAACGATCCTGCTCGATGGACCCGCGCTCGCGTTGATCGGGAGCGAGGAGTTCCAGCGTCTGTGGGGGATCCGGCAGACCGGCTTCGCCCACCTCGTCTTTCCCGGGGCGAACCACACTCGGCTCGAGCACTCGCTCGGGACGTTCTGGGTCGCGGGTCAAATGGCCGATCGACTCGGGCTCGAGGGCCGCGCGCGACGCCGGGTGACGGCGGCGGCGCTCCTACACGATCTCGGACACGGTCCGTTCTCCCACACGCTGGACAGCCCGATGATGGAGGTCCTCGGCATGAGCCACGAAGGGATCTCGCGCGCCCGGATCGAAGGGACCGACCCGGACTGGCCGGCCGAGCGGGCGGAGGTGCCGCACCTCCTCGAGCGGTTCGGAGTCCGGCCGAGGGAGGTCGCCGATCTCGTCGACCCGTTGCGGGGGCGCTCCCCGTCGGCGCTCGAACGAGCGATCCTGCACGGCGCGGTGGACGCGGACCGAATCGACTACCTCCAGCGAGATGCGCATTACACCGGCGTCGGCCACGGGGCCGTGGACGCGGGGCGCCTCCTCGAGACGATCCGCGCCGACGCCGGTCACGTCGTGTTCGCGGAGAAGGGCCGAAGTGCCGTCGAGGGATTCCTCGTGGGTCGGGCTCTCATGTACTCCACCGTGTACTACCACAAGACCGTCCGGGCCGCGGAGATGATGGCGCAGGCCGCCGTGGAGCGGCAACGCGGATACCCTGACGTCGCTCGGCCGCAGTTCCGCGGGACCGACGGTGAGCTTCTCGACCGTTTGAGGTCCGGTGACGGACTCAGCCGGCAGCTCGCTCAGGGCCTCCTCGCGCGCCGGCTTTTCAAGCGGGCCTACGGCTGGAGGACCGTTACCGGCTCGGCCCGCGCGGCCTGGCGGCGGATGGTCCGGCGCCCGCCGGAACGCCGGGCGATGGAGGACGCGATCGCGGCGGAAATCCACGCCTCCCCCGGCTTCGTCCTCATCGACCTCGCGGCGCTCGAGCCCCGAACGACTGTCGGCGACAGCTGGTCGAACGTCCGGGTCTTCCGAGACGCCCGTCCCGTGTTCCCGTTCCGGGCTCCGGGTCCGTGGCGCTCGCTGGCCGCCCGACCTCCCTCCGAGTGGGCGGTGAGCGTCTACGTCCAGCCCAGGGCCCGCGCGTCGGCGGCCCGGTGGCTGGCCCGAGACTCGCGGATCCTGCCGTAACGAGCTTGCGGGAGAACACCCCGCCCAACTGTTAGCCGAGCACGATTCCCTGCGAGGTGATCACGAACGGACGTCGCTCGGGGTCGTGGGCGCAGCCGCGCATGCGAACGATCTTGATCTGACGGACGGAGCGGTCGCCGACCCACTTGCGGGTCAGCAGGATCTCCCCCCGGGTGAGCACCTCCTCAGGGGTGAGGATCCCGGGGTCGCTCGGCGTGGCGGTGATCAGCGTCGTGACCTCGGATTCCGACAGGAACCGAAGGAGCGACTGGATCTCGGTTCGTTCCGCCTGGGGGTCGACCGAAGACTTCACCGCGAAGCGGCGGATCGACGTGATCGAGTCTACGAGGACGCGGCGGAACGGTCGGTCGGCCATCTGCTGGCGCAACTTCAGCTGGATCCCCTGGATCGCGATGTCCTCGGACTCGCTCGAGCGCTTCCCTTCGGAGGCCTCGCGCATCGACTTGAGGTCGTTCATCGCGCGGATCTCCTGGACCGCCATGTTCCGCTTGATGCCCCGGAGCCCCGGGTTTGCGTCCAGCGTCTTCACGGACGCGAGGTCCCAGCCCATCGCGCCGACGTTCTCGACGATCTCGCTCGGCGGCTCGTCCACGGCGACCAAGAGAACCTCCTCTCCGCGTCGGATCCCCTCGAGGAGGAACTGGAGCCCGAGTAGTGTTTTCCCGCTCCCGCTGCCGCCCGTCACGAGATACGGCCGGCCCGGCCGCAAGCCACCGCCCAACATCCGGTCCAGTCCTGGAATCCCGGTGGGGACGCGGGTGTCCACGAACTCGTCCTCGGCCATCTACCCCTCCGAAGGCGCGGGTGGGTCCGGGTCGTCGGACGATTTTGGTTCCTCCGGGGGCGCCCCGAACACGCCCGGAGGAATCGGTTCGACGGTCACCGAGACAACCGGGGGAGCCTTCCTCTTCCGGGCCGCGCGTCGCCTCGGCTTTGGTGCAGAAACCTCCCCCTGGTCGGGGACCGGAACGACCGGATGCTCCGGGGCGGCCACCGCGCTTTCGATCCGGCCCGCCGGGGGAGCGACCGCCGGGGTGGTCGCGTGAGGGGATGCCGCCCGGGGGTGGCCCCCGCGCTTCGGCGCGGCCGCCGCCTTTCGGCGCCGCTTCGGAGAAGGAGCGGCGGCATGGGTCGTCGTTTCCGTGGAGACGGGCTCCGCGACCGGGCTCGGAGCCGCCGCGGGCGATGGAACCGGAGTGGCTACCGGCGGTGGCCCCCCGGGCCAAGAGGGCGCCCGGGTGGTTGGAAGGGGAGGTGGTGCCGCCTTCGGGCCGCTCGGCTTCGCTGCCGTCACCGGCGTGGGCTTCGAGACCCGCGGCGCGGCCGGGGGCGGCCGGGGCTTAGGTGGCGCCGGGAGCCCACGTCCGGATCGTGGTTTGGGCGCTGGCGGTGCGGGTGGGGGCGCCTCCGTAGCGATCGGTTCCCCCGTTGGCTCCACGACCTCGGTGGGCGTGGGCACTGGTTCGGTAGCGGGTGGGGTCGGCGGAGGGACCTCGACCGGGGCCGAGACGACCTCCGTCGCGACGGGGGCCGGCGCCGGAGGCGTTGGAGGCATCGCCGAGGGCGGAGCAGTGGCCTCGGTAGGCGTGACTGGGGCTGGCGGAGCCGCCTCCGGAGCCGGGACCGGGGTCGGAGCCGGTGCGGGAGCGGGCGGCGGCGGAAGGAGCGAGAGCAGCGCCCCCAGCTGGACCTGCAGCACGGGTGGCGCCGGCAAGCTGGTCGGAGGGACACCGGTACGAACCGAGTCGACGCGGGCGAGCGCGCGCTGGTAGGCCGCCACCGCCGTCGAATCCGCCGGGGGTGGCTTCGATCCGTGGCTCAACTGGTCGACGAGGCCCATGACGAGCGAGGAGACGCGCGAAAGATGGGCCTGGACCTCCTCCAAGCGACCCTCGTTCGTCGCAGCGAGGGCGGCCTCGATCTCGCTGCGGGCGGGCGCGACGTCGGCGCCGAGCAAGATCAGGTCCCGTACTTCGTCGACGAGAGGGGTCACGGGGGAGACCAGCGCGGCGGACGGCACGGCGGCAGGGACCGGATGTCGCGGAACCAGCGGCTCGATGATCTGTCGGGTGTCCCGCGAGATGGTTACCTCGAGGTTGATGTCGATCCCCTGGGGGCCGATACGGTACGGATGCAGCCGAACGTCGTGGGAGCTCCCACGGAACTTTTCGACGCCGATCGCGCGAACCGTCTGGCCATCGAGCTCCCAGCGGAAGAGCCGGATCTCCCCGCGCGCCAGCATCCGTTCGGGAGTCTCGATGTCCTCGAGGGGGGACTCGACGGTGAGCAGGGTCGTCACGCGGAGGTCGGAAAGGAACCTTAGGAACGACTGGGCGCCCGAAACCGGGTCGAAGCCCTTCATGCAGAAGTACTGGAGAGCGGTCAGCGAGTCGATCACGATCCGAGTGTACCCGCGGCGGATCACCTCGGTGCGAAGCATCTGTTCCAGCGCGGTGATCGTCACCTCGACGCTGGAGAGCTCCGGGCTCTGGCGGATGCGGAATGGGACGTGGGAGAACGGCACAGCCGTGCGCACCGACGCGATGTCCTTGAACGGGGCGCGCTCGTAGCGCATGATGTCGGGAATCGCATCGAACACCTCGACCCTGGCCAATCCGGGTTCGAGCCCCCGATGGTTCACCTTCGCCTCGTTCGGCGGCTCTTCCAGGGTCACGAGCAGGACTCGCTCGTTGTGTCGGACCCCCTCGCAGAGGAACTGGATCGCCAGTGTCGTCTTTCCGGTGCCGGAGGGCCCCACGATCAGGTAGGGTCGATGCGGGACGAGGCCTCCCTCGAGCATCCGATCGAGCGACGGGTTTCCGGTGGAGACGCGGCCCTCCGCCGGACGGGCGACCACGCCCTCCCCCGCCATCTCGGAATCCCTCTCGGTCGCTCCCGGAAGGAGCGGTTCGGTGTAATCATGGCTCCATGGGCTTCTTCAACTTTCTCTGGAGTCGGAGAAGCGCGGTCGCTTGCCCGCAAGAGATATCTCTCGCTGGTTCCCGTCGCGGGCCATGCCGACCCGGTCGCCCGAAGGTCCGGTCCGCATGCGGGCGCTCGCCGCCGGACTGCCGGATGCGCTCGAGGCGGGCTACCGTTCTGGTCTCGAGCTGGCCCGGCCGCTTCCCTCGGACGACCTGCGGATCGTCGCCGTGGGGATGGGCGGCTCCGGCATCGCGGCCGAGCTCGCGCGGGGCGTCGTCGAGGCGGAGAGCCGCGCCACGATCTCGGTCGTGCGATCCCCAGTCCTGCCGAGATCGGTCGACTCTCGAACCGAGGTGCTCATCGCGAGCTACTCGGGGAACACCTGGGAGACGCTCGTCGCGTACGATGCTGCCGGCCGCGCCGGGGCACGACGGATCGTGCTCACGTCGGGGGGTGCGCTGCTGGAGCGCGCCACCGCGGACGGAGTCCCGGTGCTCACGGTTCCTCCGGGCATTCCGCCCCGGTCCGCGGTGGGCCACCTGCTCGGCGGCGTACTCGGTCTCCTCGACTCCGCGTTTCCCGAATCCCTCGAGGGCCGGGTGGCGCGGGCCGCGGAGGCGACCCGGGGTCGAATCCGGGAATTCTCGCGAGCTCGGGGTCCGGCGGCGGCGCTCGCCCAGAAGATCGGCGACCGGCTCCCCTTCGTCTATGCGGAGCAGTCGTTCGTCGCGCTCGCGCGCCGCTGGAAGACCCAGATCGAGGAGAACGCGAAGCGGCTTGCCGTGTTCGATGAGGTCCCCGAGCTGTTCCATAATGCGATCGTCGGTTGGGACGCGCTTTCGCGCCGGGCGGCCCCCCCGTTCATCGCGCTCCTCTTGGAATGGTCGGGAGAGTCGCCGCCGGTCCGCAAAAGCTTCCGATACCTCGAGCGGCTCCTCGCGTCGAAGGGGGTGGCGGTGGCACGGGTCCCGCTCGCTCCGGAGGACCGGCTGGAGGCCCTGGTGGCCGGGATCGCGCTGGGGGATCACATGAGCCTCTTCCTCGCCGAGAGGGAACGGGTCGACCCGTACCCGGTCGACGCGATCACGCGGCTCAAGTCCGCGATCGGGAACCCGGCCGAATCCCACGAGTCGTGATCAGCCGACGACCGGCTCCGGTCGATGAAGGAGACGGGCTGCGGTCACTTCCCCCGGAAAGGTTCAAGTGACGGCACGTCTGGGGACGAGCCGGGTGCTGAGGTAGCCTAGCTTGGCCAAGGCGCCAGATTCGAGATCTGGTGATGCGTTTGCATCGCGGGAGTTCAAAGGACGATCGGGGCTCTTCCCCGGCGACGGAGAGTCTCCCCCTCAGCGCCTCTCCCTCCCGGATTCGCGTCGACGTCGAGGTCGCTCGCTCCGGACGGACTCGTCGGACGCGCCTCGAGGTCGCCCCGGGCACCTTGGTACGATCCGTGGTTCGTCTCGCCGGCGAGTCGCCGGAAGGCTGCGCGGTCTTGATCGACGAAATACCGATTCCGCTCGACACCGTGATCGATCGAACGGTCCGGTTGACCGTCGTTCCGACGTTCTCGGGCGGTTGAGCCGCGAGTCACGCCGGTTGGGACTGGGAGCTGTGGGGCCTTCCGAAAGCAATTAAGGGCGCTCACACCGTCTCTGGGTGGGAACAGGAACGCACCGTGCCGTCTAGCTGTCCGATCTGCGAGCAGCCGATCGCATCCACTGCCGCCCACTGCTCGGTCTGCGGGTTCCCGACGCGGCTCGCCATCGAGGGGCTCCGATCGAACGATGGCGCAGAGGTGTCGGCTCCCGCGGTAGAATCCGCTCCCTCGGCGGCCGCCCCGAAGCCGACCCCGGTTCCGCGGGTGCTCTCGCCGGAAGAGGACTTGAACGCCGCGATCAGCCGCGACCTCCGATCGAAGATGGAACTGATCGGCGAACTCGGGCGGGGCGCTCCCGACCTCACGAACGAACTGTGCCAGGCGGCCCTCAGCGAGGCCGACGGACGGGCCTCGGAGGCGCTCGCGATCCTGCGCACCGCGCAATCCCGGCTCGAGACCGAGAGCGACCAGCTGGTCCAGCGTCGATTGCAAGAGCTCGGGGAGCGGCGGGAAGCGCTCGAGCGCACCGGCGCGCGTATCGCCGTCGGCGACGACCTTCGGGGGGCCCAGGAGGCCGCCAGCGCGGGAGAGCGCGAGGAGGCGGTGCGCCGGGTCGTCGAGGTCGATCGTCGGCTCACCCAGTTCGAATCCGACTGGCGGGGGCTCCAGGGCCTCTTGGCCCAAGTCGAGGGACTGCGGAGCGAAGCGGCCGAGCTCGGCATCCCGCTCGGGGAGATCTCGAGTGAGATCGAGGGGATCCGGGAGAAGCTGCGGGAACCGAACCTGACGGAGGAGACGCTCGACAGCCTCGGGCAGGAAGCTGCCCAGACACTCATGCTGCTGCACGAGGCCGTGCCGAGTGCCCTCAATGAGGAGCTCGAGCGCGCCGAGAAGGCGATTGACCGGTACCCGGAGGACCACGTCCCGAGCGCCGTCGCGAAGCGGCTCCACTTGGAAGCGACGCGGCACCTCAAGAAGGGTCGGCTCACGGAGGCCGTGCGCAGCGTCCAAGAGCTCCGTCGCGAGCTCGCGGAGCTTGAGGTCGCCGCGGCCGCCGCCCCGTCGGTGGCGCCCCCGACCCCACTCGCGATCGAGACCGAGGACGAGATGCTCGACCGTCTCCTCAAAAAGGCCTGGTCGCTGGCCTCGCGGATCCGCACGCTTCCGCCGGACAGTGACATCGCCCACGACGCGGCGGTCCAGATCCGGGAGGCGACCGAGTTCCTCCGTTCCCGGATGTTGAAGGAAGCGGACCTCACGCTCTCTCGGCTGATGCGGATCCTCTCGACGGAATCCCCCGGAGCGGAGCGATGACGCCGGAGTCGCTCTCCGTCGCCAGCCTCAAGTCGCGTCTCGACGCGCTCATCGAGCGCGGCCAGGCGCTGGAAGCGGAAGGGCTACCGTTCCCGACCACCCACGTCTACGAGACGTTCCGGCAGGCCGTCGCCGAAGGCGAACTCCAGGTCGCTGCGGACGTGGTGAAGCGCGCCGAGGCCCTTCTCAATCGCGCCGCCAACGACTGGACCTGGGTCCGGGAGCTCCTTCGGCGGGCCGATGAGCTTCGAGCGATCGCCGGCACGATCGGCGTCGACCTCGGGATCCTGGACAACCGCGTCGGGAACCCCCGGAAGCGGCTGATGGCGGAACCCCTCAGCTCCGGTTCGCTCGAGAAGGCCGCGGCGAGCGCCTCGCTCGCGCTCGCCGTGCTGAACGATGCGGTTCCGAAATTCTGCGTTCAGGAAGCCCAAGCGCTCGGGGGCTCGATCCGCAGCGCGCGGGACCGGGGCGAGGAAGTCACCGAGGCCGTCCGGTCGTTCTCGCGCCTTCTTCAGGCGATCCAGGACCAGAACCTCTCCACCGCCGCGCAGCGCCTCGTCGAGACCCGACGAGCGGTCGCCCGGATTCCGCGGGCACCCGCGCTTCCCCCGCTCTCTCCCCGGGAAGAGGAAGAGATCCTCCTCGAGGCACGGAACCTCGCGCGCCGGCTCCAGCGGATCAAGGGGAAGGCGCGCGACGCCTCGAGCGCGGCTCGCCTGATGGCTCAGGTGCGGGCGGCGATCAGCGAGGACCGGCGGTACGGGACCCCCGAGGAGGAGATCGAACAGCTCTGGGCCGAGGTCGACCGTCTCACCCACGAGCGGAACCGGGCCGCCGCCAGCGCCGGCGCCTCGCGGCGAGCCCCCGCGGCCACCGTCGGGGAGCCGGCCGCCCCGATCCGCCGGCGTCCCCCCGAACCCGAGCGGCCCGAGGAACGGCTCGGGGCGAAGGGCGAGGAGGAACCGGCCGCCGAGACTGAGGAGTCGCGACCCCGGACGGTGCGACCATCGTTCTACGTGCCGTACGTCCCTCCCGAAGAGCGAGTGGCCGAAGAGCCGGAGGAATCCGGCGATTCCCCGCCGGCCGGTCGGGCCCGAAACCGCTACCGACCCCGACCGTAATCTTCATATACGTATCGCAAGTGGTTTATACCACTTGTCGCGCGAGAGCGTTCTACCGAAGAGTCGCGACGTGGGGACGGTCTGGGCGATCACGCCCGCCGGCCATCTTACGGTTCGCTCGCACGGTCCCGAGGTCGTTCCCGAGGGAACCTTGGTGCGCGACCCTGGGGGACCGGTCCGAGGCGAGGTCGTCCGGGTCTTCGGACCGGTCGCGCGCCCGTACCTGTCCGTCCGCCCGCGCCGTACGCCGACCGCGAGCGACGGGGCCGCCCTGGTCGGGCGGGCTCTCGTCCGGGAGTAGGAACGATGTCCCCGATAGAGAACGGAGAGTCGACGCCCAACGCCGAGAAGCCCGCGGACCGACCGGAGGACATCGTCGTCCCCACCCGGTGCACGAGCTGTGGGTCCACGCATCTGACCCGCGACTACGAGCGCGGGGAGCTCGTCTGCGACGAGTGCGGCCTGGTGCTCGAAGAGTCGATGATCGACCAGGGACCGGACTGGCGCGCGTTCGACGCCGAGCAGGGCGAGAAACGCGCCCGAACGGGCGCGCCGACGACCCTCACGATCCACGATAAGGGACTCTCGACCGAGATCGGATGGAAGAACCGAGACCCGTACGGGAAGTCGATCCCGACCCGCAACCGCGCGCAGCTCTACCGGCTGCGCAAGTGGCAGCGGCGGATCCGGGTCTCGAACGCCACGGAGCGGAACCTCGCGTTCGCGCTCGCCGAACTCGATCGGATCGCCTCGGGCATGGCGCTTCCCCGGAACGTGCGGGAGACGGCCGCGATGATCTACCGAAAGGCGGTCAACCGCAACCTGATCCGCGGGCGCTCGATCGAGGGCGTAGTGGCGGCCTCGCTCTACGGAAGCTGCCGCCAGTGCAACGTCCCGCGCACGCTCGACGAGATCGCCTCCAAGTCCCGGATCGGGCGGAAGGAGATCGGTCGGACGTACCGGTTCATGACGCGGGAGCTCCACCTGAAGCTGATGCCGACGAAGCCGCAGGACTACATCCAGCGGTTCTGCTCCGAGCTCAAGCTGAAGGGCGAGATCCAGACGCGGGCCAACGAGATCCTGAAGGAAGCGACCGAACGCGAGCTCACGAGCGGGCGGGGGCCGACCGGCGTCGCGGCGGCCGCGATCTACATCTCGAGCGTGCAGTGCGGTGAACGCCGCACCCAGCGCGAGGTCGCCGAGGTAGCCGGGGTGACCGAGGTCACGATCCGGAACCGGTACAAAGAGCTCACCGAGAAGCTGAACCTTCGCGTGATGCTCTAGGGCACGGGAGCCGCCGAGGGACCCGGCTCGCCCGCGCACCCACAGGAGTAAATCCCCGGCGTTCCTGCGGCCCCGCGAACGAGGGAGACCGTGGAGGACCTGGTCCGGACCGCGCTCGCCGCCGCACAGGGTCCCGGCGTTCTGCGCGCCGAGGTCCGCGTCGTGTCTCCTGATCGATTCCTGCAACTCGCCGTTCGGAACGGGTCAGCGAACGCGCTCACCGACGCGCGCACGGACGCGATCGGCGTGCGCGTGCGCTCCGAGTATGCATGGGGGTTCGCTACCACATCGGATCTGCGACCCGGTCCGGTGCGGGAGATCGCTCGGCTGGCCGTCCGGCTCGCCCGAGCCGCCGGCCGACGGGCTCGACACCCCCTGCGGGTCACGGACGAGCCGTCGCCCGACGGCGGGCGGTACGAGACCCACCTTGCCGAGGATCCCTTCTCCATGTCGCTCGACCCGGTCCTCGAGCTGCTCACCGCCGCGGAGAAGCGCCTCCATGTCGCGCGCTCCGTGAAGAGCGGGGTCGCCACGTTCTCCGCATGGGAGGAGAACAAGTGGTACGGCGCTTCGGACGGGGCTTCGTATCGCTCCCGCATCGTCCACGTGGGCGCGGGGCTGCAGGCCACCGCTGTCCGAGGCTCCAACGTGCAGCGCAGGAGCTATCCGGCGTCCCACGGCGGCGACTTCTCGCAGGCCGGCTTCGAGTTCGTCGAGGGCCTCCGCCTGAACGACCATGCCGCCGAGATCGGGACCGAAGCGGCTGCGCTGCTCGATGCGCCGGTCTGTCCGACCGGCGCCACGACCCTCGTCCTCGGGTCGGAACAGCTCGCCCTGCAGGTGCACGAGAGCGTCGGCCACGCGGTGGAGCTCGATCGCATCTTCGGCACCGAGGCGGCGTTCGCGGGAACGAGCTGGGTGGCCCCCGACAAGGTCGGCACGCTCCGCTACGGAAGTGACCTCATGAACGTGGTCGCCGACGCGACGGAACCCGGTGGCCTCGGCACGTTCGGATGGGACGACGAAGGCGTCCCCGCGCAGCGGACCCCGATCATCGATCGGGGCGTGCTCGTCGGAACGCTCTCCTCGCGGGAGTCGGCGGCGGAGCTCGGGCTTCCTCGGTCGGGCGGAACGGCCCGCGCTTCGGGCGGGGACCGCGCGCCGCTCGTCCGGATGACGAACGTGAACCTCGAAGCCGGGGACCTTTCGCTCGACGAGCTGCTCGAAGGCGTTTCCGAGGGGGTGTTCCTCAACACGAACCGCTCCTGGTCGATCGACGACCGGCGCCTCAACTTCCAGTTCGGCACCGAGTTCGGCCGCCGCATCGTGCGGGGCGAGCTCGGCGAACTCGTCCGAAATCCGATCTACTCCGGGATGGGCCCGGAGTTCTGGGCTTCGATGGACGCCGTGGGGAACGCGGGCACGCGCCACCTGTGGGGCCTTCCGAATTGCGGGAAAGGGCAACCCGGTCAGGTGGCCCGGGTGAGCCACGGGGCGCCGGTCGCCCGGTTCCGCCGCGTGGCGGTGCGGGGAGGTTGATCGTGCCTCGAAGGTCCTCTCGGGTTGCGGAGCCGGATCCCGCCGCTACCTTCGCGGCCCTTCCGCGCGGAAGCACCGCGGACGTGCGGATCATCACTTCGGCGTCCGCGACGATCCGCTTCTCCACGAGCCGCGTCCGTCAGCCGCACCTCGAACGCTCGACCCAGGTGTCGCTCCGCGTGGCCGACGGTCGTCGTCTGGCCACGGCGACCGGCTCGGACGTCTCTCCGTCGGGCCTCGCGGCGCTTTCCGCCTCTGCCCGCGCGCTGGCCCGGATCGCGCCGATCGAACCCAAGTTCCCGGGGTTCCCTTCGGCGAGCGGCCGAACTCCCCCGCTGATCGCCTTCTCGAAATCAACCGCTGACTTCTCGCCCGAGGGCGCGACCCGGATCGCCGAGGAGATCCTCGACGCCGCGCTCTCGGAGGCGCCCGGGGCGCGCGTCGCGGGCGTCGTCCACGTCGGAGCGGAGACTCTCCGTGTCGCCAACTCCGCGGGACTCGACCGAAGCACCCGCCGATCGATGGCGTTCGCGAGCGTTCTCGTCGAACGGCCGGAGCAGGACCCGCCGGTGTCGGGGTGGTCGGAGGGAGCCCACTGGGACGCGGGCCGGCTCTCAGCCGCCGCGATCGGTCGGGAGGCCGCTCAGCGGATGGCGCGTTCGGCCCCTGCCGCGGTGTCCCCGGGGCGCTACGCTGTGGTCTTCCGGGGCCCGGCGGTGGCGGACCTGCTGATGTTCCTCGCCCACCTTGGGTTCGCGGCGAACGGGGAGGTCGAGGGGTGGAGCTGCCTCGCCCACCGCCGCGGGAAGAGGGTGGCGCCCGAGACGGTCACGATCGTGGACGACGCCCGCTCGCGGGAGACCCTCCCGCGCGCGATCGACTACGAGGGCACATGGACCCGCCCGACGCCCCTGGTCACGAAGGGCGTGGCGGGGCCGGTCGTGACCGACCTCCTCACCTCGGGGCGGCTCCGACGACCGCTCACCGGGCACGCGCTGCCTCCCGAGGCCCCGTGGGGGGACTTCGGCCCGATCCCGATGAACCTGCATCTCGCGCCGGGCGACGCCTCCGAAGAGGAGCTGATCCGGGAGACCCGACGCGGCCTTCTGGTCACCCGGTTCCACTACGTCCGGGTCGTCGATCCGGGCCGCGGGGTGATCACGGGAATGACGCGCGATGGCACGTACGAGATCGAGCACGGCGAGGTCGCTCGGCCGGCCCGGAACCTCCGGTTTACCGAGAGCGTCCTCACGGCCCTCGAGAGCGTGCGGCTCGTGGGAAGGGTCCGCCGGATCTATTCGGAGGGAGGGGATTGCGTGACGGCCCCGCCGCTCGCGGTCGGCTCGTTCCGCTTCACCTCCGCCACCCTCTTCTAATCGCAACCGGTTCCCCCGGCCGTGACGCGAACGCTGCCGGTCGCGGTCCTGGTCTCGGGCGAGGGGACGACCCTCGAGGGCCTCGCCGAGCTCGCCGTCGGAGGACACCTGCCGATCCGGATCTGCCTCGTGGTCTCGGACCGGCCCAACATCCCGGCCATCGAACGCGCGCGTCGTCGGGGGATCCCGACGGCCGTGCTGCCGACCCGCGGCGTCGACCCGGACCTCTGGTCGGACCGCCTCACGAAAGAGCTTTTGGACCAGGGCGTCGAGTTCGTGGTGCTCGCCGGCTTTCTCTCGATCCTGCCGTCCCGCTGGGTCGAGCGCTGGGCGGGCCGGGCGATCAACATCCACCCGGCGCTCCTTCCCCGGCATGGGGGCCCGGGCATGTACGGGATGAAGGTCCACAAGGCGGTCCTCGCGGCCGGCGAACCCGAGACCGGGGCGACCGTCCATGTCGTCACCTCGGACGTCGACGGGGGACCGATCGTGGCCCAAGAGCGGATGCCGGTGCTGCCGGACGACACGCCGGAGTCGCTCCGCGTCCGGCTTCACCCGATCGAGGTCGCGCTGCTCGCGGCGACGATCCAGAAGTTCGCCGAAGGGGAGCTGCCCCTCCCCTACGTCGCGCGCGGCCGAGCCTCGACGAGCGCTTAGGACCGCACCGACGCCCGGGAGTGAGCCCGCCGCCGGGCGACCGGGCGGGGCAGGAGCTCCGAGAGCGGCGTCGGCCGCGCGGGAAGGTCGAACAGAAGCCGGTGCCGGGTCGTTTTGGGAGGGAAGAGACGACCCTCTTCGGCGCGCCGGACCACTTCGCTCTTGGCGATCGGCGGTCCGGGGTGCCACCGCTCGAGGTGGACGAGCTCGCTATCGTAGTCGATGACCCATGCCGGCACCCGCTCCGCACCGAGGCGGCGCAGCGCCTCGACCCGGTGGTGGCCGTTCAGGATCACGCACGACCCCCGGGTCACCCAGATCGGCTCGGCGAGCATCCGGGAGCGGCGCAGGTGGGAGATGAGGTCGAGGAGGCTCTCCTCGTCGATCCTCTCGTGCCCCCTGAGGGTGGAGAGCGGCAGCAAGGCGAAGCGCGCCCCGTCCGTCATGCCGCGACCGCCCCCTTGGCCTCCGAGATCGCCCGGCGGACGTACACCCCCACCATGCGACGGCGGTAATCCGGGAGAAGGAAAGTGTTGTGGACCGGGCGCACCGCGCGCGTGACCGCCTCCGCCAGGGCCGAGAGACGGTCGTCGGAGAGGATCTCCCCGATGAGTGGCTCGGTGAGTTCGTCGAACCGGCGGGGGTACGTCTCGACCCCGCCGAGGGCGAGGGCGAGCGAGGTCACCCGGTCCCCATCAAAGGCGCCGGCGACCGCGACCCCGAGCTCCGGAAAGTCGTACGAGGGGCGGACCCGGAGCTTTCGATACCGGCCCCGTAGGCCCCGTCCTTCCGGCGGGAGATGCAGGGCGACCAGAAGTTCCCCGGGCCGGGTGGTCAGCCGCCGGAGGCCATCGCCCTTCGCATCGTACAGCTCGGAAAGAGGGATCTTTCGACGTCCCTCGGGGCCTGCGAGCTCGACCTCTGCCCGGAGGACAAGGAACGCCGGGGCGAGGTCGCCGCTGAACGTCGCGTAGCAGCGCTCCTTCTGGGGGACCACGTGACAGCGGTCCCCGTCCGCCTTCAAGCAGAACCCGAGGCTCGCCCGCCAGAAGTAGCTCTGGTTGAAGAAGAAGCACCGGGTCTCGACGAGAAGGTTCCCGCCTACCGTTCCGCTCTCCCGCACGAGTGGGGTCGCGACCTCGCGGAGGGCGTCCGCGACGGCGGGGTACGTGGCGCCGAACGCTCGGTCCCGCTCGAGCGGGCTGAGCCGCTCCATCGCGCCGACCCGCTCGAGCGAATGGCCGGCGAGTTCGGGGACCGCGTCGAGAGCGATCACGTGCGGTTTGAGATTGAGGTGCATCTTGTAGTTAGGAAGTAGGTCGGTCCCTCCGGCGAGGTAGTCAAACTGCCCCGCCCATCGCCCCGCGAGCCCGACGGTCTCCTCGACGCTGCGCGGTCGGTGGAGCTCGAAGGGGTCGAGGTGCACCGGTTCACGCTCCCTTCCAGGCTCGGCCCTCGCGCCGGCGCTGGTCGATCCCCTTGAGCACCTTGTCGGGGGTGATCGGAAGGTCGGTGAACCGGACCCCGATCGCATCGTACAGGGCGTTCCCGACCGCGGGCAGCGTCGCGATCAGCGGGCCTTCCCCCGCCTCCTTCGCTCCGAACGGGCCTTCGGGATCGTCCTCCCCGACGAGGAGGATCTCCACCTCGGGCATCTGCTGGGGCATCGGGATCTTGTACTCGAGGAGCGACGGGTTGAACAGGCGGGCCCCCCGGTAGTTCATCGACTCGCCCATCACCTGGCCGAGTCCCATGTGGATCGACCCCTCAATCTGGCCCTCGACCGCCAACCGGTTGAGCGGGCGACCGCAGTCGAACGCTGCCCAGACCTTCGGCACGCGGTACTCCCCGGTCTCCACGTCCACGATCACCTCGGCGACGTAGGCCGCGAACGAATACGCGGGGGCGGTGCCGGCCCGTGCTCCCTTGAAGGTGCCCCCCATCGGCAGGGATTGGTACGAGCCCGTCGCCATGAGCGCCCCCGACGACTCCATGGCGCGGTGCAACGCTTCGAGGAACGTCACACCGTGCTCCCGGTGGTCCCTCTCCTGGATGCGCTCGTGGGCGACCTCGAGAACCTCGGGGTTCCGATCGAGGAGGGTGGCCGCCGCCGCCACGAGGCGGCTCCGCAGCTGCTCGGCCGCCGCCCGCGCGGCGTTGCCCATCATGAACGTGACCCGGCTCGAGTACGACCCGAGATCGACCGGGCTCACGTCGGAGTCGACCCGCTGGACGTGGACCCGATCGAGATCGACGCCGAGAACCTCGGCGACGATCGCCGCGAGCAACGTGTTCGACCCCTGTCCGATGTCCGCCTGCATCGAATGGACGGCGATGCCGCCGTCCATGTCGACCTTGAGGTGCACGGTCGATTGTGGCATCTTCGGGGAGAAATGGATCGGGCTGTTCGAGCCGGAGATGTAAAACCCGCAGCCCAGCCCGACTCCGTGGCCGTACGGGAGTCGGCGGAACTTCTCGTCCCAGCCGCTCCTCTCGCGGGCCGCCGCGAGGCATCTCAGGAACGACGTCGAAGTGATTCGGAACTCGTTCACCGTCTTCGAGTTCGGCGGGAGCGCGTTGCGACTTCGCAAGTCGAACGGATCGAGCTGCGCCTCCTCCGCCAGCATGTCGAGCGCGACCTCAACCGAGTAGCGGATGTTCGTGCCCCCGTGGGCGCGCATCGCGCCGGACGGCGGCTTGGTCGTGTAGACCCGGCGGCCGCGATACCGGAAGTTCGGGACCCGGTACGGCCCCATCGCGAGGACGCCGTTGTAGTACGTCGTCACCGTACCGAAGGAGCTCCAGGCGCCGCCGTCCAGCAGCGCCTCGATGTCGTAGGCGAGGATCTTCCCCTCGGCATCGACCGCGATCCGCACGTCGTTCTGCGTCGGATGTCGGCCGTGGTTCGTGTAGAAGACGTCCTCCCGGTCGAACAGGATCTTCACCGGTCGGCCGGTCTCGATGGAGAGCGCCGCACAGACGATCTCGTGAGGGAGCGGGTCGGACTTTCCGCCGAATCCCCCGCCGACCTCCGGCTTGATGACGCGGATCCGGTGCATCGGCCACCCGAGCACCTCGGAGAGGGCTCGGTGGAGGTAGTGCGGGACCTGCGTCGCGCTCCAGACGGTGAGCCGCCCGTCCGGGGTCGCCTCCGCAATCGTCGCCATCGGCTCGGTGAACGCGTGAGTGACGCCCGCGAAGGTGCCGCGGACCCGCGCCGTGTGCACCGCCTGGGCGAACGCGGCATCGACATTCCCGAAATGCTGGACGACCTCCTTCTGGATGTTCGAGCCGAGGAGTCCCCGGGCGTGGATCGGCTCCGAAACGGGTGTGACCCCCATTCGGGGGTCGGAGTACTCCGGAAGAGGCTCGGCGTCGACCCGGATGAGCGAGATCGCTCGCTCGGCGGTTCGTTCGTCCGTGGCGGCGACTGCGGCGATGATGTCCCCGATGTAACGCGCCTTGTCCACGGCGATGGCGGTCTCGTCGTGGGTGATCGGAAGGACGCCGAACGGGGTGGGGTACTTCTCCCCCGTGAGGACCGCGCACACGCCGGGGAGCGCGCGCGCGGCGCTCACGTCGATCGACCGGAGGCGCGCGTGCGGCCAGGGACTGCGGAGGAGGCGCCCAACGAGCATCCCGGGCCGTCGAATGTCGTCGGTGTACTCCGCCCGCCCCGTGACCTTGAGGGGCCCCTCGACGTAGGGGATCCGCCCCCCGAGGAGCCGGTACGAGGTGGAAGGGGCGCTCGTCACGGGCCCCCTTGCCTCGACGCCGCTTCGATGGCCTCGATGATCTTGAGGTACCCCGTGCACCGGCAGAGGTTCCCGGAGATCGCCCGCTCGATCTCGGCCCGGCTGGGATGGGGATGGTCATGCAGCAGCGCGGTGGCGGTCACCACGAACCCGGGCGTGCAGAAGCCGCACTGCGTCGCCCCGAACTCGACGAACGCCCGCTGGACCGGCGAGAGGCGGCCCGGGGGCGTCACCCCTTCGATCGTGGTGACCTCGCGGCCCTCGACGAGGCGTGCGAGCGTGAGGCAGCTCAACGTCGGCCGGCCGTCGACGAGCACGGTACAACAACCGCACGTCCCGAGGTCGCACCCCCGTTTCGTCCCCGTCAGGTTGAGGTCCTCACGGACGAGGTCGAGGAGGACGCGAGGAGCCTCGCAGGCCACCTCGATCGGTTGCCCGTTCAGACGGAACCTAAGGAGGTCGGGAGACGGCATCGGGGTTCGGGGTCACCTGGGAGACCTCACGCGTCGAGGTACCTAAGGACGATGGGTGCATTTCCCGGACGATCTCGGCCACGATGCTCACCGCGATCTCCGCCGGAGTCTCGGCGGCGATAGGGAGTCCTACGGGTGACCGGATCCGGGCGAGCGACTCGCGCGAGAACCCCCGGCCTCGAAGCGTCGCGAACATGTGCTCCCGTTTCGAGGCGCTCGCGATGAGGCCGATCGTGTTCGGAAACCGGTCGAGCGCGAGGGCGAGTACCTCGAGGTCCTTCATCGCGTCGTAACCGAGGAGGTAGAGGTGGGTGAACGAGGCGGCGTCGAATACCTCGAACAGCTTCTCCGGCGCGACGACCTCCCTTCGCTCAGCGGTGGGGAACCGGTCGACCTCGACCCACTCGGGGCGATCGTCGGCCACGCTGTAGTCGTACTCCAACGTAGGGAGAATCTGGGCGAGAGCCTGGGCCACGTGTCCGCCTCCCCACAGCAGAAGGTTCGGACGCGCGGCGACGTACTCGATGGCGATCTCCACGGACCCACCGCACAGGCTCGCGAGTCCGCCCGGCTTCCATGCCTGGAGATCGAAATGGTGGAGGTCCCCCTCCTTCCGAGCGAACGCCGTCTGGGCCAGCGCCTTTACTTCCTCCTCAAGCTGGGCACCGCCCACGGTCCCCATCGTCGAACCGTCGGACCGCACGATCATCGCCGTGCCGGTCTTCCCGGGGACGGAGCCGACCGTCTTCACCACGGTCGCCCGGACGAACGGCTGATGCCGTTCGAGGAGCCGCAACGCTTCTCTCGTGAGCCGGCGGTCCATCAGACGGCCCCCCGCGTCCGGGCCTCCCACTCGTCGAGCGCGGCTCGGTACTCCTCGGGAGTGTCCACGTTCGCGACCACCCCGGGGTCCGGGACAGGGATCCGGCGCACCTGAATCCCGAACTCGGGAAGCAGGGAGCGAAGCGGCGCATCGTTCCGGAGGTCGAGTACGTCGGCCCGAACGCTGGATCGCCAGAGAACAGGGTGCCCGCCTCGCCCTTCGTAGGTGGGGATGAACCACACCGCGAGGGGTTCGTCGTGGCAACCCCTCAGCAGTCGGTCCACGGTGGCGTCGGAGACAAAGGGATGATCGACCGGCCAGAAGAGCACGTCCCGGCCCTCGGGAATCGCTTCGAGCCCCGCGTGGATCGATGCCGTTCGCCCCTCGTACCATAGCTCCGAGTCGACGAGCTCCACCGGCATGTCCCGGAGCTCGTGGGCGATGGGCCCCCGGTGCGGGCCTACCACGACGACCACCGGGTCGAGTCCCCGACCGGAGCATGTCTCGACAATTCGCCGGATTGCGGTCTTGCCCCCGAGAGGCATCAGCGCCTTGGGCAATCCGCCGAATCGGCTGGATTCGCCTCCGCTCAATACGAGCGCTGCAGTTGTCATCGCGCGAAGAGGAACGCTCCTCGAGTCGACCCACGTCGGCCCGGTTAGTTAAGGCCACGGTCGCGGCCCGAGAACCCTCACGTCGGGGTTACCGGCCCGCTGGGCTCGCGGACGTTGCCTTCCGGGGGTCGGGGTCGAGGGGCGGAGTCGGTTTCTCGCCTTCGACTTTAAATACGCGAGGACGGTGGGCGCGCCGCCTCATGACCCATCCGAACGACGTACCCACGGCCGTCCTCCTCCCGAAGCTCGCGACCGAGCTGAGGAGCCGCAAGGCCGTGTCGCCTCCGCCCTGGGCTACGTTCGCAAAGACCGGGGTTCACAAGCAGCGCGCTCCGACCCAAACCGACTGGTGGTACCTTCGGAGCGCTTCGGTGCTCCGGAAGATCTACCTCCAGGGGTACGTCGGCATCGAGCGGCTGAGCGCGGAGTACGGAGGCAAGCGCGATCGCGGCAGCGCGCCATACCACGCCCGGGCGGGTTCCCGTTCGATCCTGAGGGAGATCGTCCACCAGCTCGAAAAGGCCGGTCTCGTCCAGCCGTACAAGACCAAGGGTCGACGCGTGAGCCCAGAGGGCCAGAAGCTGCTGGACTCGCTCGCCCGCGACATCCTGAAGGGGATGGCCTCGGAGCGACCCGAACTCGCCAAGTACCTCTAGCGTGTTTTCCAGGGCGAAGGAGCGGACCGATGGCGTACGGAGACGATGCGGAGCTCGCGGAGCTGCGCCGCCGACGTCTCCAGCAGATGCAGGAGATGCAGGCGAGCGAGGCGGCGAACGCCCACGCGTACGCGGCGCAGGAAGCGGAGCTCGCCCGCCGCGATCAGGAACGCACCGAAATCCTTCGACGCATCCTCACCACCGAAGCGCGCGAGCGACTCGCCCGGATCCGACTCGCCAAGCCGGAGGTCGCCTCCGCCGTCGAGCAGCAGCTGATCGCATTGGCCGCGAGCGGACGGATCCAGCGGGCCATCGACGACGCGACGTTGCGGGCCCTGCTCGAACGCATTGCTCCCGAGCGCCGGGAGATCAAGATCACACGACGCTGAACGGACGGAGAGAAAAACCATGGCGAACCGTAGGAAGAGCCTCGCACGCAAGACCCGCTTGTTCCGCGTCGTGAAGGGAAACCGCCGCGTCCCGGCATGGGTGATGCAGCGGACGAACCGTACGGTCACCCGCCACCCGAAGCGCCACGTCTGGAAGCGAGGCCACCTTCACAAGTAGGTGCGTGAGGGAGCGACGAGCGAAGGAGAGCGAGGAGGAACGGATCGATGCCCGCCAAACCCAGCACCCGCCACACCGAGGAACTCGAACGGGAGTACGTCATCCCCCTCCGACCGAGTCAGCACCAGCCGTCGCGCCGACGCCGGGCCGGCCACGCCCTCGAGACGGTCCGCCGGTTCGTCGTCCGCCACATGAAGGGCAAGCCCGAGGACGTCTGGATCGATCCCCGCTTGAACGAGCACATCTGGGCGCGGGGGATCCAGCACATTCCCACCCGGGTTCGGGTTAAGGCGATCCGCTTCGAGGACGGCCTGATTGAGGTCGACCTCCTCGAGACCGAGTAGCGTCGGTCGGCGGAGGCCCCTCGCGTGCCGGTCGGTCGGACCCTCGTGGGAGGCAGCCCCTATCTCGGGGTGTACCTGCGCATCGGCGACCACTTCGCCATCGTCCCGGACGACACCCCGCGCTCGGTGGAGCGCGACATCGCGCGCATGCTCGATGTGCGAATCGTGCGGACCTCCGTCCTCGATTGCCAGGTCGTCGGGGCCCTGCTCGCGGCCAACTCGAAGGGACTCGTCGTCGGAGGGGAGGTCGATGCGGGCGAGCGGCGTGCCCTCGAGTCGGTCGCGCCGCTCACCGTCGTCGCCCACAGGCAGAACGCGATGGGCAACAACATCCTCGCGAACGACTCGGGGGCGATCGTCCACCCCGACTTCTCGGACGAGGCGATCGACCAGCTTCGGCAGGCGCTGGGGGTCCCGGCGGAACGGGGGACGATCGCCGGTCTCGGAACAGTCGGCATGGCTGGCGTCGCCACCAATCGGGGCGTGATTCTGCATCCCCGCGCCACCGAACGCGAGGCGGCCCACGTGGGGTCTCTGCTCCAGGTCCCGGTGCACCGCTCGACGGCGAACTTTGGCGTTCCAATCGTCGGCGCCTGCGTGGTGGCGAACTCGCGCGGGCTCCTGGTCGGGCGGCCGACCACCCCGGTCGAAGTGGTCCACCTTCAGGAAGGCTTGCAGATCTTCGACTAGCCCCGGCGGGGGCCTGCCCCGCTCGGGAGGAGGTTCAGGTCCCGCGCTTCCGCCGGACGTACCGCGTCGCGTACCCGGCGATCCGGTTGGCGAGCTTCTTGTGGCTCGCCTGCAGGTGACCCTCGACGGTCACCCCGAGGTCGGTGAGCTCGAGGACCTTCTGCTTGTTCTGGGTGAAATCGCCGGTGAATGCCTCGGGATAATGGCGGATCAGCTCGATCGCGACCCGCTTGATGTACGTCTGCCGGATGTTGCCCATGCGGGCGGGGCCGACTCAGGTCGCGTTTATAACCCTAACCGGCGGGACCGCGACCCGCCTCCGGTCGGCGGTACATCCGTGGTGACACCGGCGATACGCACAAATACCCTGGCCGAGGTAATTCCATGCGTGCCTAACCGCGAAGCCGCCCGGGGGGGCTTCTAGGACGGGATCGAACGACCCTCCTCTCGCCACGGGATTTCGCACGCTATGGAGAACAACGGAGAGGAAGTTCCCGCACCACCGACCCGGGAACGCAACGTGCTGCTGCTCGACCTCTCGAAGAGCATGTTCGCCCCCCTCCCCGACCCGAACGGCGGCGGGCCCGAGCGCCAGAAGATCGAGGTCGCGCGCACCGCCGTCTTCCGGATCCTCCAGGACGCCGCGACGAGCGGGAACCTGTTCGGCCTCGTGACCTTCACAGAGACCGTTCGGGTCCCGGTCCCCCTCGGTGAGATCCATCGAGAGAACCTTCCGTACATCGAGAACCTGATCTCCCTCCTCACGCCCAGCGGGCGGTCGGCGATCTGGGACGCGATAGGCGTCGGGGCGGACCTTCTGCGGATGGGAACGAGCGGGGTCCAGGGGAACCTCGTCCTCGTGACGGACGGGTGGGACAACGCCTCGTCCCGCTTTGACGTCCGTATGGAGCCGACCGCGAAGGTCGCCGCCGGCAAGGTCGACCTGGTCCCGTACATCCTCCCCGCACATTCCCGCCTCACGCTCCGCATCATCGGCATCGGGAACGGGGACGAACGGGACAAGGGCGCCGACGCCGGTCGGATGAACCAGTTCTTGACCCAACTGAACCAGAGGGCGCAGGAGCTGGGACTTCCTCCGGCGTACAGTTTCCAGCTCGTCAACACGTCCACTCAGCTGTTCGCCCAGATGGTGAACGCGTTCGTCGACGTCGGGTACGAGGACGATCGCCCGATCGAGGAGCTGCATCCCGAGGAACTCGCGCGCCATGCGGCGAACGCGGCCCGCGCCCTCAAGGAGCCTCAGCAGCACGCGACGGTCGCTCGGATCAAGAGCAGCACGGCGGCGGCGAAAGCGGCCGAAGCGGCCGGCTACTCGGAATCCCCCGAGATCGAGGTCGACTTCCTAGCGAGCGGTCCGGGCGGGCCCCCGGCGTACCTGAAAGAGCGATACGGCCCGCTCGGCGAGGTCGTTTCGGCGTACCTCGCGGGAGAGCTCGACCGCGCGCTCGAACTGATCCAGCGGACCCAGGGGTTCCTCCCGTCGGTTACCCGTCTCTACTGGGAGGCGCGGATCCAGTACGCTCGCCATGCGGTCGTGGAGGCGGCCCGAGCCCTCCTTCAGGCGTGGACCGAGGCGGAGAAGCTCCCCGCGGCGACCCAGGCGCCGATCTTGCGGCGGCTCGCCGTCCTCCAGGCGCGAATGCAGAACGACAAGGAGACGGAGACGCTGGTCCGGTTCATCGACGAGACCGAGCACCGCCTCAACAACGGGGACCCGAAGACCCGGGAAAGGCTGATGGACCTCTTCTCGAAGCTGATGGAGCTGCGCGGGACGTACCAGCTCACCCGGCTCGCGGGGGAGGGCGATATCCAGGACGCCGCGATCAAGCACGAAGCCGCGGTCGAGGAGGTCTTCTCCCTCCTCCAGGACGCCCGCCTCGAGCTCGCCTCCGAAGGGGCCACCGTCGAAGGAGCCTTGGACTTCATTGAAATATGCCTGGCGGAGATGAGGTGAGGGGCGCCCGATGACGGAGGTGAAGGTCACCACCCGTCGAAAGTCGACGGGCAAGCGGGAACCGAAGTCCTCGGTCGACGCGACCCGCATCGCCGTCGTCGGCATCCCGGCGTCGGGCAAGACGACGTACTTCCGATTCCTCTCGGGCCACTTCGGGCTCAACCTTCCGATCCTGTACATCCCGTCGCGGGCCGACAACGGCAGCCTGCCGCTGTTCGGCGACCTCGAGAACGATGTGGCGCTCGAGGAGACAACGTACGAGACCACCGACCCGACAGACCCCGAGGGCAGCCTCGAGACGACGACCCGCTACTACGTCAATCGTCCGATGGAGGACCGTCGGAAACTCTGGGTCGAGCTGAGCGCCGGACGCGACGAGCAGGGGATCCTGACGAAGTACCCGCTGCCGACGAAGTTCAACCAGTTCGTCGAGATGAAGATGCGATTCCGCTACGCTGCCCCCGAGGGGGAGGCGGGGTCACGGCCGATGGAACTCCAGACGGTCGACGAGGCCGGCGGGATCATCTCCGACTACTTCACCTACGACCGGATCTGGCTCGACTCCCCCGAGGGGGAGGTTACCGAGAAGGGCTGCCGCGTGATCCCGCACTTCGACTCCTGGCGACCCGACCGTCGGGATCTCTGGAAGCGGGGCCTCACGCTCCTCGGTCGGTTCGTCTGCGAAGCGGACGCGATCATCCTCCTCCTCTCCCCCGCGCTCCCGTCGCTCCGCGACCAAGCGCAACAGGTCAACCTCGCCCGGGGCGTCTTCCGCTACACGCGGCAGCGCAACCTCCCCCTCGTCATCGCCGTCTCGAAGGCGGACAAGCTCAAGGAGTTCTACGGCGAGGTCGAGCAGTCCGTCCGGGAGCGGACGTTCCGCAGCACGTTCGACACCACTGACTTCCTCCTCCGGCGCGACGGCGCCGGAATGGGCACGATCCTGGTCGCCCAGGAAGGGCGGGGGATCTCCACGAAGGAGGACGTCTTCATGATCTCGAGCGCCGTCTCGACCGGGGAGGGCCACCCCCTCTTCATCGGTGAGTCCGGCGAAGAGGCGCCGAACACGGGGACCGTCACGATGGGCGTCCCGGTGATGGTCAACACGACACTCCCGCTCGCCCGGGCGTGCGAGCGGATCCTCGAGCGACGCGCGACGAAGGGGGCCTGATGGCCATACCGGAGGGAGCCGGGACGGGCGCCCTCGCCCCGGTTGCGGTCGTCTGGTGTCGCCAAGTCGACAACGAGGCGGAGAGCCCCGGTTACACGACGATCCCCGAGGACTTCCCCGGGCGACGCGAGACCCTCGAGGCGATCCGGATCGTCGGGAACCTCACGATCAACATCGCCGACACCCACGACTACTGGGACCCGGACCCCTCCCAGCCCCTCTCGTTCTACCCGAACATCTTCCTCTACCCGGCGGCGAACGGGCGGTACACCTGCGTCGGGCGAATGTTCCTCTCGACCGAGGACCGGCCCCGGCTCGGCATGAAGACGCTCGTCCTCGAGACCGCCCCGCTCCTCGCGGGCGGGGAGTTCGGGATCGACGTGCTCCGGGCCCACGCGACCATGAGCGGTCGCTCCGAGGGGGCGAAGAAGCCTCCGGTCGAGCCGGACCCGCTCGTCTATCAGACCGTTGGGGAA
>DASPQG010000010.1:0-4287 GCA_035625085.1 Thermoplasmata archaeon
GCGAATCCGACGGAAATCGAACGGCTGCCGCCGATGACCCATTATGTCATTGGGCTTCTGCGCCGACCGCCCGTAATCCCGCCTCGGACCCAGGAGCAGGCCGCCGAGCTGCAGGAACGGCATCTCGCCCACCTGCGCCACCTTCGAGAAACCGGTGAGCTGATCACCACCGGCCCCGTCGAAGAGGAGGGGGCCCTGCGCGGCATCCTCGTGTTCCGCACGGACAAGGTTGCACGCGCCCGGGAACTCATGGCGGAGGATCCTCTCGTGGCCGGTGGGTATCTGCTTCTCGACCTGTACACTTGGTTCTCCCCGGCCGGACTTAGTCTCTCGGGCGGGCTCGAAGCGACGACCGACCTCACGTTCGAAAACGACTAGGGTGGCCTTCGAAGGATCGCCCACGGAAGGTCTCTCGACGTCGGGTCCCGCCATCGGACCCGGCGCACCTGAGCGGGATCCTCCGAGAGTGAGCCCGTCGGAATGATCGCACTGGACCGGGCGGTGGGCCGTTCGATCCCCTGCGCCGAATCCGCCCCTCAGAGCCGACGCTTCGACCGCTCTTCCTCGTCCTCGAGGACGAAGGCGTCCTTCTCTCGAATCACACCAACGATCGTCCGCGAGTCGTCCACGACCGGGATCGCCCGGAAGCGGTACTTCCGGAAGAGCTCGAGCACGCGGGTGCGCGTTGTGGTCGGAGAGACCACGACGAGGCCCTGGGTCATGAGCTCCTCGAGCCGCTGGGTCGGCTCGGCCTGGAGCAGCTCGTTGATGTCGACGACCCCCCGAACGTGTTGGTCGGCGTCGACCACGTAGATGTACATCGTGACCAAACACTTCGGGGCTTCGTGACGGAACCGCGTGAACGCCTCATCGACCGTGAGCCCCCCGGGAAACTCGAGGAACGTGTGGATCGCGAGGGTGAGGGCCGGCACTTCATGCTCCTCCACAATTGCGCGGACCTTTGTCGCGACGTCTCCCTTGAGCATCCCGAGGAGTTCCTGGGCGTCCTCCTCCGGGAGGATGGAGACGATATCGGCGATCTCCACCGGGGAGAGATGAGCGATGATCTGGCCCAGGCGGGTGGCCTCGGTATCAGCGATGATCTCCCGCTGCACGCGAGGCTCCGTCGCTTCCAGGGCGAGGGCCGCGGCCCGGGTATCAAGGGCGTTGAAAATGGTGAGCCGCTCCTCTCGACTCAGCTCCTCGAGGATGTCGGCCGCGTCCTCCGGAGGGATCTTGCTGAGCGCTTCCCGCGTGACGGTGAGACGAACGTCTCCGGCCGTGCTGGTGAGGTCCGACCCGACCGGCTGCACGTACTTCCAGGGGATTCGTTCCTCGGCGGAACGGCCGTTGGAGACGGAGGCGGCCACCTTTCCCCACATGCCGAGCCGGCGTCGACGGGCCTCTTGACCGATCACGGCCGCCACCACGAACAGCTTGGCCCCCGCTCTCAGTAGTTGGATGTCGTAGACCACATCGATCCCGAAACCCCGAGTGTCAAGGATGCGCTTGTCGAGGATTCGGTCGCGCAACAGGAGCAGCTCGTGGGGGTCATCGGTGCTTTCGTACGAGGCCAACGTGGGGGGATTTCGCACGACTGTCTCGGACGCGTCCAGGCGAACCACCTGGGTCCACGGAATCCTCAGGGGCGGCCGGCCAAACGGCCGGCGAACGAGCAGGTGGGTGACCTCGGCGTACTTCGGATCGTCGGCGAAGACGAAGTCCTGGAGCCTCCCGAGCGTGATCCCGGTTTCCGTTCGAACCTTTCGGTCCACGAGTTCACTGACCCGAAGGTACTGGGCCTCCTCGATCTCACGGACCCGGGCCGCCGAACTTCGCAGCTTTTCCCCGTTAGGCCCGACTTGAGTCGACATCGCCCCCTCGTGATGCCTGAACGACCTCGGCTTCGCCCCTGCAAACCCCCGGGTCGGGGAATTGCTTTCCCCCCTAGGCTCCCAAGCGCGTGACGAGGGAGTACAGGAGCAGACCCACCAGAGTGAGGAGATAGACCCTGAGGAGGACCAGGACGGCCTTCGTCGCCGGGGTCAAGCGGATCCGGGGAACCGCGTACGTCCGGTTGATCTCGCGAATCTTCTCGGCCGCATTGTGGAACAAGCTCATAGTTCTTCAACCTCCGAACAGGTGGGGTAGGATGGTCCCGACCGCATACAAGGTCGAGAGGGCGAGGAGCACGCCCACGATGCTCCCGGCCATGATGTTCTGCGCTCGCGTGTTCTTGTAGCTCCCCACCAGCTCTTCTTGGTTCAGGAGCACGATCAGGAACACTAGGGCGGCCGGCAGCAGCGTCACGGCAATCACCTGGACGAAGAGCGTGATCACCCCGAGCGGGGCCCCGGGAATCAAGACGATGCTGCCCGCGATGACCATGATGCTGAGCCGGAAGACGTTGAACCACTTCGCCTGCCCCAGCCGGTCGTTGAGAGAGTGGGACCACCCGAAGACCTCCCCGACCGCCCAGGAGCTTGCCAGCGATACGGAAAGGGCACCGATGAGACCGGCGTCAAACAGCCCGATGGCGAGGATCGTCCCCACCCAGGGATGAAGCGGCATCAGGAGGCCCGCCGCCTGCCCGGCGGACGTGAGGCTGCGGTCCCCCCCAAAATACACCGTCGCGATGATGATGAGCGCGATCGCCGTAATCACCGTGAAGGTCGACCCGATCGCGGTGTCCCACCGCGCGTAGGGCACGTCCCGCTTCTTGAGCCCCTTGTCGACGACCGAGCTCTGCTGAAAGAAGATCATCCACGGTGCGATCGTGGTCCCGATCGTGGCCATGATGAGGAAGACCACCGGGCCCCCGAGCCCTTCCGGAAAGCCGGGTACCACACCCTGGTGGAAGATGCTCCCGACATCGGGGTGAATGAAGAAGACGACCGGAACGTAGATCATGTTGACCGCGCAGATGGCGAGGACGATTTTCTCCCATGTCCAGTAGCGCCCGTTCAGGAGGAGCAGCATGATGAATGCGATGACGACCACTTCTGTGAACAACGGCGGAATCCCGAACACGGCCATCGCCATCGTCATCCCGATGAACTCGGTCGTGATCGTGAGGCAGTCGGTGAGCGTGAGGTCAGTGAGCGAGAACCATCCCCAGAAGGGGCCGAACGCTTCGAAAATCGCCTGGGCGTGGCCGCGTTTGGTCATGACCCCCAGCCGGACGGTCATTTCCTGACAGACGTACGCGACCGGACCGAGGAGCAGGACGATCCAGATGAAGCTGTACCGATAGTATGCTCCGGAGAGCATGTAGGTGGTGACTCCGCCCGCGTCGTTGTCCGCCACCATCACGATGACCCCGGGACCGATGACCGCGGCGAGGATCGCGAGCTGCTTGCGGAAACGGCGGTATCGGAAGTAGAGCGCGGAGGCGAACCCCATCCGGGGGGAACTCGCTACCGAGCTCATGCCACCACTCGCCCCCGGACGCTCCCGCCCCGAACCCGTCGGCGACCCTCTGCACGGGCAGGGATCAAGCGACGGGCGAGGCGCGGCATTGCACTCGCAAGGAACATACCCCACCCCCCTGGGGGGGACTGGGGGCCAGAGGGGTAGGGATTTATAAGGCCGTCGGGAGGGGCGAAACCCGGGTCGGAAGAGTTAATGCTACTGGATGGCATGGCTCGTTCGAATGCCCGAGCCACCGCAGGTCGCTATCCGGGATCGCCTCGTACTGGCCAAGGGCCACGTGGAAGGAATCATCAAGATGGTCGACGACGGCAAGGACGACACCCAGGTGCTCCGTCAGATCCTAGCGGTCCACGCCCAACTCGAGAAAGCGTCGGTGATGGTTCTCGAGGGGATGCTCGAGTCGTTCATGGACGCCCCCAAGGTTCGGCGGAAGGAGATCCTCACTCAGATTCGAGAGAGCCTCCGAGATTTGACGTGAGTTCGGGGCCCCACCATCTCCGAGCGGCGCACGCCACCGCTTGTAGGGCCGCTCAACAGTTCGCCAGCGCTGCAAGGAGGTCGCAGGGAGACCAACTGCCCTTCTGCGGCTTCGGGAGAGGGCCCGACACCGGCCGGAGCGCTACCCGCAGCCGAGCTTGGCGCTCCGAAGGATCGACTCGCAAGGTCACCGACGCGAACAATCCACCCCGGGAGGGTCCGGCATGTTGACCCGACCCCTTACGGACCCGGTTTGACCCCCTTCGAAGTCGGGCGACCGAGGGTTCAGCGCTGTGGACGTATTTCCGACACTTTCATCGCCGTCCTGCTGAGTGAGCAGCGGCAGTGACCGGGAGCAACTTGCGCATCGACCGGGGC
>DASPQG010000011.1:0-2468 GCA_035625085.1 Thermoplasmata archaeon
ACGGGAATACGCTTCGGTCGACTGGTGTGACGCGGACCGGTAGATACCGACTTCGGACCGGGCACCCTTCGAGACTCGACCCTACGCGAGTTCCACTTCCGCGAACGTGTAGCGGCTGTTCCCGACGAACCCGACCACCGAGCCGGCGATGATGCCGAACCCCTGGCCGATCAGGGGTGGAAGCAAGGTCTGCGTCGCGAAGAGGACAACCTCATTGACCGCCAGCGAGGCGAGCGAAACGCCAAAGTAGAGACCCAGCCGACGCGCGGGCGAGTAGCGGTGACCCGTGTCGGTCCGGAACGTCCACACGCTGTTCAGGACGAAGTTCCAGAACGTCGCCACCCCGAACGCGATCACGCTCCCGACCAAGTACAGGAGCGGGTTCGGCGCGGTCTTGGATGCGAAGTTGAGGACGCTCGCGTAGAAGTTCGAGACGGGGGTGCCCGTCATCGCGTCCACGGTGAGGACGAAGACGGCGAGATTCACGAACACCCCCGTGAATCCGACGATCAGGAACTTCGCGTACCGCACGAGCTCGAAGGGAGGTGCGCCGGGGGTTGGCGAGAGGCGCAGGGAGGTACGCAGCGACGGCTCCGCGGGCGGCGATGGAGCCGGGCCCGCCGAGGACGGGACCGACGCAACGGGGTCTTCTCGTGCCTTAGGTGAGGAAACCGAATCGGCCATGGTGCGGAATCGCAATCGAAGACGCTCGAACAAGCGCGGTATTCACCGTTTCCCCTGATATAGTCGTGGCCGCGGGACGAGACCGGCGGTCCAGGCTCCTCGATTCCTATCGAGGAACCAGGGCCGGGGCAGACGGGCGACCGACGGCCCTGCCGCTCTCGGCGTGCCCACGCATGACGCTAGTTTCAAGTGGTACGATTTCCAGGGGAGTGTCGGCCCTGGAGGATGGCCCATGGACGACGCATGCTACCTTTGTCGGCGGACCCAGGTCGACCTCGACCGGCTCAACGAGGAGATTCGGACGCGGGTCTACCTGTCCTACTTCACCAACATACGGGGCCAGATCGACGACGAGCGTCGGAAGGTTGTATTCCTCCAACGTCTCAAGGACGAAGAGGGCGGAGACCCGCACTTCCGGATCAACGCGAAGCAGGTCTTCGGGGACCCGAAGGCCTACCAGAAGCTGATGCCATGGATTGACACGCTGATCGAGATTGTTTCGACCGACAATTGGCAGCTCGATGAGACGCGCACCATCGGGGAGCTCGTCAACGAGCTCCTCCAGGACCAGCATCGTCGGGCCTCGAAGCTCGAGGAGGGGCTGGAGCGTATTCGGGCGGCCTTCGCCCCCGGTGGTAAGTTCCCTTTCTATCTCGAGACGCTCGTGCTCCCGCTTCCCGTGGGGTGGTCCCTCGAGGGGAGTGCGCCCTCATGGCGGCCCAACCAGCCCGGCGACCGGGAACCACTTTTGCGACCGGCCGGCGACGCGAAACCGGTCGTCGAAGTCCCAATCCACGTGTGCTCCGTGTGCCGGAGACTCGCAAGGGCTCCGTGACCACCGGGCCCGCGTGGCTGGCCAATTTCGGGCAAGATTCATAACCTGACAGGGCAGAAGCCGAGCGCCCGTGGGCCGTCTTGGGCCAGCGGCGTAGGAGAAGTGGACAGATGGTTTGGTACTGCATCCCTCCGACGGCCACCACGCCCGGCACGTACTGCAATTCGGGCGACGTCGCGTGGGTCATTGCGGCCACGGCGCTCGTCATGATCATGACCCCCGGGTTGGGGTTCTTCTACGGAGGACTCGTCCGACGGAAGAACCTCGTTTCGACGATCGTCCAGTGTCTCGCGATCTTCGCGGTGGTGAGCCTCGCGTGGGCGATCTGGGGGTACACGATGGCATTCGGGCCCTCGGTGTTCGGAGGGTTCATCGGGAACTTCCAGTACTTCGGCCTCAACAACGTCGGCTCGACCGCGAACACCGTGTATTCGTCGTCGATTCCGGCGCTCCTCTACTTTGCCTTCCAGCTCAAGTTCGCGGCGATCACTCCGGCGCTGATCATCGGGGCCTTCGCCGGGCGGATCCGACTCAAGCCCCTGCTCATCTTCATCCTCGCCTGGGTGACGTTCATCTACTTCCCAGTGGCCCACTGGATCTGGGGCGACGGCGGATGGATGAAGGTCATGGGCGTCGAGGACTTCGCCGGGGGCATGGTCGTCCATACGACGGCCGGGGTGAGCGCTCTGGCCGCCGCCCTCGTGATCGGGCGAGGAGTGGATTTCGGTAAGGAGAGCCGCCCCAACAATGTCCCGTACGTCATCCTCGGTACGGCGATCCTCTGGTTCGGCTGGTTCGGGTTCAACGCGGGCAGCTCGCTCGCGGCCAACGACATCGCGATCAACGCCCTCGTGGTCACCAACTTGGCGGCCGCCGCGGCCGGTGTAAGTTGGATGTTGATGGACTGGATCTTCAAAGGGAAGCCTTCGGCGGTCGGGATGTGCATAGG
>DASPQG010000012.1:0-30971 GCA_035625085.1 Thermoplasmata archaeon
CTCGCCAAGGCATCGGCGGCGCTGGCAAAGCGGGCGGTCTCGAAGGCCGAAAGCGCGAGCCATCACCCCACCGAATCGGCCCGGAAGGTGGCGCACGAGGTGGCCAAGGAGCTCGACGCCGCGGCGAAGGAGATCGAGCGGATCCTCCGCGACGTCTGACCTGGCCCGGGTCCCCTCCTGGAGGGGGGAAACTCCTAGAGTTCCAGGTACCCCTCGATCACCGGTGCGCAATGCCCCCCGACGCGAACGTTGACCGGCCGGCCGTCGTGCAAGTCGGCCCGGCCGTAGATACGGCTCGTCCGGTGGACCTCAATCCCCTGTTCGATCATCACGGATTGCCCCGGGGGAACGAGGCCGTGGAGGACCATCCAGGCGATGGCCGGACCGGCCGCGCTCCCGGTGGCCGGATCCTCTCCTAGGGCGAAGATCATCCGCGCGTGGGCCGCGGCCGAGCGGTCGACGGTCTCCCGGGCGACGAGATAGAAGAAGTTCGCATCCGACTCCTGGAGGTACCTCTCCATCGTGCTCCACTGGGGGTGGGCGTGAACGAGAGCGTCAAGCGAGCGGAACGGGACGATCGCGAATGGGACCCCGGTGGAGATCGTTTGAATCGGGAGTTTCGGATCCAGCGCGTCGACGGGAACCTGCAGCGCTTTGGCCACCTCTTGCGGATCGTGGGTGGCGCCGATCGTGGGGTCCTTCTGAACCATCTCCCCGAACGGGCGGCCCTCCCGATCGAAGAACCGGACCGGAATTCGACCGACCTTGAGGCGCAGGGCGACCTCCGTCCGGCCCTTCTGCTGGGCGAGAACGCTCGCGGTCCCGAGCGTGGGATGGCCGGCGAACGGCATCTCTCCCATCACCGCGAAGATACGGGTTCGGAAGCCCTCGGTAAAGTCCACCGAGTCGTTCTCGGGAAAGACGAACGTCGTCTCCGAGAGGTGGGTCTCCCTCGCGATCGACTGCATCTCGTCGTCGGAGAGGCCCGTGGCGTCCGGAAACACCGCGAGCTGGTTGCCCTCGAGCGGGGTCTTCGCGAAGACGTCCAGCCAGACGAACCGGTACTTCCGCGCCATCGGGGCGTTCGATACGCCCCTGCCGGATAACAGTTGCCCGCGAAACCCGAGGGAAGGGGCCGCGACTATACGGGAGGCTCGAGCGACGAGTGCAGGGGAAAGACGAACATCCGGTCGGCCGGCGTCTCCGTGATACCGCCCGAGGAACGGTACAGCGCGACCGCCGCGATGTTGGCCGGATCCGTGAATACGAACGCCTCCGCGAAGCCTCGCTCCCGGCAGTCCTTCAGCAGCGTCGAGACCAGGGCCTTTCCGATGCCCCGGCCCCGGAAGTCCTCGTCGACGCTGATGTCGTAGAGAAACATCTGCTTCCGACGCGAGTTGAGCTGAAGGAGCTCCGTCCCCCGGAGATACCCCAGCGCCTCGCTTCCTTCGAACGCGAACAGAAGCACGTTGCGGGTGTCGGCGAGGTACGCCCGGACCGCCGCCAGGTCGGGGACCTCCCCGTCGAAGAGATACCCGGCGTTGAGCACAGCGAGCTCGTCTCCCGGGAGCAACCGCCGGATCCTCATCGAGATGAAGATGGCACCGGCCCTACTTGGTCGTTAGGTTCACCGGAAGTCACCGAGCCCTTGAAACCCCCTCGAAAGGCGCCGCTCGCAGTCACCGGTCCGCGAGCGGAACGTGACGGGGCGAGCGCCGAATCGGTAGAGTATTTCCGTCCTTCCGGGAGACGATTTCCTAGCCTATTTCCGTCCTTTCCCGACCTAGTGACCTCCGAGAGACACACGGAGGTCCGAGAGAAATGCAAGCAGCGAAGGAAGTCGGGGGAAGTGGTCGGGGATCGGAGCGGCGCGGCATGCGTCCCCTCACGGCCGCGGTGGTGCTGGCGGCGGTCGTGGTGGTGGTCGGGGCGGTGGGCTACTTCGTGGTGAGCGCCATGAGCCACACGGAGACCAAGTCGTCTACCGAACATGGCTGCACGCCGTCGGCCGCGTGTAGTGGAACGCAGCAAGCGGTGGTCGCGAGTCCGCTCGCCGGGGCGGTCGCCGCGCCCAGTCGCGGATAGGGGGTGATCGCCTCGACTCGAAGGCGAGCGAAACACCCCCCACCGTGGGCCCTCGCGGGCAGGGGCCCACGGAACCCCTCTCCGGGCCACCCGGTCCCGCCTCAGCCACGGGGTCCCACCGCGGAATCGTAAGCTGACGGGACGTTACGACCAAATACATTCCCGGAGGTTCCCTATCGAATCGACCATGTCGTCCGCGGGTGTCGGCGTCCTGGACGCGATCGGCAATACTCCGCTCGTCCGGCTGCGGCGCGTGGTTCCTTCCGGTTCCGCAACCGTCCTCGCGAAACTCGAGTTCACCAACCCGACGGGGAGCATGAAAGACCGCGTCGCGAAGGCGATGATCGAGGCCGCGGAGAAGGACGGACGCCTATCTCCCAGGAGTACCGTGGTCGAGTACACCGCCGGGACCACGGGCATCTCCCTCGCGCTCGTTTGCGCGGCGAAGGGATACCGGCTGCAGATCGTCTTCTCGGACGCCTTCTCGGACGACAAGCGGCGCACGATGGAGGCGTTCGGGGCGACCGTCACCGTCGTTCCGAGCGACGGGAAACAGATCACCGAGCGCTTGATCAAGGAGATGGTGGCGACCGCCCGTCGGCTCTCGGCGCAGCCGGGGCACTGGTTCTGCGACCAGTTGACGAATCGGGACGGGGCGAGCGGCTACTATGCGCTCGGGGAGGAGATCTGGCAGCAGACCGGAGGCAAGATCGACGCCTTCGTCCAGGCGATCGGCACGGCCCACTCCCTTCATGGAACGACGGAGGCGCTCTGGAAGCACAACCCGAAGATCCAGATCGTGGGCTGGGAGCCCACGGAGTCGGCCGTGCTGTCGGGAGGACCGACGGGAGCCCACCAGATCGAGGGTGTAGGGATTGGCTACGTGCCTCCGCTCTGGGATCCCAAGCTCGTGAACCGGCTCGTCACGGTGTCGACGAGCGAAGCGACGGCGATGGCGCGGACGCTCGCGAAGGAAGAGGCGCTCTTCGTCGGAACCTCCTCCGGGGCGAATGTGGTCGCGGCGTTGAAGGTCGCCCGGGAGCTCGGGCCGAAGGCGACGGTCGTCACCCTGATGGTCGACTCGGGGCTTCGGTACTTGAGCACCGATCTCTTCCGGGGAACCTGACCGAGCCCCCGATTCACGACCGGGCGTCTCTCTTCTTGACCCACTCGCGCGCGAACTTGAGGTTCCAGTCGAGGCTCAGCGATCCCTCCCACTTGCCGATGGCGGCGGGAAGCTTCGTTCCCTTGCGCGCCCGAGCCGCCGCGAGGACTCCCGAAAGATACCCGCGGGTCTCTTCGATCCCTTCGGTGGCCGTCACGGGGCCGTGACCGGGGATGATCCGTTCGGGCCGCATCCGCTCGATCTCGTCGAGCACCTCGAGCCAGTGCTCCGGATCGCCGTTCCCCATGCTCGGCTGGATGCCGACGACCACGAGGTCCCCGGCGAACAGCACCTTCTCCTGCGGCAGGAACAGGAACGCGTCGGCCTCCGTGTGACCGCTCCCGAGACAGATGAGTTCCGCACCCCGGGGACCGGGGATCGTGACCCGCGTGTCGAAGGTGTGGTCGGGAGGCACAACCTTCACTCGGCCCGCGGCGGCGAGGAGGGCCCGCTCGAGGTGGATGTTGAAGTCGAGGTCCTTCCGGGCCGTTTCCGAGGGCATCTCGCCCCGGTGGCTCTCGAGCTCCGCGATATCCTTCTCGAGCTGCTCGCGCCGCACTTCCGCGAGGATCTCGCTGCCCGTCTCGAGCAGGATCTCCCGGGTCCGTCGGGTCCCCCAGATCGGCACGGAAGCGAACTCCGAGTTGCCGAGGAAGTGGTCGAGGTGCCGGTGGCTGCTGACCGCGACCGAGGGCGGACGGCCCAGGACCCGCGTAGCATTCCCTCGGAGGTCCTGAGCGGAGTCCGGATTCATCCCGGTGTCGAAGACCAGTCCGGCCTGGTCGTGCAGGTCGAGGATGCCGGAGTTGCAGATTGCGAACCCCTCCGGCCGCGCAATCGCCGCATGAATCCCCTCACCGATCTCCTCGAGCCGGTAGTGTCGTGAATCGGTCATCGACATGGGTCGCTCGGGCCATTCCGCCTCGAGGTAATAGACTGTCCTTCCGACCCCTCGCTACGGCGAGAAACGGGAGCGCGGGCGGGTTCCTCAATCGCCCCGGTAGAGGATCCCGGCCACGATTAGCAGGATGATGCCGATGATGAGCACCGCGACCCCGACCCCGGTGATCGCCCCGCTGGGGTCGGATTCCGGCGTGCACGTCGGATTCTGCATACAGGCCTGGTTGAACGACTGGACCGTCTGGTGGACCGAGGCGGCAATGCCGAACAGGACCAGGCCCCCTACGAACAGGAGGATGCCGAAGATGAGGAGGACGACCCGGGCGACCGGATACTCCGGCTGTCCGGAAGTAGCCAGCTGGAAACTGTCGGGACCTCCCGGCCGAACGGGAACCGGCTCGGGCGAGGGAACGCCGGGGAGTGGGGCGCTACAGAACTGACAGAACGCCGCGCTCCGAGGATTGGGCCCTCCGCAGCGGGGGCACACTCCCGGGGCCATCGGCCCGGCCATCATGCGCTGCTCGTACGCGGCGGTCGCGCTTGACGATTCCTCTCTCGACCCACACGAGTGGTGATGAGGATCGACGCGGCAAATGATTCGGGACAGAGTGTATATTCGCTCGTCCCGTTTCCGCGGGAGCCGATGGCCCACTGTGCCTACTGCGGTTTCGATCTAGGGACGGCTCCCGAGGAGGCGTGTCCCAACTGCGGACTCTCTTCGGGATCGGAGGCGCCCTCTGCGAGAACGGTCGAACCGACCGCTGTTCCCGATACGCCTCCTCCCCCGCCCACTCCCGTCCGAGTGTGCCCCAACTGCAAGGTGACCATGACCGACGAGGGAGAACTCGAGTTTCGCGTAGGAGGCCGGGCCGGCGGATCGGGGTTCCTTCTCGGGAATTGGAACCAGCTTTCGGAGGCCCTGCAGCCGTTTTCGGTGTTCCACTGCCCGAACTGCGGTCGGGTCGACCTCTACGAGGCGGGGCTGTAGTCCTGTCGAGTCGAACGGGTCCTGGCTGCTGTCGGTGGGGACAAGGATCCGTCAGCGGCCGTGGGTCCGACGGATGAGCTCGGTCGGCGTCCCGAAGAGGACGCGCGAGAGCAACTTCTCTGGGACTCCCGCACCCAGCGCGATCCGGCGGGCCCGCTCGAGCGGGATCAGGTGCTCCGGGTCATGTGCGTCCGAGTCGACCACGAGGTCCGCCCCGGCCTCGAGGGCGAGGCGGACGACGTGGCCGTTCGCGAGCGAGTGGCCTTCGCGGCCGGAGATCTCGAGCACCACCGACTGGGCGTGCGCGAGCTCCGCGTCCTTCGGATCGAGAAGTCCGGGATGGGCCAGCACGTCCACGAATCCCGAGTCGATCGCTGCGTGGTTCGTCCCGGCGGGCACGTTCTCGACGATCGTCTCGCCGTGGACGATCACGATCTCGGCCCCCGCCTTCCGAGAGGCTCGGGCCACCTCCGCGATCCGACGAGGGGGGATCTTCGTGAGCTCGACGCCCACGATCGGCGTGAACCCCGTTCCCTCCCACGCCTTCGCCTCCTGGTGAAGGCGAGCGAGCATCGGCTTCGGATCCTCCAGGGAGAGGTGGTCGGTCAGGGCGAGTGCCCGGTGGGCGAGCGCCTGAGCCTCGTTCCACATGTCGGTCGCCGAGGTCTCTCCGTCGGAAAGGTACGAGTGGGAATGGAAGTCGGCGCGACGAGAGGCCCCCTCGTCGCTCGATTTCGGGGTCGCCACGGGTCGTCGGAAGCGAGCGGTCACTTAGGGTTGCCGACCCCGTCGGTCGCTTCGAACGACCGGTTCACGCGTGGGCCACGCCGAGACGGCGCAGCTCTTCCGCGAGGCGCGCGGCGGCCTCGTCCGGTGGGACGGTAAGGACCTCGTGACGGCGGCCGGGCTTACGGACCTCACGGAGCCCGGCGACCACCGTCGGAGAGCCCTTCAGCCCGAGCGAGGCCGGGTCGGCCCCGAGCTCGGCGGCGTCGATCACGCGCACCGAGGCGCCCTGGGCCATCGCCCAGCGGTCGTAGTCGATGAACCGGACCTCGTTGGCTCCCCCGAGCACGGAGACGACGGCGGGAAGCGGCATCTCGAGCGTCTCGGTCCCCTCCTCGAGGACCCGTCGCGCGCGCAGGGCCCCTTCCTTCGTGACCTCAAGGCCGTCGACGTACGTCGCCTGGGAGAAGCCGAGCCACTCGGCGAGCCCCTGCGGAACCTGGCTCGTGCCGCCGTCGGACGATTCGTCCCCGCACAGCACGAGGTCGGCGCCCCCGAGGGCGCGGACCCCCTCGGCGAGGGTGTACGACGTGGCGAGTGTGTCGGCCCCTCCGAACGCCCGGTCGGAGAGCAGCACGGCCTCGTCCGCCCCTACAGCGATCGCGACGCGGAGATAGGGTTCGAAGTTCGGAGGCCCCATCGATAGCACGGTCACCCGGCCGCCATGGAGGTCCCGCAGCGCGAGCGCCGTCTCGAGCGCGTTCAGGTCAGAGGGATTGATCACCGACCGCACTCCCGAGCGCTCGAGCGTCTTCTGCTCGAGATTGACACGAACCTCCTCGGGCCGCGGGACGACCTTGAGGCAGACGACGCACCGCATCTCCCCTACGCCTCCCCCAGCGCGCTCACCAGCTTGTCGACGATCGGCGCGAGGTCTCCGACGAACCCCAAGTCGGCGGCTTCGAAGATCGGGGCGTCCGGGTCCCGGTTCACCGCGATCACAAACCCCGCCTTCTCGATCCCGACCGTGAACTGGACGGCCCCACTGGCGCCGAGCACGACGGCGACCTTCGGATGCGTCACGACGCCGGTCTGCCCGATCATCCGTTCGCGTTCTACCCACCCGGAGTCGGTGGCCACACGCGTGGCACCGACCTCGGCGCCGATCAGGTGGGCGAGTCGCTGCAGCCGCGTGAAGTCGCCATCGGTGCCCCGCCCGCCGACGACGAGCACATCCGACCGGGTCAGGTCGACGCTCGTCCCCTTCGGGTCGAACGAGATCTGACGCGCTCCGAACGAACGGGCGTCGATCTCCGGGCGGACGAACCGAGGCGCGCGCGCCGGGTTCTTCGCATCGGGCGCCGAGAAGACGCCGGGTCGGACCGTCACGATCGCGGGGCGGCGGTTCGCACAGACGACACCGGCCTCGATGCCTCCGCCGAAGCCGGGCACCCAGCCGACGAGGCGCCGTTCGCCATCGACTTCGAGGGAGGTGACATGCGCAGTCAACCCCGTCCTGAGCCGGACGGCGAGGCGGCCCGCCAAGTCTTGGCCGTCCCGGGTGGCGCCAAGCAAGAGCACGGAAGGGTCGGCCCCCCGGAGCTCGCGCTCGAGAAGGTCGGTGAACAGCTTCGTGTCGTATCGGACGAGGAGCGGATGGTCGATGGCCACAATCTCGTCGGCCCCGTACTGGGTGAGCTCCTTCGGGGCGGCCTCCCCCGAGCCGATGGTGATGGCGATCAACGGGGCGCTCAGCGCATCGGCCACGGACCGGGCATGCCCCAGGATCTCGAGGCTGACCGGTCGGAACGATCCATTGTGCCGCTCCGCATACACCCAGACGGCACCGGGGGCGCTCACGTTGGCACCCCCACCGCCCGGGCCACGACCTCGGCGACGTCCACTATTTCGAGGTGGCCCCGGCCCGGCGCCTGCGCGCCCGAGAAGCACGTGATGCAGAACGGACAGGCGGTGGCGAGCACGGTCGCGCCGGTGTCGCCGGCCTCGGTGACCCGCTGGTCAGCGAGCCGTTCCTCCCCGTTCGATTCTCGCCACATGTTCCCGCCTCCGCCACCGCAGCAGAGCGCCCAGCGGCGGTTCCGGGGCATCTCGACGAGCTTCGCGCCCGCCGCCTCCAGAAGACGGCGGGGAGGATCGTACACCCCGTGCTGCCGGCCGAGGTAGCACGGGTCATGGTAGGTGAGCACGCCCGGCCGGTAGCCCGAGACCTTGAGCTTGCCACCGCTCAGGAGCTCGTCGAGGACCTGGCTATAGTGCACCACCTCGACCTGGTCACCGAGACCGGCCTTGAGCGCATCGAAGCAGTGCGGGGAGACCGTGACGACCCGCGTCGCCCCGACCGAGCGGAGCGTCTCCGCGCTCCGGGCCGACATCTCCCGGAAGAGTCCGTCGACGCCGAGGGCGCGCGGGGTCTCCCCACAGCAGACCTCTTTCTCCCCGAGCAGACGGAAGGGGACTTCGGCCGCGGCGAGGATCCTCGCCAGGGCTCGGGCGGTGCGCTGCGCGCGTGGGTCGTAGCTCGCCGTGCAGCCGACGTACAGCACGGTCGTCGCCCCGTCCGATGTCCCGGTCTCGGCCCCGGAGAGGCCTCGCATCCAGGCGCTCCGTTGTGACGGGGGCATCCGGTACGGGTTCCCGTCCTGGAACTCGGCCCAGAGGAGCGGACGGAGGCCGGCGGGCACGTCGTTCCGCTTCCAGCCCCGGGCCCGCAGATGACGGACCACTTCGACCACGTCGACCCCGCGGGGACAGCCGATGTTGCACTGGGCGCACGTCGTGCACGACCAGAGGCCGGGCGCCCCGCTCCCGAACGCGCCGAGCCGGATCAGCTGGCGGATGTTGAGCGCGCCCCGCTCGGCGAGCGGACAGGTGGCCGTGCAGGAGCCGCACTGGAAGCACGCCGCCGCGTCCGTGGTGCGGCAGAGGTCCTCCCAGAGCTCGTCGTTCCAGACGAGCGGCTTCGTCTCACTCGGCAGCACGGGCCTCCTCCTTCGGCGGGGCGATCGCCGCCGCGTGATCCCTTAGGACGGTCGCCATCTCCCGCATCTTCGCGGCGAACTCCTTCCCTTCGGCCGCGGAGATCCACTCGAGCTGGAACCGCTCGGGGGAGATCCCTCTCCGCTCGAACGTCTTGCGCCAGATCTCGAACCGCTTCTCGGTCCAGCTGTTCGCGTTGATGTAGTGGCAGTCGCCGGGGTGGCAGCCGGTCACGAGGACGGCGCCCGCCCCTTTCTCGAAGGCGCGCTTAATGAACCGGTCGGAGACCCGGCCCGAGCACATCGTCCGGATGATCCGCCCGTTGCTGGGGTACTGGATCTTCTCGATCCCCGCCTGATCGGCCCCCGCGTACGAGCACCAGTTGCAGGCGAAGACGAGGACCTTCGATCCCGGGTCGTCGGCGAGCGCCGCGTCGATCTGGGCCTCCACCTGCTCGTCGGTGAAGAACGGCGTGGTGATCGAGTCGCGGAAGCAGTCCGCGGCACAGGTGCCGCAGCCCATGCAGGCGGCGGTGATGACGCGGACCTTCTTGCTCTTCTTTCCTCCCTCCTCGAGGGTGTACGGCTCGAGCGCACCGAACGGGCAGACCCGCACGCATCGGCCACAGCCGTTGCAGGTCGCTTCGTCGATGATGGCGGTCAGCGGCTCCTTCTCGATGGTGTCGCGCGAGAGGAGCGCGGCCGCCTTCGCGGCCGTCGCGAGGCCCTGCTGGATCGACTCGCCGAGGTCCTTTGGTCCCTGGGCGGTGCCCGCGAGGAAGATCCCGGCGCTCCCCGCCTCGACCGGTCCGAGCTTCGGGTGCCGCTCGAGCAGGAACCCGTCGGAGCTCCGCGGGACCTTGAGCATCTTCGCCACCGCCGACTCTTCCGGGACGAGCCCGCAGACCAGCACGAGGAGGTCCGTGGCAAGCTCGACGTCCCGGTCCAGGAGGAGGTCGTGGAACCGCACCGCGCCCGGCACGACCCGGACCGCCTTCTCGGCGGGCACGTCGGGGTACCGGAAGAATGCCACCCCTTCTTCGGCCGCGGTCCGGTACAGCTCCTCGGAGCCCCGGGAGTACGTTCGCAGGTCGCGGTAGAGGACCCGGACCTTCTTTCCCATCCGGCGGAGGCGCAGCGCCTGCCCGACCATCGCGCTGCAGCAGTACCGGGAGCACCCGTGTTCGTCGGCACGGGCCCCGATGCAGGAGACGAACGTGACCGCCCTCCCTGGAACCCGTCCCCACGAGATCATCTCCTCGAGACGTTGGTTGGTCACCGTCTCGAGGTCGTAGGCGGATCGCAGCGGGTAATCGTCGGGGGGCCGCACCATGCCGGCGCCCATCGCGAGCACGACGACCCCCGCGTCGATCGTCTCGTCAGTGCTGAGCCGGGCCCGGAAGTTCCCGACATGCCCGTCGATCTGGGCGATCTCGGTCCCGAGATGCAGATGGGCCCCCGACGACTCGAGGTTGCGGGTCATCGCGTCGAGGAGCGCCTTCGCGTCTGCGCCCGACGGCTCGATCCGCTCGAGACGGCGGAGGGCACCGCCCACCTCCCGTTCCTTCTCGATAAGATGCGTGTCGAACCCCTGGCGGGCGAGGCTCGTGGCCGCCGCCATCCCGGCGGGGCCCCCGCCGACCACGAGCGCCGTCTGGATCATCGGCTGTTCGATCGTCTCGAGCGGCCGCAGCCGGGAGGCCTTGTCGACCGCCATCCGGACCATGTCGCGCGCCTTCGCGGTGGCCGAGCGACGGTCCGACTTGTGGACCCAGGAGTCCTGATTGCGGATGTTCGACATCTCGAGGAGATACGGGTTGAGCCCGGCGCGCAGGCAGACCCGCTTGAACGTCCCTTCGTGTGTCTTCGGCGAGCAGGCCCCGACGACGAGTCGGGTGAGCCCCTTCTCCCGGATCCGACGGGCCATGTCGGTCTGCGTGTTGCCGGCGCAGGCAAACCGTACCTCCTCGGCGTGCGCGACGCCCGGGACCGTCCGGGCGTACTCCACCACGGACGGGACGTCGACGACACCGGCGATGTTGCTGCCGCAGTCGCAGAGGAAGACCCCGACCCGGGCCTCCCCGGACACATCGAGGGGCTCGCCGCGCTCGGGCTCGGGCCACGACTTCTCGGGAGCCCGCTCCATCGCGCGGGCCGCGGCCGCTCCGGCCTCGGTGACGCTGTCGGGGATATCCTTCGGCCCGGAGGCCGAGCCCGCGACGAATACCCCGTCCGGGGCATCTTCGCCCCGGAGGAAGCCGTCGGGACCGAGCGGCACCCCGAGGGTCTCTGCGAGCTTCGCGAGACCGGCCGAGGGCTTCGCGCCGGTCGCGAGCACGACCATGTCGGCGGTCACGTCCTCCACGACGCCCCGACCCGTGTCCTCGAAGCGGACCTGGAGCCCGTCGAGGCCCGGGACGACGCGGCCGACCCGGCCGCGGATGAACTCGACGCCCTCCTCGTGGGCGCGCTGGTAGAACCCGTCGAACCCCTTGCCGTAGGCGCGGATGTCCATGTACAGGATCTTCACGGAATCCACGCCGTGATCGCGGGCCTGGACCGCCTCCTTGATCGAGTACATGCAGCAGAATCGGGAGCACTGGCTGAGCCGGCGGACGTCCCGAGAGCCGGCGCACAGGACGAACACGAGGCGGCGGGCGTGGCGCCCGTCGGACGGGCAGAGGATTTCACCGCCGGTCGGCCCGGCCGAAGAGAGCAGACGCTCGAACTCCATCGCGGTCACGATGTCCGGGTGCGAGCCGTAGCCGTACTCCTCGAGGGAGAGCGGGTCGTAGAGGTCGAAGCCGGTCGACGCGATCACCGCGGCGACGTCCCGCTCGAGCATCGCCTCGAGCGGCCGGTCCCAGGAGATCGCCTTCGGCGGGCAGACGTCCATGCACCGGGAGCACGGCAGCACGATCGGCGGCTCGTTGACGCAGTCGTTGACCGAGAGGAAGTACGGGCCGGGGACGGCTTGGGGGAACGGAGTGTAGACCGCCTTCCGGCTCGCCATGCCCGAATCGAACTCGTTCGGCAGCACGACCGGGCACGCCTCGGAGCAGAGGCCACAGCGGGTGCACTCGTCGTTCACGAGGTTGCCCCGGCGGTGCAGGGTGACGTGGAACGCTCCGCCGTCCCGGCGCTCGACGCGGGTCACCTCGGCGTTCGAGACCACCTCGATGTTTCGGTTCTCGGCCACCTCGGAGAGCTTCGGCGCCTCGATGCAGATGCTGCAGTCGAGGGTCGGGAAGTTCTTGTCGAGGGCGGCCATCTTCCCGCCGATCGACGCGGTCTGCTCGACCAGCACGACGCGACGCCCCGCGTCCGCGAGGTCGAGCGCCGCCTGCACCCCGGCGATGCCCCCGCCGATCACCATCACGGGAAGCGTAGCCATCAGGCCGCCTCCGGTATCGCGAGGCCGGCGCGGAACGCCTTCAGGTTGAGCTCGATCGTCTTCGGCGGTACCGTGTTGCGGATCGCCTCCTCCATCGCCTCGGGTGGGACAAGGCGGGAGCGGGCCGTCAGGCAGCCCAGCATCACGATGTTCGCGACGATCCGACGACCGAGGCCGGTCGCCATCCGGGTGAACGGCGCCTTCTGGACGTTGGGGTCATCCCCCTCGAGATGGACCAGGTCCTCGTCGATCAGGACGAGCTTCGAGCCGGCGATCCAGCTCGCGTTCTTGTTCGCGGCCTCCTGGGAGAGCAGGACGAGCACATCCGGCTGGTCGAAGACCGGCATCGCGATCTCCTGGTCCTCGACGACGACGTCCGCATTGCACGCCCCTCCGCGCGACTCGGGCCCGTAGTTCTGGGTCATCGCGGCGTTCTTGCCGCCGTGGAGACAGGCGGCACGCCCGAGAATGAATCCCGAGAGGACGACCCCCTGACCACCGAAGCCGGCGAAGCGCACCCGCGTCACGGCGCCTTCCCCTTCGCCGTCTGGGCCACGGCGCGGTAGTTGTCGAGGAACGTGGGGCGAACTCGGTCCACGAACTTCCCGACGATGATCGGGCGGTGCAGCGAGATGTCGGTGCCGGATAGGTCACCGGTCTCGCGCACCTCCACCCGGCTCGGTAGGCCGCCGGGCGACCCCCAGATCTGCTCGAGCCCCCGGTAGTAGTCCATCTCGTCGACTCCGCTGCCGATGTCGTTGGACTTGCCGAAGCTCACCGGGCACGGCGCCAGCACCTCGACGAACCGGAATCCCTGCTTCCCCGCCGCCTCCGTGAAGCAGTCCCGGAGCCGGCGAACGTCCAGCGTGGTCCACCGGGCGACGTAGACCGCCCCGACCGCCGCGGCGAGCTGCGGGAGGTTGAACGGGAACTCGAAGTTGCCGCTCGGGGTCGTCGTGGTCTTGGCGTCGTGTGGGGTCGTCGGACCCGACTGGCCCCCGGTCATCCCGTAGTTGAAGTTGTTGATGCAGACCACGAGGAGATCCATGTTCCGTCGCGCGGCGTGGATGAAGTGATTCCCCCCGATCGCGAACAGGTCCCCGTCCCCCGCGAAGACCGTGACCTGGAGGGACGGGTTCGCGAGCTTGATCCCCGTGGCGAACGGGATTGCACGGCCGTGCGTGGTGTGGTACGCGTCGGCACGCGCGTAGTAGACGACCCGGGAGGAGCAGCCGATGCCGCCCACGATGACGCGCTTCTCGAGCGGGATCCCGGCCCGGTCGAGCCCCTGGAGGAACGCACCGAGGGCGACCCCGATCCCGCACCCCGGACACCAGATGTGGGGGAGCACTTCCGAGCGGAGCACCGAGTCGAGCGGGTGATGCCGCGGCGGGGCACTCTCGGTCTCGGGAGTCCCCAGCTGATGCTCGTCCGCTCGCGGGGTCATCGGGCCACCTTCGCGCCCCGTTCGGGGCCGCACGCTCCGAGGATCAGCTCCGGGGAAAGGACCTCCCCGCCCGGGCTCGTCACCCGAACCACCGGGCATCGGCCGGCGATCAGTCGCTCGACCTCTAGAGCGATCTGTCCCATGTTGATCTCCGCGACCACCACGCGTCGGACCGTCCGGGCCGCGCGGAGGAACGCTTCTGCCGGGAACGGCCACACGGACTTCGGCCGGAACAGCCCGACTCGGATCCCTCGGGCCCGAGCCGCCTCGACCGCGCCGGTCGCCGATCGGCCGGTGATTCCGTACGCTACCAGGAGGACCTCCGCGTCCTTCACGTGACGGAGCTCGTACTGCTCGTAGACGTCCCGGTGTTCCTCGACCTTCCTTAGGAGACGGGGCAGGAGGACCCGCTGGGTCGCCGTGTCGGTGACCGCGCGGCCCAGCTCGTCATGCGTCAGGCTCGTCATCCGCACGCTGTAGCCGCCCCCGGCGAGCGCCATCTCGGGCACGAGGTCGTCATCGACCCGATACGGACGGTACTCGCTCGGAGGGACAGAGGGAAGGCGTCGCGAGAGGATCGTCCGCTTCCCCTCTTCCGGGATGACGACCCGCTCACGCATGTGGCCGACGACCTCGTCCATCATGACGAGGACCGGCGTGCGAAGCCGTTCGGCGGTGCTGAACGCCTGGATCGTGAGCTCGAACGCCTCTTGCGGGGAGGACGGGGAGTAGGCGATCGCGGAGTAGTCCCCGTGCGAGCCGTACCGTGCCTGCATCATGTCCTGCTGGCCGACCGACGTCGGGAGGCCCGTGCTCGGACCCCCGCGCTGCACGTTGACCACGACCGCCGGCACCTCCATCATGAACCCGAGGCCGAGGTTCTCCTGCATCAGCGAGAACCCGGGACCCGAGGTCGCGGTCATCGCCTTCACCCCGGCGACGCTCGCCCCGAGGACCGCGGCGATCGACCCGATCTCGTCCTCCATCTGGATGTACTGTCCACCGATTGCGGGAAGCCGTTCGGCCATCCGCTCGGCGATCTCGGTCGCCGGCGTGATCGGGTAGCCCGCGAAGAAGCGGCAGCCCGCGTAGATGGCGCCCTCGGCGCATGCCTGGTCGCCGAGCATGAAGTGGGAACCAGTGAGGACCGGCCCCTTCTCCGCGGTCACTTGCCTGCCTCCTCGACGAAGATCGCGAACTCGGGGCAGACGTCCTGGCAGAACCGGCAGCAGATGCAGTCGTCCTTCTTCGACTCCTTGACGCGCACCGGGCGATAGCCTCGGGCGTTGTACGTCGGGGAGATCTCGAGGACCTCCTTCGGGCAGTAATGGACGCAGAACTCGCACTCCTTGCACCGGTCCGGTATCACGGTCACGACGCCCCGAACCCGCGTCGGATGGTCGATCGGCCGACGGGTCAACGCGACGAGGAGGTCCGGCGGCGGCTGGCCCTGAGGGAGAACGGCGGATGGGGCCACGGCCGTCGTACCGCGGAGAGAGGGTATGAATGGGTGGTCAAGAACCCTCGACGGGACGCGCGGGAACGTCAATCGGATCGGTCGGACCGCCGGATGTCGTGCGTGCGGGTCTCCCCCCACCACCCCGTCCGCCCGACCGGTCAGTGGGGTCGAACGGCGGGTTTATTCACCTCGGCGCCGACCCTCCTAGCCGAGGAGCCGCGGATGAGCACCCCTCGGCAATCGCCGGCACCGAAGCCGACCCGGGCCGGGGGACGGGCGTGGTGGGCGTACTCCACCTACCTGGTCTTCGCGTTCGGGGTCGCCCTGCTCGGGGTTACCGCCTACGTGATCGTGATGGCGCCCGGACTGTTCCGCGTGGACCTCCCGGGGGCGCTGCTCGGAATCGCTGCGTTCCTCATCGGCCTCGCGATCCTGGATCGCCTCCCCCGCGAAGTGCTCGTTCTACCGAACTCGGTCGAGTTCCGCTACCTTCTGAGTCACATCACCCTCCGATGGGACCAGCTCGCGGCCCCGACCTATCTCGGCCGGGGGTTCGTCGCCTTCCGGGCGGTGACCGGCGCCCGCGGAGTGTGGGGACCGCTCACCGTAACCGAGGCTCAGGCTGAGCAGATCCTCTCGCATCCCTCCTGTCCGTCGTTCGAACAATCGGACGATCCGCCGGACCCGCGCGACGCAAAGTGACTGTCCCGAGCTGAGGCCGGTCCGGGCGTTGGGTGACGCAGGTCCGGATCGATCCGCTACTGTTCTCGCCAGCTGAAGACCCGGGCCGCCACCACGGCGAACACGATGGCGAGCACGAGGACCACGAGGAGGTCGACGTACGCGGTGGCCGGGCTACTGAACACCATCGCCGCGTTGAGCCCGTCGATCACGTAGAAGAGCGGGAGGACGTGCGCGACCGGGACCAGCCACGAGGGAAACAGCGATACCGGGAAGAACGTCCCGGAGAGGAACATCATCGGGAACGTGATAATGTTCCCGATGACCCCGGCGCTCTCGGGGGTGCTCGCGGCGGAGCCGGCGAGCAGCCCGATCGCGACGAAGAGGATCGGCCCGACCACGAGGAAGGGGAGGGTGAGCAGGGTCAGGGTCACATGCGCCCCGAACACCGCGCTCCCGACGCCGAGCAGAAGGAGCGTGGAGACGAACGCGAGCACGACGTACCAGAGGAAGGTGGCCGTCAGCCACTCCCCTCGAGAGAGCGGCGTGAGGGAAAGCTGCCGGAACAGCTTATCCCGCTTCCACGTCGAGCTGACGTTCACCATCGAGAACATCGGGCTCACCAACACGGAGAACCCGATCAGGCCGGGGACCAGGTAGTCGATGTAGCGGTAGATCTGGTTCCCGACGTTCAGGTTCACGGGGGCGACCACGACGCTGCCGCCGGCGAGATGCAGGTTCACTCCGTTGGCGGCTCCCTGGACGGCGCCCTGCACGATGCCCGCCTCGGCCCCCGACGACGGGTTCGTGAAGACCAGGAGACGGACCGGGCTGCAGCTCGGGAGATGTTGGGCACATGCCGCGAGCGTGGTGTTGAACCCGGCGGGAATCACGAGGCCGGCGGCAAGGTCGTTGTGGGCGAGATACGTGGAAAGGTTCCCCACGTCCGGGGAGACGATGCTAATCGAGACCACACCGGTCGCGTTCAACGCGGAGAGAAATCCGACACTCGCCGGGGAGTTGTGATCGAGGTTCTGGACCGTCAGCGGGACCTGGCCGCTCCCCGAGTTCGAGAAGACGGCGCCGAAAATGAGAATCAGGATCACCGGGAAGATCAGGGACATGAACAGGCCGAGCGGGTTGCGGAGGTACCCCTTCGCAAACGCCGGAAAGTACGCGGCGACCCGACGCAAGTTCATGGCGAGCCTCCCGCCGAGGCTTCGGGAAGCGAGCCGTCCTCGAGACGGCCGACCAGCTGGATGAAGACGTCTTCGAGCGTGTCGGTCTGAGTCGAGAACCTCTCCCACCGGAGGCCGCTCGATGCAATCGTCTGCAGGATCGTGAGAGCATCCGCTTTCGAGCGGAGCTCCACGTCGATCCCGCCGTCCGCGGGTTGAACGTGGAATCCGAGCGCCGACAGGCGTTCGGCGAGCGCCGCCTCCCCGATGATCCGAAGTCGCTCGGGCCGACCGTAGCGGGAGATGATCTCGGCGGGCGCTCCGGAGGCGATGATGCGACCCCGGTTGATGATGGCGATCCGGTCGGAGAGTTGCTGGGCCTCCTCGAGGTAGTGCGTGGTCAAAAAGACGGTCCGCCCCTCGGCCCGGAGCCGTCGGATGAGGTCCCAGATCGAACGACGAGCGCGCGGATCGAGACCCGTCGTCGGCTCATCGAGGAAGCACAGCTCCGGGTCGTTCACGAGGGCGAGCGCGACCCCCAGTTTCTGATGCTGCCCTCCCGAGAGGGTGTCGTAGTAGTCGTCCGCCTTGTCGGAGAGCTCGACGCGGGCGAGGAGCTCGTCGACATCGACCTTCACCGCGAAGAGGCTCGCATAGAGCCGAATCGCCTCTCGCGGGGTCAGCTTCGGGAAGAAGTGGAAATCCTGGGGGATCACGCCGATCCGGGTCCGCAAGCGGTCGAGCTGGGTCCAGGGGTCGAAACCGAGTACCTGGACCTCGCCGCTCGTACGGGGGCGAAGACCTTCGAGGATCTCCACCGTCGTCGTCTTTCCGGCTCCGTTCGGCCCGAGGAACGCGAACACCTCGCCGGTCCGGACCTCGCACGTCACGCCATCGACCGCTCGCAGCGATCCGTAGACCTTCACCAGGTCCGACACTTCGATGCACGCCGGCATCGTTCCCCCTTCCGAGCGCGGACCGCCGAGTCGACGGTCGATCCTGCCGTTCCGAGCTGAGTGCTGTGTAAAAATCCCTACGTGAAGCCCATTCGAGAGCGGGCCGAGGGACCCGCGGGCTTCGGCGGGAGGCACCCGAGAGGTCCAATACCCGTCGGGCGTGGGGGGCACTTCGGCGATGACTTCCGTCAAGACGGTCGCGGCCCACGAAGTCGTCCAAACGGCGTACCCCCGGCCGGTCACCGAGAAGGACGAGATCGGAATGGCCGTCGGGAAGGCGATCGACGAGACACTCACCCGCTACAGCCACGAATTCGCCCATTCGCGTCGGCCCACCGCAACGTCGATGCAGCGGCTCGCCACGGAGACCTTGGACCGGGAGCTCGCCGACGCGGACCTTTCACTCGCTCCCGCCGACCGGGAGCACCAGCTCGCCGCCGTTTTCGGGGTGCTCCAAGCGTTCCGCCGGAGCGAGGTGATGGGACTGCCCCGACCCCGCAGCCGGCTGATCCTGATCAACGAACGGGTCGGGGTCTACGCCCAGCCGGACTACTGGAACGGACGGGACCGGTTCTACGAGATGAAGAGCTACCTCGCCCGTCCGACCCCTCCCGACGTCGAGCTCCAGATCCGACTGTTCCAGTGCGGCTTCCCGAAGTTCCGGGCGTTCCTTGCCTGCTTCGATCGGCACGCCACCCCCGTCTCGACCGTGATCGAGGAAGCGCCCCCACTCGAGCCGGCGGTCGCCGACACGGTGCTGAAGCTCGCGTACCGAACGGCCTTCGAGAAGGGGGTTGAGAAGGTCCTCGAGTACATTGACAACCCGATCGTCCGCTACGCGATCTCCCTGTAGCGGACGGGAACCCTTCGCTCCCCCGGGAGGGGAGTCCACGGCGCGCCCTACTTCAGTGCGCCGACGACCTTCTCGACGGCGGCGAGGATCTCCCCCGTCTTCGCCGCCTGGGTCAGGCCGTTGATGTCGTTGAAGAGCGGACGGTCCTCCTCGAGCGTCGCGACGTGCTTTCGGATCGCCTCGTAGGCGGCCTGGCCGGCCGGGGAAGGCTTGGTCGGCGCGCGCATGTCGAACGCCTGGGCGGCGGCGATGAGCTCGATCGCGACGATCGGCCAGGAGTTCTCGATGATCTGCCGGGACTTGATCGCCGACGTCATCCCCATCGAGACGAAATCTTCCTGATCCGCCGCGGCGGGGATCGACCCGATCGCCGCCGGAGTCGAAAGCACTCGGTTCTCGGAAACCAGGGCCCCTGCGGTGTACTGCGATAGCATCAGCCCGGAGAACATCCCGGCCCCCTTCGTGAGGAACGCGGGAAGACCCATCGAGAGGTGGGAGTTCAGCAGTCGGTTGGTGCGCCGCTCCGAGAGCACACCCACGGTCGTGACGACCATGCCCATCATCTCGATGGCGAACGCCATCGGCGTCCCCTGGAAGTTCGCAGCGCTCAGCACCAGCTCCTCGTCCGGGAAGAACGTCGGGTTGTCGGCGGCGTGGTTGAGCTCGATTTCGAGCATGTAGCGTGTCCAGGCGAGCGCGTCCTTGGCAGCCCCGATCACCTGGGGGCTCGAGCGGAGCGAGTAGGCGTCCTGCACCTTCTTGCCGGGTCGCTTCAGGAGCTCGGAGCCTTCGGTGATATTGCGGATGTTCTCGGCGCAGGCCTGGGCACCGGGGTACCCTCGCACATCGTGGACCCGGTGGTCGTACGCCGCCATGTTGGCATTGAGCGCCTCGAGCGTCATCGCGAGCGCGACCTCTTGGGTACGGACCCACCGTTCCGCATCGACCAACTGAAGGCAGCCCATGCCGGTCATCACGTTCGAGCCGTTGATCGAGGCGAGCCCGTCGCGTTCCTTGAACACGATCGGCTCGAGCGCCGCGGACCGGAGCGCCTCCGCGCCGGGGAGCCGTCGCCCGTCGAAGAACGCCTCCCCCTCCCCCATCAGGACGAGCGCCATCTGGGCCATCGGCGAGAGGTCACCGCAGGCACCGACGGAGCCGCGCTCGCACATGACCGGGGTGACGCCCCGGTTCAGCATGTCGATCATCAGCTCGACGAGCTCCCGGCGTATGCCCGAGTGCCCCCAGCAGTGCGTGTTGAGGCGCGAGATCATCGCGGCGCGGGCGTCCTCCTCCGAGATCGGATCCCCGCATCCCGCGGCGTGCGAGTAGACGAGGTAGCGCTGGAATTTCTCGACCTGCTCCGGGGTAAGGACCACCTCGGAGAGCTCGCCGATGCCGGTGTTTACGCCGTACATGATCTCGTGGGCGGCGATCTTCCGCTCGAGCAGTCCACGGCACTTTTCGATCCGCGCGACCGCGTCCGGGTGAATCGAGAGACGCTCCCGGTTCCGGGCGATCCTGACCACGTCCTCGGCCTTCAGCGAATGGCCGTCCAGTGTCACTACCATACCGCGTTCTCTCCTCTTGATGGAATGCGGCGGCTATCCCAAGGTCGCCGTATGTACTTTCTCCGAAGGGCGAGCGGGAGCGAGAAACGACTTCGTCAACCGAATTCGACGGGGTCCACCGGCCCGACCTCCCGTCGCCCGACGCTAGGCGGACCTAATGTGGGCGCGTCGGGTTCCCGTTTCGCTACCTCATGACGAACACGTGCCCGGATTGCGGGGCCTCAATGGAGCTCGAACAACACGAAGTCCGACTTCGGACCGGTACCTGTCCCGCTTGCGCGAAGGAGTTCGCGTTCGTGGAAGGGTCCACGGTGTCCTCCCATCTCGGCGCCACGAAGGCGGCCGACCTCGGCGGCGACGAAGCGGAAGAGGGTCCCACGGAGGTGGAGGAGGGCGGGCCGGAGTGCGACGATTGTGGCTCCCCTCTAAAGTTCCGTGAAGGGGACCACGGTTCGCTCGCAGCGATTTGCCCGGAGTGCGAGACCACGACGGTGTATGTGCTGAAGTCGGAGGGTCGCCCCGGTCCGGCTGAGGGGCGTCCCCGATTCGAAGAAGCGGCACCTCGGGGCCGGCCGTGCCGGCAGTGCGGGGCTCCGCTGCGGTTCTCCACCGGCGAGGATGGTCTGCTGGTCGGGGAGTGTGCCGCCTGCGGAAACCGGTTCACGCTTCCTCCTCGTCCCGGCCCCGGTCGCGGAGGAGGTCGATTCGGAGGCGCTCCTCGATTCGGACGACGGGATTTCCGGCGGGGTCCTGGGGGGCGCCCGCCGTTTCCGGATCGAGGAGGGGACCGCCCGCGTCGGCGATTCCAACGGTCGGACCGGGAGAGGCCCTCCCGCCCTGACGAGGACGAGAGGCCGCGGAAGCGCCGGCGCCCCCGCGACGAGTGATCCGACCGGAAATCGACCGCGTCGACCCGACCCTCATAGGCGGGCCAGCGGCCCGATCTCCGTCCCCGAGTGGCTGACCCTGGGGACGGGCCGCCCGGGGATCCGTGACGTTCCGGGCCGCTTCCGGTAGAAGGCCCCGCCGAGCCACTTTTAGAAGCGACGAGCACGAGGGCCATCGGGTCAATCTGGCCACACATCCGGTCCATGAAGCCCCCCATCCTCGTGCGGGGTAGACTCGGCAGCTGGACCGCCGGTGGGCCGGTGGTCGCGGAGCGGAGGAGCAGGCCGGATGGAGTACAAGTGGACCGTCCTGTCGAACACCACGCTCGGCGCGCTCGTCGCGTCGATCAACGGGACGATCATCCTGATCTCGCTACCGGTGATCTTTACGGGCCTCGGCGTCAACCCGTTCGACCCGGCGAACATCACCCTCCTCATCTGGCTCCTCCTCGGCTACGGAGTGGTCACCGCGACGCTCCTCGTGACGTTCGGTCGGATCTCGGACATGTGGGGGCGGGCGCGGATGTACAACGCCGGCTTCGCCATCTTCGCTGTCGGATCGATCCTGCTGTTCCTCACACCGAACACGGGGACGACCGGCGCCTGGGAACTCGTCGGGTTCCGGGTCGTCCAGGGGATCGGCGGGGCGTTCCTCTTCGCGAACTCCGCGGCCCTGATCACCGACGCGTTCCCGCACTCCGAACGCGGAAAGGCCCTCGGGATCAACCAGGTCGCCGCCATGGGAGGATCGGTGGTCGGCCTCGTCCTTGGCGGGCTCCTCGCCGGCATCGGCGACATCCACGTGGGGTCCCTCGTCCTGCCCGCCTGGCGAGTGATCTTCCTCGCGAGCGTGCCGGTGGCCCTCGGCGGCACGATCTGGGCCTACCTCAAGCTGCACGACATCGTGGCGGTCCGCAAGGGCCAGAAGATCGATTACGTCGGGAACGTGACCTTCGGGGTTGGGCTCACCCTCCTCCTGGTTGCGGTGACCTACGGGCTGCTCCCCTACGGCGGTCAGTCGATGGGCTGGTCGAGCCCCTGGGTCTGGTCGGGAATCGGGATCGGGCTCGCGCTATTGCTGGCCTTTGTGCTCGTCGAGACCCGCGTCAAAGACCCGATGTTCCGGCTCGACCTATTTCGAATCCGTGCCTTCACGGCGGGGAACGTCGCCGGACTGCTCGGTTCGATCGCCCGCGGCGGCGTGATGTTCATGATGATCATCTGGTTCCAGGGAATCTGGCTTCCCCTGCACGGCTACTCGTTTGCCCAGACGCCGTTCTGGGCCGGCGTCTACATGATGCCCATGATGGCCGGCTTCGTCGTGCTGGGACCCCTCAGCGGGTGGCTCTCGGACCGATTCGGCGCCCGGTACCTCGCGAGCGCCGGCATGGGCGTGAGCGCCGCCACCTTCGTCATGCTCCTGTTCCTGCCGTACAACTTTGTCTACTGGCAGATGGGCACCATCCTGTTCGTCCAGGGGTGCGGGATGGGAATGTTCGCCGCCCCGAACACGGCCGCGATCATGAACGCAGTACCCCCCGAACACCGCGGGGCCGCATCGGGGATGCGGGCCACGTTGCAGAACGCCGGCATGCAGCTCTCCATGGCGGTCTTCTTCACAATCGTGCTGGTGGGACTCTCGAACGGCCTCTCGAGTTCCGTGCTGAACGCCCTCAACGCCGCTGGGGCGACCGGTCCGGCGGGCACGCTGCTCGCCCACATGGCGGCCTCGGATCCCACGGGAGCCCTCTTCGGTGCGTTCCTGGGCCAGAGCCCGATGAAACTGTACATCAACGCGTTGCCTCCGGGCTACACCCTGCCTGGGCCGGTGATCACCACGCTCGAGTCCAAGCAGTGGTTCCCGAACGCCGTCGCCCCGGCGTTTATGAAAGGAATCGACTTCGCCTTCACGATCTCCGCCGTGTTGACCGGGCTCGCGGCCGTGGTCTCGCTCATGCGAGGCGGCCGGTACGTCCACGAGCTGCATGCGGAGTCCCCCGCGAAGATGACAGCGGCCGAACCCGCCCGGCCGAGCGCCTCGGGGACCGACGTCCCCGCCGATCCGACCGGAGCTGCGGTGGGACCCATCGGGGCCCCCCGGTAGGCTGGCGTGGGCGGAGCGGGCGCGTAGCGATTTAGCTCACGAGCCGATTCCTCTCGACGAAAGCAAGGAAGGTTTAGAGAAGGGGGGAGGGAGTTCGGATGTCCGGTCGTTCCAGAGCCGAGGTCGGCCACCCGGTCGTGGAGGGAGTGGGCCGGGTCCCGGGGTTCGTGAACAGCTATATCTACCGCTCGGGCGAGGAGACATACCTCATCGACTCGGGCTTTCGCGCGCACGCCCAGCCGATCGTGAAGGCGTTCCGCGACGCCGGAGTACCCCTGACCCAGGTTCGCCGCGTGCTGCTCACCCACCACCACATCGATCATCGCGGCGGCGCGGCGTATCTCCTCGAGAGCGCGCGCGCACCGATCTCCTGCCACGTCGACGATGCTCCGTACGTCAACGGGCGAGCGAAGGCGCCCATGTCGTTCCTCATGCGCCTCTTCCTCCGGCCGCGCCCGGCACCGGTCGCGACCGCCCTCAAGGACGGGGACCGGGTCGGATCGCTCACCGTCGTGCACACCCCCGGGCACACGCCCGGTGAGGTGGTGTTCTACGACCCCGCCCGGAAGCTACTCTTCTCGGGCGATTGCGTCGTGGAGCGGAACGGGCATCTCGCGCTCGCGGCGCCAAAGTACGCCGCGGACCTTTCGCAAGCCATTCGGTCCCTCGACCGCCTGCTACCGCTCGAGGTCGAAGTGTTGCTGCCGGGACACGGCGAGCCCGTGACCCACGGGGTCGCGGACCTTCTCGCCGACCTCATTCAGAGGGCGCCCTCGCGGTACCGGAACGGATCGACCGGCTAGCAGAGACGCCTCGACCGGGTGGCTCACGCGTCGCGTGGGGCGGCCCCCGCTCCGCTCACGGAATCGTTTGTAGGTCTTCGAGGAGCATTCTCCGGTCGTCACGGTCCCGGATCGTCTCGCCGACCCGCCGCGCTTCCTGAAGGTAGCGGGCTCGGGACTTCCGGTCGTTCGCGACCGCCGCGGCACGGGCGACTCCCTCGTACGCGTAGGCGAGGTAGAACCGGCCGAGGTGACGCTTCCGAGAGATCTCGAGACAGCGCCGCGCGTGGTAAAGCGCCGGCTCTGCCCGTCCGAGCGCCGAGTAGACCCGGGAGATCTGCCACTCGCCAATCGAAACTTGTAGGGCGCCTCCCGCTTGGCCCCAGTGGTAGCGAGAGGCGTGAGCCGCGTGGATCATCTCGTCGTTCTCCTCGTCGCTCCGGTCCTTTCGGTCCAACAGCGACCACGTGTAGTTGAACAGGTCCGCGCCGATCTTGCGGTGGCGGGCGCGGTCGAGCGGGTCGGCCTTCCGGTGCATGGGCGGGCGAGCAGCGAGTCGTTTAGGCGCTTTCGCCTGGCTCCTCCGGGATTCAGCCGAGCTCGCGGGCCAGCACGTCGGCGATGGACGATAGGTCGGCCAGTTGGTGCGTCGTCCCCTTCTCGAACGGGCCGCCCGGTACCCACTTCTCCACCATCAGGCTCGCGGACCGCCATCCGTCCCGGACGGATCCTTCGAGATGGAGCACGTTGTCGAAACGGAACCGTCCCCCCGGCCCCGCGTCGCCGAAGGTCATGATGAGAATCGTGTTCGCCCCCACGATGGCGCGGAGCGTCGGGTCGATCACGTCGGGAGTGGGGTAGAACGCGGTGATCCGATGCCCGTTCGAGAGAACGACGACCCGGGGCCGCCCTTCGGGCGGAGTCTGTTCGAGCACTCGTTGGGTGATGGTGGGCAGCCGGAGGAAGTCCAGCACGCGTTGCACGTTATCGGGAATCTCGTCGGACCGGATAACCGCAGAGACTGCCACATTGGCGCTCGCGTCGTTCGGGGCGAGTTCCCTGGTCTCGACCACACTCAACCTGTTCGGCGGAATTCTGCCCCGGGCGAGGGGATCCGTCGCCGACACGGCTTGGTCGGGGTATCGGACGTCCGTCCAGTGGAATTCGGGATCGGTGACAGAGGCGAGCGCGTACGCGACCCAGTTCAAGAGAGAACGGTCATCGCCCCAGACGAGAACCGACGTCGGCCCTCGGAAGATCGGGTCCAGTTGCACGGTCCTGCGACCTGCCCGGACGATGGGCTCGTACTTGGACGAGGTCCGAGACTATCAACCTGATGTCCAGCCCATTCCCCGGACGGATGGGAGAACGGGAACTCCGGACCCACGTCGTTCCCGTATGCTCGTCGGGCGACGGGATCACCCCGGAGTTCAGGGTTTCTCGATTCGGCCGGTCCGGCCCAGGGACACCTGTGGACGTCCCTTGTAGTCCTTCACCCAGCCTTCGACGATCCGGATCCGGTCCCCTTCGGCGACAAGCTCCACCTCATCGCCCCAGAGCACGAGCGAAATCTCCCCGGTACCGTCCTTGAGGATCCCGTTTCGGACCTTCTTCAAACCGCCGCTCCGCTGTTCGACCTCGCGGACCGGTTCGAGCTTGAAGACGGTCGCCTCGAAGGTCGCGACGCGCCCGGGGCGAAGGTCGGAGACGAACGTCTTGGGAGGAATCCCCGTCGCCATCGGCGCCCCCACCCCGCTCTTCCGAATAGACTCTTCGTCGGGGTCCCGTGCGGGTGGGAACCTGGCGGGGGTCCGCACGGATCACTGGAAACGTGGCGCGGAAACCGGACTGGGTGCGAACTCAGGGGAAGCAGCCGGCCACCGACGCCCCGTAGTACCCTCCGCCGACGAGCGCGAGGGTGATGATGGCGAACGGGATGATCGTGGCCCATGCCCCGGTGCGGTAGAGGATCGCGCCGAGCAACGCCGTCGCCCCACCGAAGCAGATCAGGGAGTATCCGCCCTGGCACGTCGCGGCCAAGGCAAGACCCGCCCCGACGCACGCAAAGCAGCCGATCACCAGGGTGAGGCTCAGGAGCGGAGGATGGCGCACAGAGGGGCGAAGGCCACGGCTGCATAAATTCGGTCGGCCCGTCGCTGCCGCGCGCTGTTCCCCCTTCGACAGGGCCCGGCGTTGCCGACGTCCACGGAAGACCTCGAGGCCAGGGCGCTCGGGTCAGGCGTCGGAGGGGGTACCTCGGGCTCTGCGCCCACGGCCGGGGGAGGGCGCTCTACGCGACCCCATCGGGACCCGCGTTCCTGTGTGGGCGACGGTCTCGGGTTCCACGCTCCGATTGATCGTGACCTCGTTCACGATGACGAGCATCTCGTGGATCATGTCGAGGTTGTACGCGATGCGCTGAACGGACACCCCGAGCTTGCGGTTCGGGATCCGTCGACCGACCTGCTGGCCAAAATCCGCGTCTTTTGCCATCGCCTCTCCGATGGCGTTCAGCGTGGCGTTCGCGTCGACGACCGAGAGTCGGTCGAACGCCTCCATTGTGCGGGTCAGGAGGTGGTCGAGCCGTTCCAGTCGGCCCGCGATCTCGCGCGCGACCGACGGGGGGAGACGACGCAGCGCGTCGAGGTGCTTCGCGAGCTCCGAGGCGATGCCTTGAATGAGGTCACCGGTCACCTCGAGCACTTTCGCCACGAGGCGGTCGCCGATCTGGAAGTGGTGGCTTTCGACGTCAATGTTGCGGGCGACCCGCGGGTTGTCCGAAGAGAGCAGGAGCTGTCGGACCATTAGAAGATAGAACCGGTCGACTTCCTCCTCGATGGTCTCGACGAGCGCGAGCGCGGGGGCCTCCCGGCCGAGCAGCGCCGCCCGGCAGACCTCGAGTTCGGTTCGCAGCATCTGGACGACGCGGTGGAGGAGATGGGGAAGCTCGTGCTTTCCCGGGTCCACGAAGTTCTGAATCTCTACGACCTCCGGGCTGTCGCCGACCACGCTCATCCCGACGGTCCGGTCGACCAGCTGGTGAATCTCCTTCCGCTGCGCCGGGGTGAGGCCGCCTCGGGCGGTGATCAGTACCTGGTCCTGTCCCGTGATGTAGCTGCCCACCAGCAGCCGGGCGAGGAGGTTCGGAGGCGCTCCGGTCGCGTCGATCCGCAGCACTTTCTGGATCCGTCCTTCCGGGATCCCGATCTCGAGTCGGCCCTCCCCGAGCTCATGCGCGGGCGCTAGAACTCCGTGGGTCGAGGAGAGGCTGGCGGCGAGCTGGGGCGTCGCGGCCAGCGTCTGGGGATGGGTTGCCACGGGACCCAATCCCCTCTCAATGCGATGGAGGACTGTGTCGACACGCTCCCGGTCCACGGGTACGGGGAGGATCTCCACTACTCCCCGTGGGTCGAGGGCCCCGACCGCGGTCCCGACTTTCGGGGAGGCAGAGAGGACCAGCACCGGGCTGGGCGGCTCGCGAAGCTGGATCGTCTTCACGAGCTTCATGCCGGCGCCTCCCGGCGTGCGGAGCTGGGCGACGACGAGATCGAACCGCTCCTGCTCGAAGCGGGCTCGTCCATCACGGACCGAGCTCGTGGCCACGGTATGGCCCAGTTCGGTGAAGAGGTGAGCCAGATCCCGACGGGAGCCCCGGTCGTCGACGGCGACGAGCAGCCGCACGACCCGACACCTCCCGCTATCAACATAAGACCTCTCTCGAGAACCCGGACGCTTCTCACCGCTCCGGAACAGCCAGTAGTCTCGCCCGGGCGTTCTCAAGCCGGCGCCCGACGACCGGCAATAGTCGTTCGAGAAACCGATACCCTTCCACCGGTCGTGTCTCGAGCAGGTGCCTCAGGATCGAGGCATCCAGGGAGACGACTCGCGTTTCACGCACGGCTCGGCCGTCGCAAGAGTATAGGTATGGGGGCCAGAGCCCCGACCAATCCAGCACCTCGCCGGGTCCGACCGTCTGCACGGTCCGCCGCCGCCCGATGGACCCGCCGACGTCGATGGCCACCTCTCCGTAGAAGAGGAGATGGAACCGTTCCGCACGCTGACCTTCCCGGATGACGAACTCACCGGACTCGAACGTAGTGTCGAGCGATCCGCGACTCACCGCGGCAATCCAGGCTGGGCTCATCCCGCGGAGGAACGGATGGTCGGAGACCCGCAGACCGGGCACCGGTTCGTCGCTTCCGCCAGTGACTACCCCATACCAGATTTCGGATGTCCCCATGGCCGGTTCGTCCTCCTCCCCGGGACGGTTCGGGGGCCTGTGGTTCTCCTCGCCCGGTGCCCTGCCCGTCGATCGGGCCGGGGCACCGGGAGGGGTGACCCCCTCCCGTCCCGAGGCAGCCTTCGTTGTTTTTCGGTGGCTTTTCTCCTGGCTTCGGTCGTTCGTTCTCCCGGTCCTCTCCTTACGGGGCGCTCAGGAGGTGGCCGGGGATCGTGGCCAGCAGGTAGGCGAACGCCGCGTAGGCCGCGAGCCCGACGATCCCGAGGAAGAACCAGCTGTAGGCCGTGACGTACGCCGGCAGGTGGAACTTCGCCCGAAGGGTTGGGGTCGGGTCAGCGTTCTCGGGAGCGATCCCGGGGACGACTGGCTGCGCCGCTCGGCTCGCGCTCTGGATGCTGGGCCGGCTGCGGGGCGTCGCGTAGCTCGTGCTGAAGGCGAAGGCGGTCCCGTCGGGGTGCGCCAGGAAGTGGTCCGTCATGACGGTCGCCGGGAACGCAAAGACGCCGACGCCTCCGAACGCGAGGTACATGAGGAGCGTCTCGAGGGGATCCTTGGTCAGTCCCGCGATGTAGCCGTTCCAGCCGTACCCCATGGTGATGGCGCCCGCCACGAGGGCGAACAGGCCGGCGTAGGACAGCTTGAGCCGCAGGGCCATCGTGACCGCGAGGACCACGAGGGTCAGACCGAAGAGCAGGTAGACGTCCGTGAAGAAGATGTTGTACGAGGCCATCCGGGTGTTGGGGATGGCCGGGAACGGCCAGGTCTCTTCCGCCCATACCGCGAGGACGGTGGCGATCGAACCAATGGCGCCGATCGGGATCGCGCCGCCCCGGAGGGCACTCGTGACGCCCGCCGCGTCGTTGTAGCGCATCGCCCACCATACATTGAACCCGACGAACCCCACTATCACGGCCGCGATCAGGAGGAGCGCCTCCTGGAACGCGAGGAAGTCGATGAACGCCATGGTCACGACACCTCCGTGGGCTCGGCGTGGGTGGGCAGCTCGGAGCGCTTCTCGATCTCCGTCCGCTGGAACCAGGTCGGAGGTCGCGCTTTTCGCTGCCAGTTCGCTCGGTCAAACACTCGGGGTCCTTCTCCGTCTCGCATAGGCTGCCTCTGGAGACGGGAATGGGACTGGGTGGTGATGCGGGTACGGTCCCTGCCGTAAGGAGAGTATGGAGAACGGCGTCGGGGAGGCTCCCGTTCGTCCGGCGGTCCGAGCCGGACCGTTAAGGAGGCGAAGACGATGCCGGACCGATGCCCCGGGCCGGCAAGCAGAAAGAGGAGGAGGAGGCACCGGCGGTCCCCGGGTTCACGCGACGTGTCCAGCGAACCGGTTCCTCGTCGCTCTCCGTCACCCTGCCGAAGGCATGGACCGACTCGATGAACCTCCAAATCGGGGACACCCTGAGGTTCCGGGACCTCGGGGGAGGACGGCTCGAGATCAGTCCGGCGAACGCCGAGGCTCCGTCCGACCGACATCAGAAACTGCTGCGCATTGATGCCACCGGAGCTCCTCCCAAGCTGCTCGCGCGTCTCTTGGTCGGAGCGTACATTACCGGCCAGGACCAGATCCTGGTGACCTCCCGTTCGGGACTCACCCCCGACCAGCGTCAGGAGCTACGCCGAACGGTCGGCCACGTCCTCGGCATGACCGTAGTCGAGGAGGAGTCGGGAACGGTCGAGGTCCAGAACTTCATCGACCCGGGGAAGTACCAGTTCCACCGTCTGATGAGCCAAGTCGTCCGCATGCTCCGGACGGAGCTCGAGACGTGCCGCACGGTCCTGGCCGGAGGGAATCGCACGTCCCTTCAGGCCCTCGCCCCACTCGAGGACGAGATCGACCGGTTCTACCTTCTGATGGTGCGCCAGCTCTTGCTCTCCTCGGATGATTTCCAGGTGGCGCGGGACATCGGCGTGGAGAGCCACCACTACCAGATCGGCTCTCGCCTGATCTCCAAGGTCCTCGAGGTCACGGGAGACCTCGCCGCCGGTATGGCCCACGAGCTCGGGGAGAACCTGACCGGACTCCAGCGCCTCCCGAAGTCGGCTCGCGGTGAGCTGATCGCGCTGATCGCCCACGTCGAACAGCTGCTCGAACGGACGATGGACGCCTTCACGCGACTCTCGGTTGTGGACGCCAACGCGATCCTGAACGAGATCGACCGGTCGCTCCCGGCCAACTACGCCCTGGGGGATTCCCTGGCCCGCCACGTCTCCGATCGGCGGCTGGCCGTCTCCGCCCAGCGGATCGTTTCGAACCTATTGATGGCCCTCGAGATGCTCGTGATCGTCAACGAGGTGACGATCAACCGGGGCGTCGAACCGGAAACCGTAGCGAAGACCGACCGACTGGTCGCGATGCACACGCGTCCGGCGACCGAGTCGTAGTCCCCCGGGACGGGCCATCCGCAGGTTCAGCGGCCGGCGCGTTTTCCGCCGAGCGGCGCTTGCCGACGGCGGGCGGCGATGCGGCGCAGTCGTGCTCGATGGTGGCGTTTCTTCCCGGCGGCCGACGGTCGCCTTCGCGGAGTGACGGTCATCGTTTGGTTCCCCCAG
>DASPQG010000013.1:0-6759 GCA_035625085.1 Thermoplasmata archaeon
CCGTCCCGTAACATGTCCCACCGAGTGTATACCCGGAATCATGTTCGCACTGGCACGCGAGATCCAGAAGCGGAGAACCCGGTCGAAGCCGACGAAAGAATCCGACCGGGCGCCGGCAATCGACACGCCGCGTGAATCCCCGCGGATCGGCTCAGCGCCGGGGATGAGCGTCGTCGAGGTTTCTCACCTGAAGAAGTGCTACGGTGCTCTCGCCGCAGTGGACGACCTGAGCTTCTCCGTTCACGCCGGAGAGATCTTCTCGTTCTTGGGTCCAAACGGGGCAGGCAAGACGACCACGGTTGAAATTCTCGAAGGACTGCGGGATCGGACCGGAGGGGACGTGCGTGTCCTCGGCGCCGACCCATGGACCGACTTGGAGCATGTCAAACGCCGGGTGGGAGTGGTCCCTCAGGACTTCCACTTCTTCCCGAAGCTGACGCCCCGGGAGGCGCTCGATCTGTATGCACGGCTCTTCGGGGTCCGAGCCGACACGGAGAGGCTTCTCGAACGAGTTGAGTTGATCGACAAAGCGAACGACCGATACGACACTCTTTCGGGCGGCCAGAAGCAAAAACTCGGAGTCGCACTGGCGCTAGTGAACGACCCTGAGATTTGCTTCCTCGATGAGCCCACGACCGGTTTGGATCCGCGAGCGCGTCGAGCAATCTGGCAGGTCATTCGGAATCTCCGGGACGAGGGACGTACGGTGTTTCTCACCACCCACTACCTGGACGAAGCTCAACAACTCTCGGACCGGATCGCAATCATCAACCGGGGACGATTGGTCGCGAGCGGGTCTCCGACCGACCTGATCGCCCGGTTCGGACGACCCGAGCGAATCCGAATTCACGGAACCGAGCAGCTCGCCGAGCAGTTGAAACAGCGGGGACTCCCAGTCGACGCGCACGACGGGACCATTGAAGTGGTGTTGCGAACCCGGGCGGACGCCACCCCGGTATTGCAGCTCCTTGCCTCCGAACGCTTCCCGTGGGATAGCTTCTCGACCGCGAGCGACAGCTTGGAGGATGTCTTCATCCAGCTCGTCGGACGGGTTGAGGAAGGATCCGTTACTCCGGCGCCCGAGGGGGAGGTTGCCACATGAAGCTCCAGAGGTCGATGGCCTACTTCCCGGCATTCGCCCGAGGGATTCTTCGCAACCCGCTCGGGATCTTCATGGCCCTGATTTTCCCGGTGATCCTGATTCTGATTTTCGGGGCCGTGTTTTCTGCGAACGGGACCTCCCAGGTGCCCTTGACCGTCCAGAACCTTGACCACAACTCCGCTGCGAGCCAGCAGTTTCTGGCGGGTCTGAACTCCTCGGGGTTCGTGTCGCTCAGCTTCGTCGCGCCGGGGGTGGGGAACCTTTCCGGGTATCTCACAGCTCACGAGCTTTCCTCGGGGCTGGTGATCCCTTCGGGTTTCGCCGCCGGCCTCGCCAACCGGACCCCAGTGAACGTTCTGGTGTACACCGATCCCGCGTCGGGTAGTGAAGCGGGGATTGTTCAGGGCGCAGTTCAGGGCGTCGCGAACGGGATGAACCTCCATGTTGCGGGGGGCTCCACGATCGTTTCCTCCGACAACCTGCACGTCGGGAGCCACCCGTACCAGACTATCGACTACCTCGTGCCGGGTCTGATCGGGTTCTCAATCCTCGTGAGCCCGATGTTCTCGATGGTCAACCTTAGCTCGGCGTGGAAGCGAGACAAGCTGTTTCGGCAGCTTTCGCTCACCCCCCTCACGCGCACGGAATGGCTCGTGGCGGCACTATTCTGGTACGTTCTGCTCGCGTTGATTTCTGCGACGCTGCTCGTCACGATCGGTCAGTCGGTCTTCGGAGCGGAGGTGACGATAACCCTCGGAACCCTGCCGTTCCTGATTCTCGGCCCAATGCTCTTCGTCTCCATTGGGCTCTTGGTCGGTAGCGTCGCGAAGGCCCCGGAGACGGCGGGCGTCATCGGGAACGTGATTACGTTTCCGATGATGTTCCTCTCGGGGACGTTCTTTCCGATATCGATGTTCCCCTCGTGGCTCGTGCCGGTGGCACGTTGCCTTCCGCTCTACTACATCGTCGATGGGCTCAACGCGACCATGATCTACAATGACGCCGCCTCCATGCTCTTCGACCTTGCCGTCGTGATGGCCCTGGTCGTCGGATTGGTGTTGGCCGCGACGCATGTGTTCACCTGGAGGGAGGAGCGGGGGAGGGCCTTTGCTCGCGGAGGAACACCCCATGGCGGCGCCCAACGCGCCCAAAGCAGCTGAGGGCGCCGTGAGCGAGCCCACCGAGGTACCGACCGTGGGCGCTCTCTCGCCGGCCGACGTCAAGGTAGGCATCGGGTCGATATCCGATGTCGTGTTTGGACTTGCCCTCTCGATCGGATCGCTAATCCTGGTCGCGAGAACGCCGCAAAATGGGTACGCGTTGGGCCAGGGGATCTACTACTTCGGATTCAGCTTCCTCATCGTCATTCTGATTTGGTTCAGCTTTCGAAGAATCGTGGTGGTCCTGCCGTACGAGACACCGTCGACCCTTTCGGTCAACGTCGCCCTCCTGTTCTGCGTCGCCCTCGAGCCGTTCTTGTTCTATGTGATGGTGACAACCACTTCGCTGGGCAACGACGCCTCGACAGCGTTCGCTATCGACCTTGGCGCGGGGATGTTTCTTCTCTCCGTGTTGGGGTATCTTTTGCTCCGGGAAGAATCGAGCGGCTCCATCCGCCGGTTTTCTCCAGAGGTACTCGGCCGGCAGAGACGTTCCAACACACTCCACCTCGTGGTCGGGAGCATCTACCTTCTCTCGGCCCTGCCTCCGTTCTGGAGCATCGCGATCGTTGGCAGCTCGGCCCGGTACGACTTGTGGTACTTTGCGCTCGTCTGGGCCTTCGCGGTACAAGCACGTTGGGTTGCGGCCCCACGAGCGCGGTCTGCCTCCGGGATGGCCAACGCCTCCGTTTCCTCTTCAAGACTCGTTCGAGCGAAGGCGAGGTGGGGGGGTCATGGATCTCGGTCCCTCCAGTCCTCACGTATCAGGGTCCACGAACCCAGCCGCGGTCGCTGGGTCAGCGTGACAAGAAGAAGAACATGAACGAAACAAATTGGTCCCGGGAAGACGATAGAAGTGCTGACGGCAGACCATCGGTGCAGACGTCGGTGGCGGCTCTGCTCGCGCTGGTAGGCATCGCCGTCGTAATCGGCGCAGTCGCCCTCCTGCTGCAGGGACAGGCGCCCTCTGTAGCGGCTGCAGTTGCTTCGTGGGACTGGGTCGTCGGCGTAGTTCTTGTGATTCTGGCTATTGTGATTGTCTTTGGGGTGATCCGGGTGGTCCTCCAGGGTGTCGGCGGGCGCACCGAGCGTTCCCGGGAGCGGCGGTCCCGACGGCTGGGACTCTCCGATGAACACCGGCATCGAGATCCCGCGATCGAAATCGCTCGAGCTCGGTACGCGCGTGGCGAGATTAGCCAAGATCAGCTGGACCAGACGCTTCGCCAACTGGGGAAGAGTTCCTAGACCTTTCCGAGATGTCTATGATTCACGCCTACCGAGTGAAGGGAGATAATTGCAGCGCAGCTTTGATTCCGGATCAGGAGTGGCAGCGCGATCTGACCCGTCTCGCGGATTCCGTCCGGTATCCCAGTTGGTATCCTTGGCATCTCAGGGGTGTTGGGGGTCGAGGTAAGGGTTCTCGGACCTGAAACGTTCGAAGGCCACATTCCGCCCGAGGGCTCGCCGTGGTGGATCCTCCGCACTCTCGCTTGCTCCTGCGCTGACTCCGATCCAGTCATCGGCGGCAAAAGCAGGACATCAAGTCCGGAGGGGGGAATCGAACCCCCCGGGGGTTCATGTATTCTGGAAAGTGCTCGGAACCCGAAGCCCCGAGGACTTCCGAGAGATTCCTGTCGGGTCCTTCGTGAGGCTCCTCCCGACGCCCCGGAGGATCCCTCTCCGCCTTCCGGAAACTCTCCCCGATCGACCCTCGACAGCGATTTCGGGCTCCACGAACGTTACACCTATCTCTTTCGGAGAACTCCGTGGCCGAGAGCCTCCATGAAGTGGGTAACTCGAGAGAAAGCTCGCGTTGACCGAATCGCCTGTCCCTGGCTGATTCGGAAGTTCATCGACAAGGATGCCGAGTTCCTGTACGCCCCCAAGGAAGAAGTCATGAAGGTGGCCAAGAGGGATGGAGCCACCCCATTCGACACCCCGGGTGCGGAGCTCCACCACTACGAGGAGAACGGCCGAGAGTTCGTCAGCTTTGATGCGATCATCAGGAAGTACGGGCTGAAGGACCCCGCGCTGTTGGAGCTCGCCAAGATCGTTCGTGTAGCGGACGGCGGCTCGGGGAACGAAGCCGAGGCGGCCGGCCTCGAGGCTGCCGCGACGGGCTTTCGCATGATGGCAAAGGACGATTACGAGAACCAGAGGCTCCAGTTCCCCCTGTACGACGCTCTCTACACATACTGCAAGTGGAAGGTCGAGGAAGGGGGAAAACTGGAACACACCGGCCGGTGACGCAACACGCCGCCCCCTCTCCGGCAGTTCCCGAGAACGGAACCTCGTCTCAGCGGGAGCGCGCGTGGCGACGTGACCAGTTGGCGCTGACGGTCGCCCGAACGATCCGGGGGTTCGGCGCGGGCGCCCTATCGGTCGTCCTCGTCCTCGAGTTGGCGGACGGGGGTTACGGTTCTCTTCAGATCGGGGCCGCCCTCGGTGTCGCCATGGGGGCGGCGGCCGTCTGGGCCATCCTGATCCCGGGAAGGGTCCGATGGCTGTCGAGAAAGGGGCTCTTTGTCCTCGGGGCGCTAGCCGTAGCCGCGGGCGGCTTCCTCCTCTGGTACGACGTAACGAATCCCTGGATTCTCATCCCAGCGCTGCTCTTGGGCGGAGTAGTCGCCGGAGGCGCCGACATCAGCCCGCTGGGGGCCCTGGAACAGGGCGCGCTGTCGAACGTCGTCGCGGATCAGAAACGGACTCGGCTCTTCGCGCAGTACAACCTCGCCGGCTACGCAGGGACCGCAGCGGGCGCGCTCGCCGCCGGCCCACTGAGCGTGATCTCTGCCGCACCGGCGGGATTCCCCGCAGCTCCGAGGGACCTAGCACTCCTCCTCTACGGTCTCCTCGGCCTGGCGCTCGTTCCCGCGTACTTTCGTCTCTCATCGCCCCTGCGGGCGGAAAGCGAGGCACATCCCACCCGGCCCCTCTCGGCGGCGTACCGACGACCCATCCTCCGCCTCTCGTCGTTGTTCACCGTGGATGCGTTCGGGGGCGGAATGATCGCTAACGCGCTCGTTTCGTACTTCCTCCTGATTCGATTCAACGCCTCCGCGGACACGATCGGGCTCATCCTCTCGCTCGCGAACATCGCGGCCGGCGGATCCCTGGTCCTGGCCGTCCCCCTCGCCCGCCGATTCGGCCTCATCAACACGATGGTCTTCACGCACATCCCATCGAGCGTCCTTCTGATTCTGTTCGCATTCACGCCGACGGTCGTGGTCGCCGCACTCGTGTGGGTCGCACGTTCGACGCTCTCCCAAATGGATGTACCGACGCGCCAATCGTTCACGCAGGCGATTGTACCGAAGGAGGAGGGTGCCGCTGCTGCTGGATACACGACCGCGGCGCGCAGTGCTCAGGCATTCGGCGCGCCGGTTTCCGGGGCGCTGTTCTCGGTGGGCGGCCCTTGGCTGTCGAGTCCTTTCGCCCTGGCGGGCTCGGTCAAGATCGGCTACGACCTTGCCCTCTATAGGGGGTTCCGCAACCTGCGGCCTCCCGAAGAGCGGGTGGACGGGACCAGACCGGCACCGTAGATACCGCTCTACAGGAGACCCCAAGTGGCGTTGACCCAGACAGGGGACATCCCCGGAGCTCCGCCGCCGTAGCGGGCCCAGCAGATGTAATCCCCGCCGTTCGACCAGAAGGAGTACGAGTCGCCCCCCATCATTCCCTGATGGTTGAACATCATCCCTCCCCCGCCGGCTCCGTCCATCCAGTAGGACACGGGAGTCGAGCCGTGGTGGTCGAAGTGCACCGTCACCCAGGCTGATTGAGGGAGGGAGAGGGTCGCGCTCGCGGAGTTCACTGTGGTGAACTGGATCTCCTTGGATTCCGAATTCACGGGGACGAAGATTGCCGCGACAAGCCCAGCCACAGCTACGACGACGACTACGATGATGACGAGCAGCCGACGTCGTCTCTTGGGTTTCGCCGGCGGAGTCGTCCCGGCCGCGGCGGACATGGACCGCCCTTAGCGACGGAGCGTATACACGATTTCGTGAATCGCGTTGGACACCGGCAGAGTCACGTCCATGCTCGATTCGCTCGTCCCCCGCGCCATAGGATTTGGGCTCTTGCTTCCCGGTGAAAGATGAAATGTCGGAGGGGGTAACGACTGAGTTCTACAAATCCCCCATACGTCGGCCGTCTGTCGACGTTGATCCACCGCGCTAGGGGCCCAGGGGCTCGAGCAATTCGAACTTGTGCTTCTTGAACACGGAAAGGAGATTCTCCATCATCTCCGGCGTCGGAGGTCCCTGCTCCGGCGCCGGGTCGGACGTGGCCGTGGTGGGCATTCCAACATCCTTGAACAGCCCCTCTTGGAGATCCGCTGGATGGAACAGCAGCAGGATTCTTCCGCGGGTCGACCCTACATTCTTGACCGCGTGGGGGGCATTCGCCCCCACGTGGTGGATGTCCCCCGGCCCTAGTCTTCGCGCAACCTTCGTCCCGTTTTCTCGTCCGTAGACTTCGAACTCGCCGTCCACC
>DASPQG010000014.1:0-44203 GCA_035625085.1 Thermoplasmata archaeon
CGACCTCACGCACAAGCTCGTGGACGTGCTGCGGATCAACCAGCGCCTGCGCGAGAACCGCGACATGGGTGCGCCGCAGCTCGTGGTCGAGGACCTCTGGGAGCTGCTCCAGTACCACGTCACCACGTACTTCGACAACCAGACGAGCGGGATCCCGCCGGCCCGGCACCGCTCCGGGCGGCCGCTCAAGACCCTCGCCCAGCGTCTCAAGGGAAAGGACGGCCGGTTCCGCTCGAACCTCTCGGGAAAGCGGGTCAACTTCTCGGCACGCACGGTGATCAGTCCGGACCCGCTCCTCTCGATCAACGAGGTCGGCGTTCCGGTCGAGATCGCGCGGGGCCTCACGGTGCCCCTCGAGGTCACGGTCCACAACCAGGAGGTCGCGAAGGAGCTCGTCCGGCGCGGCCCGAGCCCGGGACCGGACGCGGAGGGTCACGTCCAGTGCGGCGTGAACTACCTCGTCCGCGAGGACGGCCAGCGGATCAAGGTGATGGAGAAGAACGCCGAGGCGTGCGCGGAGCTGGTCGTCCCCGGCTCGATCGTCGAGCGGCAGCTCATCGACGGCGACATCGTGCTGTTCAACCGACAGCCGAGCCTGCACCGGATGAGCATGATGGCGCACTTCGTCCGGATCCTTCCCCACAAGACGTTCCGGTTCAACCTCTGCGACTGCCCGCCGTACAACGCGGACTTCGATGGCGACGAGATGAACCTGCACGTCCTCCAGAGCCAGGAGGCCCGCGCCGAGGCGAAGGTCCTCATGAAGGTCGAGGAGCACATCCTCTCTCCCCGGTACGGCGGACCGATCATCGGGATGCTGCACGACCACATCACCGCGGCGTTCCTCCTCACGTACCAGAACCCGACGTTCTCGAGGAGCGAGGTGACGTACCTCCTCTCGAAGCTGAACTACCCGATCCCGCCGCCCGCGGGCAAGGACAAGGACGGCAATTCGTTCTGGACGGGGAAGCAGCTGTTCTCGCTCACGCTCCCGAGCGACCTCACGATCGAGTTCCACGCGAACATCTGGGCGCGCTGCGACTGCCCGCCGCTCTCCTGCAAGCACGACGCGAACGTCGTGATCGAGAACGGCGTCCTCAAGGCGGGGGTGATCGACAAGAAGGCGATCGCCTACGAGAAGGGGGCCGTCCTCGACGCGATCGCGCGCAACAACGGCATGCCGCGCGCCCGCCAGTTCCTGGACGAGATGAGCCGGCTCGCGATCACCGCAATCGGCCTCAAAGGCCTCTCGACCGGCATCGACGACGAGGACGTCCCGGAGGGCGCCCTCAAGGAGATCCGCTCCGCCCTCGAGGAGGCGCACGTCCGGGTGAACGAGCTCGTGAACCAGTACCGCAAGGGCGAACTCGAGCAGATGCCGGGCCGCTCGCTCGAGGAGACGCTCGAGGTGATGGTCCGGCGCGAGCTCGGGCAGGCGCGCGACACGGCCGGTGACATCGCGGGTCGCTACCTCGGACTCGAGAACCCGGCGGTGATCCTCGCGAAGTCGGGGGCCCGTGGCTCGATGCTGAACCTGACGCAGATGGCCGGCGCCGTAGGCCAGCAGTCGGTGCGCGGCGAGCGCCTTATGCGCGGGTTCGTCCACCGGACGCTCCCGCACTTCGAACGGGGCGACCTCGGCGCGGACGCCCGCGGGTTCGTGAGCTCGAGCTATAAGCGCGGGCTCTCCCCGACGGAGTACTTCTTCCACTCGATGGGTGGCCGCGAGTCGCTCGTCGACACGGCCGTGCGGACCAGCCGGTCCGGGTACATGCAGCGGCGGCTGATCAACGCTCTCGAGGACCTGAAGGTCGCCGAGGACGGCACAGTCCGCAACACCGCCGGCACCGTCATTGAGTACAAGTACGGCGAGGACGGGGTCGACCCGACCCGGTCGTACCAGGGCGCGCCGGTCTCGCTCGACGAGGTCGTCGCGCAGGTGCTCGGCCGCCGCGTGCGCACGCTCGAAGAGCGCCGCCCCGAGGGCGGTGCCGGAGCGCCGCCCGTCACCGAGGAGGAGATGGATCTCCAGGCCGAGGCGCAGCTCGAGGAAGAGGGCGAAGAGGAGGAGACCGAGGAGTTCGGGGCTCCCGAAGAGGGACCCGAATTCGGAGGGGAGTGAGCGCGATGGCCGAGGAGAAGAAGAACTCGAAAGGTGACCTCGCCTCGCGGATCCAAGAGACCGCGCGCAAGGAGGTCGGCGTCCCGCTCCCGCCGTCGCTCGTCGAGGAGCTCCGGGCGAAGCTCCAGAGCCTTCGCCTCGCACCGGCCGACGCCTCGCGGATCGTGCGCGAGGTCGCCCGGCGGTTCCGCAAGGCGGAGGTCGACCCCCACGAGTCGGTCGGGATCGTCGCCGCGCAGTCGATCGGCGAGCCGGGGACTCAGATGACCCTGCGGACGTTCCACTACGCGGGCGTCGCCGAGATGAACGTCACGCTCGGCCTCCCTCGTCTCATCGAGCTCGTGGACGCCCGCCGCGTCCCTTCGACCCCGATGATGACGGTCCACGTCGAGAAGAAGCTCCGCGGCGAGCGCGAGGCCGTCCAGAAGATCGCGCTCCAAGTCGAGGTGACGACCGTTCCGGACGTCGCGTCGATCGGCACGGTCGTCGAAGACCTCAAGGTCGTCGTCTCGCCGCAGGCGGCCCTCCTCGAGGCCCGTGGCGTGAAGCGGTCCGAGCTCGAGGCGGCCCTCGCGAAGGGACTCGACCCGCGGCTGTTCGAGCTGAAGCCCGGGTCCGGCAGCGGGGAGACGCGGGCCTTCGAGATTCACCTCAAGGAGGCGACCGTCGGCGCGACCAAGTCCCGCCGCGAGGAGATGGTCGAGGAGATGCCGTTCAAGAAGCTCCTCATCGCGAGCGAGGAGGCGAAGGCGATCCAGATCAAGGGCGTTGAAGGGATCCGCCGCGCGCTGATCCGCAAGGAGAAGGACGAGTACGTGATCTACACCGAGGGCTCGAACCTCGAGGGGGTCATCGAGATCCCCGGGGTCGACGCGGTCCGAACGACCACGAACTCCGTGTTCGAAATCTACCGCGTCTACGGGATCGAGGCGGCGCGCGCCGCGCTCATCCACGAGGCGAACCGGACGCTCGCCGAGCAGGGCCTCGGGGTCGACATCCGCCACCTCATGCTCGTCGCCGACGTGATGACCAACGAAGGGGACATCCGCGCGATCGGCCGCCACGGGATCTCCGGGAAGAAGACGAGCGTGCTCGCCCGCGCGGCGTTCGAGATCACCGCGGCGCACCTTCTGCGCGCCGCGATCACCGGCGAGGTCGACGAGCTCAAGGGCGTTGCCGAGAACATCATCGTCGGCCAGCCGATCACCCTCGGCACCGGGGCCGTCAACCTGGTCTACCGCCCGGTCGGCGGCGTGACGATCCCCGAGCCGAAGCCGGCCGAGCCGGCGAAGGAGGAGGCGAGCTAGGCCGATGGACCTCGCGCATGCCCTCAAGGTCGCGCTCGAGACCGGCCGGGTCGAGATCGGTCTCACCGAGACCCTCGCCGCGGCCGAGAGAAAGAAGGCGCGACTTCTGATCGTCGCCCGGACCTGCCCGAACCCGAAGCTCACCCAGGAGCGCACGATCGGCAAGGTCCCGATCTACCACTACGAAGGGACCGCGGTCGAGCTGGGCCAGGCGTGCGGCCGCCCGTTCCCGATCAGCGCGATGGCGATCCTCGACCCGGGCTCGAGCGCGATACTCTCTCTCGAGACGTAGGACCCCGCGAACCCTTTCCATGCCCGAGGTCACGTTCGATACCGAGGCGCTCGGCTACATTCGGCTCTTCGAGGAACGGACCGGCGCGCGCGTCAAGGACTGCTTCGAAGCGGAGGACAAGCTCGTCTTCCTCGTCTACCCCGGCGAGGTGCACAAGGCGGTCGGGCCGGGCGGTGTGCTCGTCGACCGTCTCAAAGGGATGCTGAAGAAGGAGATCCAGGTCGTGGAGTACGCGGACGACCCCGAGCGGCTCGCGCTCAACATCTTCTACTGGTACTCGCCGAAGAAGGCGGAGTTCACCCCGAAGGGGAAAGGCCGCCACGTGACCGTGACGGTCGACCCGGCGTGGAAGGCGCGCGCGATCGGCAAGGCCGGCAAGAACCTCAAGGTGGCGCGGGCGATCCTGCTCCGGCACACCGATGTGCAGTCCGTGAGCGTGGCATAGTCGCCCGGCGCCGCGGTCCGACCGGGGCCGCGAAGGTAAAGACGGGCGTTCGGGTGAGTCCGTCCGGAGGGGGGATCGGTGCGGGTCCGCGCGGTGCTGTTCGACCTCGGCGGAACGCTCGTCGACGAAAAGGACTACGACGGATGGGCCGAGCTCGCCCGTCGGGTCTACCTCGACCTTGACCCGGACAACCTGCGCCACGCGTTCCTCGAGGTGGAGGGACAGCTGGACGCCGATCCGTACCCGGGGGCCCGCGAGGACCGATTGGTCGACTTTTGGCAGCGCACACTTTCCCGAGCCGCCAGTAAGCCGGTGGACGCCGCGACGACGCGCCGATTCATGGCGGCCGTCCGCGAGGCGGAGCGCCCCGTACGGCTCTACTCGGACGCTCGCCGCTGCCTCGACATATTGCACAGCGAGCGGCGATCGCTCGGAGTGATCTCGAACTCGACGAGCGAGGCCGCGGTGCGCCGCATCCTCGACCGAGTGGGGATCCTCGACTACTTCGACCGCATCCTCTCCTCGGGGACCGAGGGAATCGAGAAGCCCGACCCCGAGATCTTCCGTCGGGCCGTCCGCCGCATGGCGGTGCGGCCGGAGGAAGCGGTGTTCGTCGGCAACCTCGCGCGCACCGATGCGAAGGCGGCCGAAGCCGCGGGCCTCCACGGTGTCTGGCTGAACCGAGAGGGCTTTGGCTACGGCGAGGACCCGCCCGAGATCACCTCGCTTCTCGAAGTGTCGCTAGTGATCCGTCGGCTAGAAGCCAGCGGGGAAGCGCATCCCAAGCGTGAGACCGTCGCCTGACGCACCGGACCGACGTCGTTTCGGGCTCGCCCGAAGGTCACGGAGCGGGCGCGGTCCGGCGACCGCCCGAACGATTCGGGGGTCCCGTTCGCTACTTCACCAAAGCGCCCACGGTGGGGGTCTTTAGGGGGTAGAGTCGGAAGAACCGGGGAGGCCGGGCGACCGACCGGGCGAACTCCGGAAAGGCCCGGTTCCAGTCTACGTCATCCGCATAGAGCACGCCGCGCGGGCGGAGGCCGTCCCACGCGATGCGAAACTCGCGACTCATGTTCTCGTAGCTGTGCTCCGAGTCGTGGAGGAACATGTCGGTTCCCTCCGCGGACGCAGTCTCGAGAGCGGCGGTAGACTCGGCGGCGGTTCCGACGACGCGCAGATTCCAACGGTCCCGCAGATACTCCGGGACGGCCCGTCCCGTGTCGGCAGCAGCGCCGACGTGAATCGGATCGAACGTTCCGTCCGAATAGGTGCGACCAGTTCCCGTCGTCGGCAGGTCGATGGAGGTCAGCTGGCCGCGCGCGTTCGCGTGGAGCGCGGTGAGAATCGCTCGCGAACTCCACCCGTACCAGACGCCGGTCTCCACGACTCGTTCCGGGCGGAGCGACCGTACGAGCAGGTAGAGGAGGACTTCCTTGCGTTCGTGGATCCCCTCCTTGACGAGCTCGGGAACGAACGGGCGAACGGACCCCGGTTTCGCTCCGGTGAGGGCTTCCACGAACGCCGGCACTCGGGTCCGCTTGTAGACCCAATAGCCGTCGGCCAGCAGGTCGTAGAAACTCATGGATCGACCTCGTGGCGAGACGTCCTACTTATGGAAAGGGGTCGCGGCGCGCAGGGTAAGTTCCAGCCGCTCCCGGCCACGAAGGGCGGGCGGGAACGATCGCCCCACGCCTTCCGCCCTCTCTCCCGCACGCCGAGACCTGCATTCTCGAGAGGGGATAGCGTTGTTCGTCGACGACAAGGCAACGTGGTCTCCCATCGCGACGACCGTGCTCGGCCACGGCCGGCGTCGAACTCGAACCGCGAGCGGCTGGCGCTGAAGTCCCGGCGAGAGAATTGGTAATACCCCGCGGTTTCTGACCATGCGGGGATCATGACCGGAGCTGTTCGCGCGGTCGGAAGTCTGGCGCTAATCGTCCTGTTGCTTGGATCGGCGCTGGCCTCGGGGGCTTTCCCACCGCCAGAAACCCGCTCGCCCGGAACATCCGCGGTGCAGCCTGCGGCGTACTCGGGGGTCACCGGTTACGTCTACGCGGACACCAACAACTACGCGCCCACGGTGCCTCTCAGCGGAGCCACGGTCACGGTCTACGATGCCTGCGTGTCGTTGGCGACGATGTCCTGCACCTTCGTGGCAACCACCACCACAGACTCCACCGGGTTCTTCGGCCTGAACCTGGCCGCGGGATCGGGATACTATGCGGTCGTTGCCCCCGATGCCTCCCCGGAGCCGTTGGCTCCCCACGGTTTCGGTGGGGCGGTGCAGGGGTTCACGGCGCCGGACGTATCGCCACTGGAATTCGCCGTCTATCCCCTGGAGCCGTACGGCAACGCCACGCTCGTGTTGCCCGGGTACAACTGCCTGGCCGCGTACGTCGACAACTTCGGCGGGGGAGGACCGGGGTGCGATACGCCCGTCCTCTCCTGGACGCAGGACGGCGCGTATTACGTCAACACGACGAATGTGCTCGTCTTCTACTCGTTCGTCAACCGAACCGTCTATCCGATTTGCGACTGGACCCCGCTCTACCAGGGGTTCCCGAGCTACGCGATGATTCCCAACGAACTCTTCAGCACGCAGGATGGCTCGTATCTCTACAGTTGGGGCGAGTTCAACAGCTCGAGCGGCGTCGTGACGGTGGAGGCGGTGAACGTCACCACGCACCGCGTCTTCGTCTACAACTACACCGGCGTCAGCATTTCGGACGTCATGCAGAACGGAGCCGTACAGCTGACCGGTTGGGATGGCAACGACTCCCAGGCCGTTCTGGTCATCTCAAGCGGGGAGATGATCGATCACGACCTCTGGGAGGGCGGCCAGAGCGTAGTCGGGGGGCTGCCGTTCTTCGAAGCGAACAATATCTACTGGATGCCGGACCTGAACAGTTTCATCAATGTGGAGGCGGGGGGGAGTAGCAGCGATTACGTCGAGCAGCTTCAGCTCACAGGTCCGGTCGCGAGTTCGAGTGCGTACTCCCTCGTGCAGACGTACCTCGCTCAGTGGACGACCGTAGGGATCACGGTCAACGGGGTCAACGGAGTCTCGTTCAACGTATCGAGCCGGGAACTCTCGGTGCAGGCCGAGAATAGCGGGCTTGTCTACAGCGTTTACCCCGATGGGAAGCTCGCGAACCTGCTGGTGGTTACGAACCTCAACGCGGACGGCGCGTGTGCCTGTGTGTCGATCGGGGCCGTTTCGGAATCGGACCGCCCAGCCTTGGCGGCGTCCGGACCGGACTTGAGCATGAGCTACAACGGCTACGTGAATGACTCATGGCTCACGAACATGGTGCCCGGCCACATCGGGCTCTACTCGACGAATGTGAGCCCGTACAACTACAACGCTCACGCATCCTTCGGCACAGCGTACACTTGGTTGCCGTGGTTCCAAGAGGGCCAGTTTGTCAACGCCTCCTACGGAATCGCCCAGACGTCGGACGGCTGCGATTCGTTCATCGCTGGTCCCTGCCCGATCAACGGCGGCGGTGGCGCGGCGGTCGGAACGATCTGGTGGATGTGGAAGCTCGGACTTCCCGAGTTCCCGTATCCTGCCTCCAACCCCTCCGCCGACGCCAACGCCCCGGCGGTGACGGACGTCACCTCCGTCGCGGCCGGCGCGATGAACGCTACGGTCGAGTGGACCCCCCTCACCCACGACGCGATCCTCAATTACACCGTGGCGTGGGGAACGCAGCGCGGCGCCCCGACAGAGTTCGCATCGGCCCTAGGGAGCGCGCACTCCTACACGATCACCGGCCTCGCCCCGAGCACCACCTACTACGTCACGGTCCAGGCCTGGAACCTTCACTATCACGGGGGGAGCGGTGGAGTGTCGTCGTTCGCCACCCTCCCCGAGGCGACCGGCCTCGCGGTCACCGGAGTTGGGGTCTCGTACGTCTCCCTCGCCTGGAGCAACCCGCTGTCGGGAACGTTCACCAACCTTACCGTCGAGTACGGGACCTCTCCCGGAGCCTTGTCGTCCCACCAGTCGGTGGGAGTGCTTTCCTCGTATACCGTGAACGGACTCCGCCCGTCCACCCGCTACTACTTCGCGGTCGTCGCGTGGAACGGCTCGGTTGAGGGCGTCCCCTCGAACATCGTCAACGCCACGACGTCGTTCCAAGGTCCGACGTTCCTCCACACGATGGGGGTCAACCCGTCGAGCGTCCTTCTGGTCTGGACGAACCCAGCGGCAGGAACGTTCACCAATATCTCGGTCGATTACGGCACCGCCCCCTCGAGACTCGTCCAAGAGCTGTCGGTCGGAGTGGTCGGTCAGTATACGGTCAGCGGACTCCGGGAGTCCACCACCTACTACTTCGAGGTCATCGCATGGAACGGCTCGATCGCCAGCGTGCCCTCGAACATCATCAACGCGACCACCCCACTCCAAGGGCCTGCAGACCTGCTCGCGTCCGGGCCGACGACGACGAGCGTGTACCTCTCCTGGCTGAATCCGCCGGCCGGCACGTTCACCAACCTGACCGTGGAGTACGGACCCGCGGTGGGGTCGCTGATCGAACACGCGTCCGTCGGAACGGTCTCGTACTACACTGTCACCGGGCTGGCACCGGCGAGAACGTACTACTTCGAGGTGGTTGCCTGGAACTTCTCTACGGAAAGCCTGCCGTCAACCATCGTCAGCGCCACCACGCTAGGCCCCGGGGCGACGGGCCTGGTCGCCGCCGCGACGAGCTCGACCAACGTGCATCTCGCCTGGTCGAACCCACCCGCGGGGACCTTCACGAGCCTCGGCGTCGAATACGGCACGGCCCCGGGGGCCCTCTTCTCGAACCTCAATGTGGGGACCCAGACCTCCTGCAACGTCTCCTCCTTTCAGCCGGCGACCACCTACTACTTCGAAGTGGTCGCGTTCAACGGCACGGTCGCCGCCGAACCCTCGAACCTCGCGAGTGCGACAACCTGGATCGCGGGGGTGACCGACCTGGTCGTCACCGGCACGACCACGGCGAACGTCACCCTGTCGTGGACCAACCCTCGGAGCGGGACGTTCTCGAACCTGACCGTCGAATACGGAACCAATGCCGCCTCGCTCCATGAGCATGTGTCGATCGGCACGGTCTCGGCGTACACCGTCGTCGGCCTGGCTCCGTCCACGCCCTACTACTTCGAGGTCGTCGCTTGGAACGGGTCGACCCAAGGCGTCCCCTCGAACGTCGTGAGCGCCACCACCGCGACGCCCTCGGGATCGGGCGGAGGCGGCCTGAGCGCGGGAGAGCTCGAGCTGGTGGTGATCGCAGCGGTCGCGCTCGCCGTGGTGGCATTGGCCGTGGTGCTGCTGCGGAGACGCCGTCCTACGCGACCCCCCGAGGCCCCCTGACGCGCGGCGGATCGGTCGCGCCCCTCGCGCTCACCGCCCCGCTCGCCGCAGCCCGGTCCGCCGGTGGCGCCCGTTAAATACCCCGCTTCTCTTCTAAATCCCCGCTGCGCCCGCTTCTTCGGAAGTGCGGCGGAGCGACGCCGCCACGGCGAGCCGGGGACCACGTGAACCGTGCTCTTCCAAGGCGACGTCACAGATGGCCCAATGGGGGGCGTGGAGCCCTGAGAACCCCTCCCTGGAGACGGGGAGCGAACTCTCGGGACTGACGGGGGAGACAAGCACGAGTAACGTACGCGAATCAGCTCATCGAATGTAAAGAGCAATTCCGCCAGTCAGCGAAGATCGGTTACCGACCACAAGTATTCCCGCACACGCGCGAAAGAACGTGTGCCAACAAATCCGGTTGATCCTGCCGGCGGGCACCGCTATTGGAGTTCGCTTAAGCCATGCGAGTCGAGAGGGGTAAGCCCTCGGCGCACTGCTCAGTAACACGCGGACAATCTGCCCTCGAGACGGGGATAACCCCGGGAAACTGGGGATAATACCCGATAGGTCTGAGATGATGGAAGGCTCTCAGGCCGAAATCTTTCGGGGCTCGAGGATGGGTCTGCGGCCTATCAGGTAGTAGGGGGTTTCACGGACCCCCTAGCCATAGACGGGTACGGGCTTTGGGAGAAGTCGCCCGGAGATGGATTCTGAGACACGAATCCAGGTCCTACGGGACGCAGCAGGCGCGAAACCTCCACAATGTGGGCAACCACGATGGGGGAACTCCAAGTGTCTACACTATGTGTAGTCTGTTCTCGAGCCTAAAAAGCTCGAGAAGTAAGGGCCGGGTAAGACGGGTGCCAGCCGCCGCGGTAATACCCGCGGCCCGAGTGGTGCTCATTATTATTGAGCCTAAAGCGTCCGTAGCTGGCCGGGAAAATCTCCGGGTAAATCGGGCCGCCCAACGGTCCGAATTCCGGAGACACTACTCGGCTTGGGATCGGGAGAGGGTGAAGGTACTCCCGGGGTAGGGGTAAAATCCTGTAATCCGGGGGGGACCACCAGTGGCGAAGGCGTTCACCTAGAACGAATCCGACAGTGAGGGACGAAGCCCTAGGGCGCAAACGGGATTAGATACCCCGGTAGTCTAGGGTGTAAACTCTGCAGACTTGGTGTTGGGGGTCCTGCGTGGGCTTCCAGTGCCGGAGTGAAGATGTTAAGTCTGCCGCTTGGGGAGTACGGTCGCAAGACTGAAACTTAAAGGAATTGGCGGGAGAGCACCGCAACGGGAGGAGCGTGCGGTTCAATTGGATTCAACGCCGGAAAACTCACCGGGGGCGACGGAGGGATGAAAGCCAGGCTGAAGACCTTGCCCGATTCTCCGAGAGGTGGTGCATGGCCGTCGTCAGTTCGTACCGTAAGGCGTTCTGTTAAGTCAGATAACGAACGAGACCCTCGCCCTCAGTCGCAATCTCACGAGCGATCGTGAGAGCACACTGGGGGGATCGCTGCCGCTAAGGCTGAGGAAGGAGAGGTCTACGGTAGGTCCGTATGCCCCGAATCTCCCGGGCAACACGCGCGCTACAAAGGTGGGGACAATGGGATCCCACCCCGAAAGGGGGAGGCAATCCTGAAACCCCATCGTAGTCTGGATTGAGGGCTGTAACTCGCCCTCATGAAAATGGATTCCGTAGTAATCGCGGGTCAACATCCCGCGGTGAATGTGCCCCTGCTCTTTGCACACACCGCCCGTCAAGTCATCCGAGTTGGGTCGGAGTGAGGGTGACTCATCTGGGTCGCTCGAACTTCGGTTCAGCAAGGGGGACTAAGTCGTAACAAGGTATCTGTAGGGGAACCTGCAGATGGATCACCTCCTAAGAACGCCGGCCGTCGGTCGGCGCCTCGAGGTCGTGTCCGACGATCGAAACGTTCCGCGTCTCTCCTCTCCTTTCGGGCTATCAACCCTTTTTTGAGTAGTTACGCTTTCCTTATACTCTCGCCTCCGCTCCTTCGAGCGATGCTCGCGAGAGCGTCGCCGACCGGGCTTCCGGAGGGCCTTTCACCGGCGGCCCGGTCGCTCGCGATCGGGGAACCGATCCTGATCTACGACGCCGCCGACCGTGAGGGGGAGACCGACCTGGTCTTCCTTTCCGAGAAGGCGACCCCCGAGCTGATCCGGCTCGCGCGGAAGGACGCGGGCGGCCTCATCTGCACGGCCATCCCGGACGAGCTGCGCCGGCGCCTCGACCTTCCGTTCTACTCGGAGCTCCTCGGCCTCGGCGCCCGCGCCTTCGCCGGGGCGGCCGGTCTCCTGGAGCGCCCCCGGTACGACCGGCGCAGCTCCTTCGGGATCACCATCAACCACCGCGACAACTTCACCGGCGTCCCCGACAACGACCGCGCGCTCACGATCCGCACGGTCGGGGAGATCGCCGTCGCCGCCCCGACCCTCGGCGACCCCGAGCTGGCCGAGCGGTTCCGCGCCGCCTTCGTCTCGCCCGGCCACGTCCCGCTCCTCTACGCCGCCCCCGGGCTCGTCACCGAGCGAAAGGGCCATACGGAACTCGCCATCTCGCTCGCCCGCATGGCCCGGCTCTCGGAATCGGCGACGGTCTGCGAGATGCTGGGAGACTCGGGCGGCGCCCGCGAGCCCGCCGCGGCCCGGCGGTACGCGGAGGACCACGGCTGGGCGTTCGTGGAAGGCCGGACGATCGTTGAGGCGTGGAAGGCATGGTCGTCCGCGTGATGGCCACGGGGGTCTTCGACCTCCTGCACCCGGGGCACGTCTACTTCCTCCTCGAAGCGAAGAAGCTCGGGGACGAGCTGGTGGTCGTGGTCGCGCGGGACCAGACGGCGCGCCGCCTCAAGCGGGAGCCGTACGTCCCCGAGGCGATGCGGCGGGAGATGGTCGAGGCGCTGAAGCCGGTCGACCGGGCCGTCCTCGGGAGCGCGACCGACATCTACGCCACCGTGGTCCAGGAGCGTCCGAACATCATCGCGCTCGGCTACGACCAGGTCTGGAACGAGAAGGAGGTCGAGCGGGAGTGCGAGCGCCGCGGGGTCCCGGTCCGGGTCGTCCGGATCGGCCCGCTCAAGCACGACGAGCTGGCGACGCGCCGGGTGGTCGAACGAATCCTCGAACGGGCGGCGCAGCTGAAGGGGGAGGGCGGGCCGTGAAACGCATCGGGATCGCGGACACGACCTTTGCCCGGGTCGACATGGCCCGGTACGCGCTCGCGGCGCTCAAAGCCCGCGGCACCGGCTTCAAGGTCGCCCGCCGCACCGTCCCCGGGATCAAGGACCTCCCGGTCGCCTGTCGCCAGCTGTTCCTCGAGGAGAAGGTCGACCTCTGCCTCGCTCTCGGGATGCCCGGGAAGGCCGAGTACGACAAGACGTGCGCGCACGAGGCGTCGCTCGGCCTCCTGTTCACCGGCGTCCTCGAAGCGAAGCCGATCGTCGAGTGCTTCGTGTTCGAAGGGGAGGCCGACGGCCCCACCGAGCTCCACGCGCTCGCGCGACGTCGCGCCGAGGAGCACGCCGAGAACGCCTACTCGTTGCTGTTCCGCCCCGGAGACCTCGCCCGTCGCGCGGGCGAGGGACTTCGCCAGGGGTTTGCCGATGCGGGTCCGGTGCGCCGGACCCGGTGAAGTTCCGGAGAAGAACGATGCCGAAGGGAAAGGACGGAGAGAAGGGGATCCGAGTGGCGATTGTCGCGAGCGAGTACAACTATGACGTGACGCTCCTGATGCTCGAGCGCGCGAAGGAAGAGGTCGCGTTCCTCGGCGCGACGCTGGGGCCGGTGGTGAAGACGCCGGGCGTCTACGACCTCCCGCTCGCGGTGAAGGCGCTGTTCAACCGACCTGACATCGACGCCGTGGTCGCGCTCGGCGCGGTCATCGAAGGGGAGACGCAGCACGACGAGGTCGTGATGAACCAGGCCGCGCGAAAGTTGACCGACCTCGCGGTCGAGTACTCGAAGCCGCTCGGCCTCGGGATCTCGGGCCCGGGCGAGACCCGCCTGCAGGCCCAGGACCGGATCGAGAACGCGGCGAACGCCGTTCGGGCCGTCGTGAAGATGGTCCGGAGGATGCGGGAGCTCGGCGCGTAGCCTCCCTCCCGCGTCTCGGCCGAGCGACCTCAGAGGCCGAAGCGCTCCCGCAGGAGGTCGAACGCCGCCCGCCCCTTCGCGGTGTGGGTCGTCACCTTGAAGTTCCCGGTGGGCCGGGTGCCTTTCCCGCGCTGCTCAAGGGCCGCCTTCAGGCGGTCGTGGCCGACCTCCACCGTGACGTCCGGCGATTCGGCCGCCCCCGGGATCGCCGTCGCGGCTCCGCTGGGGTCAACCCGGAGGGAGGCGGTACCGTCCTCCGTACGGAACACCCACGTCTGGGGGAGATAGGCACGCACGAACCCTCCGAGGAACCCTTGGAGGCGCTGCTTCACCTCCGGCTCGACTTCGCGCGCCGCCTTCTCGATCAAGCCCTCGACGCAGCTCATCGTGTCGGCAACGGACCCTCAGGTTTAGCCCATTCGCTGACCGCCCGCAGTCAACTCCTTAAGCCGCCGGGTCGCTCGGCGACCCCGGGGACCCTCGTGACCCGACGCGAGTACCACGAGGAGCTCCCGTCCACCCAGCAACGGGCACTGGTGCTGGCGCGGGCCGGTGCCCCCGCCGGGACCGTGGTGGTCGCCGGACGTCAGAGCGCCGGACTCGGCCGCTCGGACCACATCTGGTGGTCGCCCCCCGGGGGGCTCTATCTATCGATGGTCGTTCCGTTTCCGCCCCGCCGGGCGGCCCTGCTTCCGCTCGCGCTGGGTGCCCGGCTCTCGGAAGCGTTCGCGGTCCGGTTCCGTATCGAGATACGGGTGAAGTGGCCCAACGACCTCATCGTTCTCGATTCTCGCGGAACCCCGCGTAAGCTCGGCGGGGTGCTGGTCGACGCGGTTCCCTCTCCCACGCTCGGAACGGCGGCCGTCATCGGGGTCGGGCTCAACGTGGCGCCTATCGGCGACGCCCCGTCCCAGGTTCGGGCGCGGCCGGTCGCCCTCTCCGAGCTCGTGAGCGAGCCCCCGAGCCTTTACGAGGTCGAAGGGCTGACGGTGAGCGAGGTAGGCCGCGTGGCGGAAGCGATCCAGGATCCCGTCGAAGCAGAGGAGTTGCTGACGCTGTGCCGCGCCCGCCTCTACGGGGTCGGCCGGAGGGCGTCGGTCGACGGCCGGCCGGTGGGGACGATCGAGGGGCTCGGCGAGGAAGGCGAGCTCTGGTGCATGTCGACCGAAGGGCCGGTTGCCGTTCGGGCGGGCGACCTCACGGTGGAGGAGAGTCCGTGACCACCGCCTTTGACCGCTGGTCGGTCCTGAAGCGCAAGTCCCGCGAAGGCGGCGGCGCCGACCGCGTCGAGCGTCACAAGGCCGCCGGGAAGCTTACCGCGCGGGAACGGCTGGAGGCGTTCTTCGACGCAGGGACCTTCACCGAGCTCGACCCGTTCGTTACCCACCGTATCGATACGTTCGGTCTGGACGAACGCAGGATCCCCGGGGACGGCGTCGTGACCGGCTGGGGGGACGTCGACGGGCGCCCGGTCTGTGCCTTCGCTCAGGACGCCACCGTGTTCGGCGGAGCGCTCGGGGAGGCGCACGCGGCGAAGATCGTGAAGGTGATGGAGACCGCCCGCAAAGCGGGGGTCCCCATCGTCGGCCTCGACGACTCGGGCGGGGCCCGGATCCAGGAGGGGGTGCAGAGCCTCGCGGGGTACGGCGATGTGTTCTATCGGAACGTCCTCCTCTCCGGGGTCGTCCCCCAGCTTTCGCTCATTCTCGGACCGTGCGCGGGCGGTGCGGTCTACTCTCCCGCGCTCACCGACTTCGTGATCATGGCGTCCGGCACCGGCCAGATGTTCATCACCGGGCCGGACGTCGTACGGGCCGTCACCGGGGAAGAGGTCACGATGGAGGCGCTCGGAGGAGCCGCCGCCCACGCAGAGCTGAGCGGGGTCTCCCATCTCACGGCGCCGAACGACGTCGAGGCGATCCGGCTGGCCCGTCGCCTCCTTTCGTATCTTCCCCTCAACAACCTCGAGGACCCGCCGGCGGCCCCGGCCGCGGCTCCGTCCGAGTCCGCCCGGGCCGAGCTGGCCCGCATCGTTCCCGAGGACGCCAACGCTCCCTACGACGTGCACGAGGTCCTGGACCGGGTGCTGGATGTCGATTCGTTCCTCGAGATCCAGCCCGCGTGGGCGTCGAACCTCGTCGTCGGGTTCGCGCGTCTCGGGGGCGGTGCGGTCGGCGTGGTCGCGAACAACCCCGCCGTCCTCGCGGGGACCCTCGACATCAACGCCGCCACGAAGGGCGCACGGTTCGTCCGATTCTTGGACGCCTTCAACCTCCCCATCCTCACCTTCGTGGACGTCCCCGGGTTCCTCCCCGGGATCGCTCAGGAGCACGGAGGGATCATCCGCCACGGGGCGAAGCTCCTGTTCGCCTACGCCGAGGCGAGCGTGCCGATGCTGACGGTGATCGTTCGCAAGGCCTACGGCGGGGCGTATGACGTCATGTGTTCGAAGCACCTCGGAGGCGACCTCAACGTCGCGTGGCCGACCGCCGAGATCGCCGTGATGGGCGCGGAGGGCGCGGTCAACATCCTCTTCCGTCGCGAGCTCGAGGAGGCCGCTCCCGCCGAGCGGGAGGCGACCCGCGCGCGGCTCACGGACCGGTACCGCGAGGAGTTCCTCAACCCGTACCTCGCCGCCGAGCGGGGGTACATCGACGACGTCATCGACCCCGCCGAGACGCGCGATCGTTTCCTGCGGGCGCTCAAGGTGCTCTCGACGAAGCGGGACGACCGTCCGCCCCGCAAGCACGGGAACATCCCGCTGTAGGAGGCTTAAGCCCCGGATGGTCGAGATCACCGAGACGGTACTTCGGGACGGCCACCAGTCGCTGATCGCGACCCGGATGCGGACCCGGGACATGCTGCCCGCCGCCGAGCGCTTGGACGCCGTCGGCTACCGTTCGCTCGAGGTCTGGGGTGGGGCAACGTTTGACGTCTGCCTACGGTTCCTGCGCGAAGACCCCTGGGAGCGGCTGCGGGCGCTCAAGCGGGCGATGCCGAGGACGCCGCTCCAGATGCTCCTCCGCGGACAGAACCTGGTGGGGTATCGGCACTACGCGGACGACGTCGTCCGCTCCTTTGTGGGCGAGGCGGCCCGGCAGGGAGTCGACATCTTCCGAGTCTTCGACGCCCTCAACGACCCGAGGAACATGGAGGCCGCCCTCGCGGCGGTGAAGAAGGCCGGGGCCCGTGCGCAGGCGACCATCTGCTACACGACCTCGCCCGTTCACACGCTCGGGTCGTTCGTCGCGCTCGGCCACCGGCTCGCCGAGATGGGGGCGGACGAACTCTGCGTCAAGGACATGGGCGGCTTCATGCCGCCCACGGAGGGCGCCGCCCTCGTCCGTGCCCTCGTCCACGAGGTGGGGCTCCCGGTCGTCGTGCACACTCACTCCTCGAGCGGGATGTCGACCATGACCTGTCTCGCCGTCGCCGACGCCGGGGCGACCGCCGTCGACAGCGCGATCAGCCCGTTCGCCGGCGGAGCGAGCCAGCCCCCGACGGAGACCCTGGTGGGGGCGATGCGGGGCACGGCGACGGACCCGCGACTCGACCTCACCCTGCTCGCCGACCTCGCCGAGTACTTCCGCAAGGTGCTCGACCACTACCGCCCGCTCCTCAACCTGCGCGCCCTGCAGACCGACCCGGGCATCCTCACGCACCAGATCCCCGGCGGGATGCTCTCGAACCTCCTCTCCCAGCTCGCGGAGCAGGAGGCGACCCAGCGGCTCACCGAGGTGCTCTCGGAGATCCCCCGAGTCCGCGCGGACCTGGGGTATCCTCCGCTCGTCACCCCGACCAGCCAGATCGTCGGCTCCCAGGCTGTCATCAACGTCCTCACGGGGGCTCGCTACCGCCCGATGACCCAGGAGGTCCGCGACTACCTCCGCGGTCTCTACGGGACGCCGCCGGGTCCCCTCGACCCGGAGCTCCGGGCCGAGGCGACCGCGAAGGAGCCCGCCATCACCGGTCGGCCGGCGGACCTCCTCTCGCCCGAGCTCGAGCACGCCGTCCAGGAGGTCCGGGCGCTCGTACCGGCGGCCGACACGGCCGAAGCGCTCTCGTTCGTCATGTTCCCGCCGGTGTACAAAAGCTACCGGCAGGCGACCCAGCGGGGACTGACGTCCGACGTGCTCACGTCCGCCGCCCTCGGCGTCGTGGCCGCCCTTCGTGCTCCGCCCCCTCCCCCGGTGGCCGCCCCTTCTGCGACAGCGACCGGAACCGGGTCGGGCGGCGTGAGCCCGTGGGCCTACGCGGGCCGGAGCCAGCTCCAGTCCCAACGGAGGTGGGTCGATGCGCGTCACGATCGACCGGGCCGGTAATCGCGCCGTCGTCGAGGTCGAGGCCGACCTCTCGGCCGTCACGATCGACGGGCAGCGGTTCCCGGTGAAGGTGATCGACCGGACGGCGACGCGGGTCGAGGTCGAGGTCGCCGGAGAGCGGGCGGTCGTCGAGGGATGGTACGACCGGTTCGAACGTCCTCCGGGACCGGTGGACGTGAACGGGGAGCGGTGGACGGTCGTGGTCGACACCTCCGGGAACGTTCGCCCCGTGGCCGCAGCCACGGTGGCCAAGGCGGCTCCTCCGGGGCCCCAAGCCCCGGCCACGGCGGTGGCATCGGCTCCGCCCCCACCGGGGACCGGGACCCCGGTGGTCCCGCCGATGCCGGGCCGAGTGATCGAGGTCCGGGTCCAGGAAGGGGCTCGGGTCGCGAAGGGCGACGTCCTTCTCGTACTTGAGGCGATGAAGATGCGGAACGAAGTGGTGGCCCCCATCGACGGCGTCGTCCGCGCCCTTCGGGTCGAGCCGGGCTCGAACGTTCGGGCCAAGGAGCCGATGCTCCTACTGGAGCCGGCCTGAAGGCGAGTCCTCCGGGCGGCCCTGTGGGGCGCCGGATGGAGTTCTGCCGCGCTATGTCAACTCGAACCCACCCTGCGCGCTAATACTTCCGGCCGGCTATTCGGTCCGGTCGCCCATGTTGTCGGAGTCCTCCCTGGAGGAATCCCGGTCCCACGCTCACCACCCTCCTCCGGGCCGAGCACGTCGGACGCGGCGGCCCGGGGCCCGACGCCCGGCCCCCCGCGGACGTGCGGGCCCTGACCTCTTCGAGGCGCTGCGCCCGCTCTACGACGCCGAGAGCGAGCCGTCGTTGGTGGAGGTCCCGACGATGCACTTCCTGATGATCGACGGCCACGGGGACCCGTCGAGCGGCGGCGAGTTCCGCGAGGCGATGGAGGCCCTCTTCCCGGTCGCGTTCACGCTGAAGTTCGCCGAGCGGGCGAAGGGCGTGGAGTACGGCCTCCTGCCGATCGAGGCCCTCTGGTGGACGGACGAGGGCGGGCGGTTCGACGTGAGCCGGTCCCGGGAGACCTGGCGATGGACCGCGATGCTCGCGATCCCGCGGGTCATCTCGTGGGACGACGTCGATGAGGCGCGAATGGGGGCCCGCCACCGCCACCCGTTCCCGGCGATCGACCGCATCCATCTCGGGAGCCTGACGGAGGGGTCGGCCGCCCAGGTGCTCCACCGGGGCCCGTACTCGACCGAGGGTCCCACCATCGCCTGGCTGCGCCGGTTCATCGAGCGGAGCGGACTGCGCCCGATAGGGAAGCACCACGAGATCTACCTGAGCGACCCCCGTCGCGCGGCGCCGGACCGGGTCCGGACGATCCTGCGCCAACCGGTCCACGCGCTTTGATCCGGCGGCGATCAGAGCCCGACGACCGGGTGCCCGCAGGCCGGGCAGCGGTTCGCCCCTGCCGGTAGGGTCGTGCCACAGAACACGCAGAAGTCGATGGCCGGGGTCGAACCCGTTGTGGGGGGAGCGGACGGCAAAGGAGCGGATGCCGGCAAGGCGCCGAAGGAAGCCGTGCTGGGGGCGGCCGCTCCGTTCGAGGAAGAGGAGACCGGCCGGTTCCCCCACGGCGAGTACATCACGATGAACGTGAGCAGCATCCAGCCGAGGAGGCCGTAGACGGCCACCCCCGCGTACTGCGGGAACGCGAGCCAGATCGCGACCGCGGCGGCGATGACGCCGAGGTTGATGAGCGACAGGAGCGTCCGCACCATCATGGCCGGTTCCGTGGCCTTGTCAGCGGTCGGCCCCTACTTGTCGGTTTGTCCTGACCCCCGGTCCCTCGCGGGGCCGACCGGCCATCCCTCTAATACGGAAGGAAGGTAGGCGGAGGTCGTGACGAAGATTCCTCCGCTCGTCCAGCTGGACGAGTTCACCTACCAGATCGCCCCCGACCCCGAGGTCGGCATGCGAGTCCCCGGGGTGCTGTTCGCGGACGCGGCGCTCCTGCACGGCGTCGAAGGGGACCCCTCCGTGGGCCAGCTGGCGAACGTGGCGACCCTCCCGGGGATCGAGAGCCACGCGCTCGCGATGCCCGACATCCACTTCGGCTACGGCTTTCCCGTCGGCGGGGTCGCCGCTTTCGGCCTCTCGGAGGGCGTCGTCTCACCCGGGGGCATCGGCTACGACATCAACTGCGGCGTGCGCCTCCTTCGGACGTCCCTCACCGCCGAGGAGGTCCGGCCGCGCCTGCTCGCGCTGATGGACCGGCTCTACCGCGAGGTCCCGAGCGGGGTCGGGTCGCACGGCGGGCGGTCGCTATCGCCGGGGGACTTCGAGGGGGTCCTCTCGGACGGCGCCCGCTGGGCGGTGGAGGCTGGTTACGGCCGCTCCGAGGACCTCGCGTTCCAGGAGGAGGAGGGGCGCCTCGCGACCGCTCAGCCTTCCGAGGTCTCGGACGCCGCGCGGAAGCGCGGCACACGGCAGCTCGGGACGCTCGGCTCGGGGAACCACTTCCTCGAGGTGCAGTCGGTCGACCAGGTCTTCGACCCGGAGTTCGCGAACGCCCTCGGGCTCACCACCGGGCAGGTGGTCGTGATGCTCCACACCGGCTCGAGGGGCCTCGGTCACCAGGTCGCGACCGACTTCATCCAGCGGATGGACCGGCGCCTCGCGCGCGAGGGCGTGACGTTGGTCGACCGTCAGCTCTCCTGCGCGCCGATCGCCTCGGACGACGGGCAGCGGTACCTGGGCGCCATGGGGGCCGCGGCGAACTTCGCCTGGGCGAACCGCCAGATGATCACCGACGGGATCCGTCGCGCCTTCTCGTCCGTCTTCGAACGGCCGGCCGAGGCGCTCGACCTCGCGGTCCTCTACGACATCGCGCACAACATCGCGAAGGTCGAAGAGCACCGGGTGGAGGAGGGCTCGAAGAAGGTGCTCGTCCACCGCAAGGGGGCCACCCGGGCGTTCCCCGCTGGCCGCGAAGAGGTCCCCGCCCCCTACCGCCCGTTCGGCCAGCCGGTGCTCATCCCGGGCGACATGGGAACGGCGAGCTACCTGCTCGCGGGCCTCCCGACCTCGATGGAGCGGTCGTTCGGCTCCTCCTGCCACGGCGCGGGGCGGCGCTTGAGCCGTCACGCGGCGGTCCGGGCGTTCCGGTACGACGAGGTCACCCACCGCCTCTCGGAGCAGGGAATCGTCGTGCGTTCCGCTTCCCGTGAGGGGGTCACCGAGGAGGCGCCGGGCGCCTACAAGGACGTCGAAGAGGTCGTCCGAGTGGCCGAGGGCGCGGGCCTCACGCGTCGCGTCGCCCGGCTGGTCCCGCTGGGCGTGGTGAAGGGCTGAGCGGTCGACGTCCCCCACCGCCGGCCAGGACGACCACGGCGGCCAGGAGGCCCCCTGTCAGCACGCCGACCCCCAGGATCTCGGGAGAGGTGAGGACCCCCGGGGCTTCGACCGTCACCCAAAAGGTCCGGTTGGTGGCATGTCCCGCCCGGTCGGTCACGCTGACGGTCGCCGAGTACCGGCCGAAATCGGTGAACGTCACGTTGAACTGGGTTCCGTTGAGGCGGGTGCCGTTCGGCAGGGTCCACTCGTAGGTGTACGGGGGACCCGCGCCCTCCTGCGCCGACACGGAGAAGTGGACGGCGAGCGGAGGGGGGCCGGAAGCGGGCGATGGCCCTCCGAAGACCGTGACGGTGCTGTTCACCACCACGCCAAGGTCGACCCAACCGGTGTCGCCGAACGGGTCGGTCACGGTCGGTTGGACGGTGTAAGACCCCGGGACAGCGTAGACGTGCGAGACGTGGGTGCCCGGCTCGGATCCGCCATCGCCGAACCGCCAGGTGAGCGTGCTGCCGCCCGGACCGGACGCGCCACCGGTCGCAGTGACCGGCAGCGGCACGATCCCCATCGTGGGCGAAACGGTGCCGCCCACGAAGATGGCGGAGGCGCGGTCGAGGAATCCGCCCGGCTCGATCGCGTAGAATGAGGGCAAGGAGAAGTTCACTTGAGCGAGCCGCTCGGCATCGAAGAGGGTCACGGCGACCGAGGCGCGGTAGGTGTCGGACGAGGCGGGGGGGAGGGGACCGAGGAATGTTTGGTTCACCGACGGCCCCCATGCGCTCTCGCCGTTCTCGAACGACCACCGGAGGGAGACGTTTGGTCCCGAGGTCCCGGGACCGACCGGGCTACCGGTGAACTGGACGACCGAACCGGAAGAGATGTTCACCGCGGGTTCGATCGCACCGCTGACACCGACCGGCTCCGGGCCCTGGGCCGGGAGCACGTCGATGAGGAACCCTTCGCTCGTATTGCCGTGGGCTTGGTCGGAGATCTGGCCGGTCACGAGGTACTCTCCCGGCGAAGAGTAGGTGATGTCGAGCGAGGCGCCGGTCTCGACCTGGTCCTCCCCGAGATTCCAGCGGGTCAGGCTGGCGTTGGCGCGATAGCCGCCCGCCACCCGCGCGGCAAGCTGGACCTTGAGCGGGGCGACGCCCGACATCGGTGAAGCGGTGAAGAAACCCTCGAGCGGAGAGGTCACTTCGACCGTTGTGTTGCCGGTCGCACCCTGGTCCAGGCTGTCGTTCACCCAGCCTTCGATGGTGTAGTTCCCGGGCTCTCGCAGGATGGCGCATCCGCAGGCGTGGAGGTAGGGGTCACTCGACGTGAACTGGAGGCTCGGGGCCACGGTCCCCGTCCCCGAAGCCCCGCCGCTCCAGTTGAACAGGCTCGGGAAGTCGGCCGGAGCGTCCCTCGGTCCGACGTTCGGAACGGGGGTCACCACGACCGGCACGGAATCATTGCCGCAGGTCGGCTTCGGGGCACCGCCCACGCCGATCGCGAGGCGAAGGCTCTGCGCGCCGTTCGGGGGAGCCGCCGAATCCTCGACCGTCGCCGCCGCGCAGAAACTACCGGCGGCGCCGTAGACGTGCGAGACCGACGTTTCGGAGGTGTTGAGGAGGTAGGTCTCGTCCCCGAAGCTGAGCGTGTAGGAGTAGGGCGGCGTGCCTCCGGCCGCGGTCAGTGAGAACGTGACCGGCGCGCCCAGCGAGGGGGTCGTGTTGGATGCGGAGAGCGTCAGCGAGAGCTGGTGTCCGCCGCCCACCACGATTGCGATCGGGGCGGACACCGAGATGTTGGCCCCCGAGTCGACGGCGTAGGCGAACGCCGAGTAGACGCCCGCGCGCGGGTAGTAATGCGAGAACGAATCGTTCCCCGAGGAGGTGGACGCGTTCCCGTCGCCGAACGTCACTCCGACCAACGGGTAATGCCCGGTCCCTCCCGAGGCCACCACGTGGAAGTCGACGAGGAGCGGCGACGGGCCGAACCGCGGGGAAGCATAGAGGAAGACCGACGGCCACGACGTGGTGCGTGGAGCCCCTACGCTCAGGTCCGGAACGAGCCGGACGAGGTTGGGAGAGCCGAGCCCAGTGACCGGGTCCCAACCGGGCCCTGCGGAATAGCCGTTCCATCCGGAGGTGATGTCGTGGAAATCGGTCGAGTAGTCGTGCGCCGCGGCGAAGTAGAGGCCGGGGTCGAGGAAGCCGAGAGGGGCCCCATGATACTGGTCCGCGAGCGCCGCGATAGCCGCCCAGAAGGGTGTCCCGATCGACGTCCCGAAGACGAGGACCGTCGAGCCGCCGAGGACGACCCCGACCGCGGAGCCCGCGTCCAGCGAGACGTCCGGTACCCCCCGCAATTCGGGAGTCGAAGGTAATCCGGTCTGCCACCAGGGGCGGGAATAGGGGGAATATCCGCCCCCCGAGCCTCCCTGGTTCAGGCAACCCGGCTGCACCGCCCCCGACGAGTTTCCGCTCCAGGCGACCTCTCCGGCCCACTTCGCCCCGGTCCCCACCGTGAGGACCGTTCCGCCCACCCCGGTGACGTAGGGGTCGGACGCCGGGAAGTTGGTCGCGAGCCCGGAGGTTCCGTCGGACGCGCCACAGTCCCCGCTGGCCGCAAAGAGGCTGATCCCCTCGGCGGCAGCGAACTCGAGGACGGGGTCGAGGAGTCCGTAGGAGCCATCGCTCGAAGCGTTGCAGGCGTACGAGCAGGGGGTCGAGTAGGCGTTGAAGATCCCGACGTCCGGTTCGCCCCAGCTCATCGAGATCACGTTCGCCGCCTGGTGGCCCACGAGCCAGTCGACCGCGGCGTAGATTCCCTCGCTCGCGTCCGGGGAGAACGTCATCTCGACGGTCGCGCCGGGCGCGGTGGCGTGGGACCACTCGAGGTCGAGGGCATCCTCGAGGGACCAGGCGGTGTTCGTCCCGCTCTTGTTCAGGTTAAGCGAGGTCGGGTCGGGGTAGACGAACTCGGTCGGCCCGAGCGTGAGATTGTTATCGGACGCGAACGTTGCGAGGTCGCTCGAGAGCGTCGGCTGAGGTTCGCCGCTCGAGTAGGCGTCCACCACGGCGATCCGTTCGCCCGCGCCCGTCGTGCCGTTCGCGAGGAGCGGCGTCATGTTGTAGGCTCCCTGGAGGTCGCAGGGGGCGAAGGTGGACCCGCCGGAACAGTTCGACACCGAGCCGGAGACGGGGGCCAGCCTCGCGAGGCCCGCCGCGGGGTGCAGCTCCGTCACGTCGCCGAGCCCGAGCACTCCCGAAACCGCGAGATCCGCCGGCAGGACCGCGGCGGTCGGATGGCTGAAGACCATCTCTCCCGACGGCTCGCGGTACGCATCAAACGTGGTACCGAACGCCTTCGCGACCGCTGCGCTCGGGCCGGCGACGGAAAGGAGAAGGTGGTCCGGGCTGACGGTGGCCGACAACCCGAGAGACCCGAAGTACGCCTCGGCGGCCGCTACGGTCTCGGCCGAGGGGCCGTACTGGGCGGCAAGCTCGGTCGAAGAAAGGAACTTCCCCGAGAGCGGGTTCCCCGGGATGTACTCGGCTGTGAGTCGCCCCGTAAGGCCCGAGGGGTCGCGAATCGGTAGGCCGACCACGACCGAGATCGATTGTCCCGGCGGGAGAGCTCCGAGCATCGCGGTCCCGGTCGGTGGGTCGAATGCCGGGGCGACTTCGACCGCTCGCGCCGCGATAGCGGTCATCGGGAGCTGGGCCAGAGGAGACGGGGCTGGAGGGGACCCGAGGGTCACGACGGTGGATGCGGAGGTAGGGACAGCGGAGGCGACCGCCGGAAGAGCGACCGCGACAACGACCATCCAGACGATCGTTCCACCCGGCCATCGACCCGTCATGGATTGTCTGTGCCAGAGAGAGTCGGCGTGCCCCATATCCCTCTTTGCAGGGAGGAGCGGTCCCCCTCGCAAGAGTTCTTAACCCGGAGCCGGACTGGTCGGAGGGGACGACGGTGAACCCGTACTTCGGTTACGAGATCGCCGGGCTCGTCGTCGCGGCCTACATCGTCATCGTCTACGCTCTCTACCTCGGAGGCTACATCGGCCCCGACCGGACCTTCTCGTTCTTCGGCCCGGCCCTCATGATCAAGACGACGCGGGGCCGGTCCGCGCTCGACCGGTGGGGCCGTTTCCGCCGGTTCTGGGCGGTGGCGGCGGACGTCGGCATTTTCCTCTCGATCATCGCGATGGCCGCGATCGTCGTGCTCCTGCTCCTGGGCGCGGTCGTCTCGCTGCGGATCTCCCCCTCGCAGGCGCCGAGCCCGCAGGAGGCGCTCGGCCTTCCCGGCATCAATCCGATCATCCCGATCGGCTACGGCATCGTGGCGCTGGTGGTCGGCATCGTCGTCCACGAGCTCTGGCACGGCATCGTCGCGCGGTCGCAGAAGATCGGGGTGAAGAGCCTCGGAATCCTCTGGTGCGTCGTCCCGGTCGGCGCCTTCGTCGAGCAGAACGAGGAGGAGATGATGGCGGCGCCACGGCGACGCCGCGACCGCGTCGCGGCGGCGGGTGTCCTCGCCAACTTCGTCCTGACGGTCATCTTCTTCGCGGTCCTCTCGCTCATCATCGCGGGGTCGATCGCGCCCAACGCGAACGGTGTCGGAGTCGCCTATGTCCAGTCGAACTCGCCGGCGGCGAACGCCAGCATCGCTTCCGGCGACATCATCACGGTCATCAACGGGACCGAGATCACCTCCGCCTCCACCTTCGAGTCGGTGATGTCGAAGACCGTCCCGAACGAGACGGTGAACGTGAGCTTCTACGTCGCATCCACCGGGACAACGGTCACGGTGCCCGTGAAACTCGCCCCCAGCCCGACGGTGGCGGGCCGCGGTTTCCTCGGGGTCGCCCCCGCCGCGCTCACGCCGGCGGAGCTCAAGCAGACCCTCGTCTGGCCACTCGGCAGCAGCTTTGGGCCCGCGACCGGGGCGGTCGACTGGATCGTCCTCCCGCTCGCCGGCCTGGAACCGGTGAGCGGGTCGACCGCGGGCTACTTCCACCTCACCGGCCCGTTCGCTCACGCCGACCCGACGTGGTTCTGGATCGGAGTGAACCTGCTCTACTGGCTCGCCTGGATGAACCTCCTGCTCGGCATCTCGAACGCACTCCCCCTCTTCCCGCTGGACGGGGGCCTCCTCTTCCGCGACTACGCCGCGACCCTCGCCTCCCGGGTGAAGCGGGGCTGGTCGGAGGCCCGGGTCGAAGCCTTCGCCGGGCGCGCGGTCGCCGTCTCCTCGGTCCTGGTCCTCATCCTACTCGCATGGCAGTTCGTCGTACCTCGGCTCCTCTAGACGCCCGCTCGCTCTTCGCGGAGTACCCGTTCCTCCCGGGGGCGGAGGCGCTCCTGGGGGGCGAGCCCGTCTCCGTTCGGTCCCTCCTCGAGGAGACGGCGTACGCGACGGCCCGGTCGATCGGACGCGCCCGCGCGCTCGCGGCCGCGGACGACCCGCGCGCGACCCAGGAGGTCCGCGAGCTCGCGGTCGCCGACCCGGCCGTCCGTTTCCTGTCGTTCCTGTTCGCACGCATCGTCCTGGCCGCGGGTCCGACGCCCGCGGCCCTCCGTCGCTGGGCCGTCGCGGAGGCGAAGCGGAGCTACGGGCGTCTTGAGGGGGTGGCGGTCGAGGAGCTGTCCGAGGTCGCGAGCCGTCTCGGCTACTCGCTCGAGACGCGGGACGGGGCGGTGGCGCTCCCGCTCACCGACTTCGTCCGCCTCTCGGTCCCGATCCGGGAAGCACCGTTCCGGCTCTCCCAGCAGGCCGTCCGGCGCGGCTGGGTCGAGCTCGCTCCGGGCCGGGCCGCCCGCCTCCTCCAGGAGGCGGTACGGCTTCGGCTCGCCCAGCCGGTGCCGCTCGCCGAGGACGTGGTCAAGCTCGTTCGCTCCCGCGAAGCGGATCTGTTCGCGGAGCTCGAGCGCCGGACTCCGGCCCCCGTCGCCCGCGTCGGCGTGGGTGCCGGAACGCTCCGGCCCGAGCTCTTCCCTCCCTGCATCCGCAAGATGACCCGGACCCTCGAGAAGGGGGAGAACCTCTCCCACGCCGGACGATTCTGCCTCGCGGCGTTCCTCCACCGCGTCGGCGCCGACGCGGAGACGATCGTGGACGCCTACCGCGGCGCTCCCGACTTTGACGAGTCGATTACTCGCTACCAGGTCGAGCACATCACGCTGCGGGACGGGGGCCGGGGCTACGAGCCGCCCGAGTGCGATACCCTGCGGAGCCACGGTCTCTGCGCCCGGGACGGTGACCCGGAGGCCCCCGACCTCCTGTCCCGGGGCCGTGACCCGCGCTGCTTTGACGAGGCGCTCCGGCACCCGCTCCAGTACTACCGGTGGCGAGGGGGGAACGTGGTCGAGCGAGAAGGGGAGGGCGGGGGCGCGTCTACCCCGGCGGGAGCGCCCGGTAGACCCGTAGCGCCCGAGCGACCGCGGTCCACTGCCCCGCGATGACGAAGTAGAGGAGCGCCACGTCGATCACGGTGAAGCCGACGCCGCCGAGCGCAAACCGCTGCCACGGCATCGAGGGCGCCCAGGGCCACGGGAGCGACCAGTCGAACTCGAGGAACGTCGCGAGGGCGAGCACCACCAGCCGGTCGGCCCGAGAGAGGAGCCCGGAGTAGAGCCGGCCTTGCCCCAGGGCCTGGGCCTGCGTCCCCATGTAGCTCGTGAGGAGGAGGCTCACGAGCGCGAGCAACGCCAGGATGGGGTTCGCGAACCCTGAAACGGCGATCCCGAGGACCAGGAAGACGTCGGCGTACCGGTCGAAGACGTGGTCGAGGAAGTCCCCCCGCCGGCTCGTCCGACCCGTCGACCGGGCCACCTCGCCGTCGATGACATCGAACATTCCGGAGAAGAAGATCAGTACCGCGACGGGGAGGAACAGGAGCGGGGTCGTCCAGCGGACGAGGGCCGCGAGGACCGCGCCGGCTCCGGCGAGCGAAAGGGCAAGCACGCTCAGGGAGTTCGGAGACCAGGAAAGGAACGGTCGCGAGACCCGGGCCACGTACGGTGCCACCCGGGCCCGGTAGCCTTCCAGAACCATCGCGGGCGTTACCGCTCGCGGTCCAAAAGATGCTCGGTGACCCTCCGGTCCCTCAACCAATCGACCCGGCCGTATCGGGAGCGGCCCCGGTGGCGGACGCGGGCCACCACCTCGCGCGCGATGTCCGCGATGGACCGCCCGGTCGTATCGATTTCCCAAACACGGCCGCCCCGGAGAACCGCTTCGAAGAGGACCACGTCGGTCGCCTCCGCGATCACGTTCTCCTGCCGTTCGAGCCGCGTACCGCGACGGCGCTTCGCGAGCCTCCGGGCGAGCTCATCGGGCCGGCATCGGAGGACGATGACGTCTCGGAGGGGAAGGAGATGAGAGAGGTGGCCGACCACGAGGTCCACCCCGTTCCAGGCGTGGGGTCGCCGAAGCGCGGACTGTAGCCGGCCCAGGTCGACCTCGACCCCTCTCGCTTTCCGTTGGCCGGCCCCGAGGCGAAGCGCGAGGGTTCCCACCTCGACCGACCGCATCCGGGGACCGAGGTGCCGGGCAACGGCGCTCTTTCCGGTTCCGGGAGTTCCGGTGAGCGCGACGGGAGAGGCCATCGACCCCGCCAGACCCTCCGGCGAATGAGCGCATCGCTCGGGCGAGCTACGGTCGGAAGGGGAAGGTCACGCGAAGCGAAGGGCGGTAAACGTCCGTCTCCACTCCAGGACTTCCCGGCCCACCCGTTCGGAACGTACCCCGCCTCGAACCAGCAGGTCGGCGAGCCGCGGCATGTCGGCCGGCGTGAGCCCCAATCGCGCGGCCTCGGCGGTGCCGACCCGGCCCACGAGGTCGATAAGAAGCCGCTGCCGTTCGAGGCGCCGGGCGAGGGCACCGGTGCCCAGGTCGAACTTCTCCCGGAGTCGGGCGCGGTCGAGGTGCAGTTGGTGGGACCGCGTGAACCCTTCCGCCTCCGCGGCCAGCGGGAGCCCCAGGCCCGCCAGCGCCCGCCCGAGGGCCTGAGCGTTCTCGACGGTGGTCTTCGCGTACTCCGGCGCGCACCGCTCCAGCTCGAGAAGGGTCTGGGCGAGTCCGGCGATCCGGTTCCAATGGGCGTTATCGAAAACCCTCCAGACGAGCGCCGGGTCGATCTGCTGGAAGAGGTCCTCACGGTCGGTCAGCAGGAGGCCGCCCTGGGGTCCGGGGAAGGACTTGTGCGTGCTCCCGTACAGGATGTCCGCGCCCTCGCGCAGCGGGTCCTGGAACTCTCCGCCGGCGATCAATCCCAGCACGTGGGAGGCGTCGTAGAAGACGAGGGCCCCGATCTCGTGCGCTGCCTCCGCGATGGCCCGGAGGGGGTAGGGGAACAGGAAGAAACTCTGACCGAGAACGACCGCGTTCGGGCGCTCGCGACGGACCGTATCGACGGCGAGGTCGACGCGGACCGAGTGCCCAGGCCCGTCGGCCGGGAGCGGTCGCACGGTGTAGCCGAAGACCGCCGGGATGTACCCGGGGGCGTAGCCGTCGTAGCCTCCCTCGTTCGGCTGGATCGCGAGGATGCGAGATTTCGGAGGGAGCAAGGGAACGAGCGCCGAGAGGGCCGCGATGTGCCCCGACAGCGGCCGGGTCGTCGCGAACTTCGCCCGGAACAGCCGCGCGGCCGCGGCGTTGGCGAGCGTCTCGACCTGGTCGGTGTACCGGGTCCCCGTGTAGCTGTTGTCGAGCGATTCGCCCTCGAAGGTGGTCGTGACCGGGAGCGTGTAGCGCCCGGCGAGGTCGCTCCCGAGATAGCGTCGCGCGACCGGCGAGAGGGCGTTCTCGCTCGGGAGGAGGTTGAAGACCTCGCGTCCTCGCCAGCGGTCGTGCGCGCGGACGAGGCGGGCGAGGCGCCGTTCCTCGTCAGACGGCGCCGGGTTCATGGCGCCCCGAGAGGTCGGGCCGCGGTCCGTGGGCGAGTTTCCTCCGTTCGTGGTGCCCACACCGGGGGCAGACGAGCTCCTTGGCCCCGAGGGAAAGGAGCGCATGGCAGAGCTGGCAGCGGGCCGAGACGACACCGAGCGGGCCGGCGGCGGTCGAGAGCTTGATGGACGGACGTGCTTGCAGCACCCGGGCGAGCAGGATGTCGCCGACCGCGAACTCGCCGCTCAGCGACTCGGTGTACCCCTCCTTCGCCTTCGAGATATGAACGGTCGCCTCCGGCTCGCCGGGGACGGTGCGTCGACTGGTCGTCGTGCCGATGATCGTGCAGACCGCCATCGCGGTCTTGATCTCGTCGACGCGGGCGTAGACCAGGTCGCCTTCCTCGATCGTCGGGATCGAGTTCCGGGGCTCGACGTGGACGCTGCGGTCTCGGGGGTCGACCTTGGGGGTCCCCAGGATCGAGGCGTAGATGCGGCCCCGGTCCTCGTAGGTGCCGCGGCCCGGGAGGAACTCTTCGGCCGCGCCTAGGTAATCGCCGGGAAGGACGAGTTTGGGGAGCTCGGGTTCGGTCATCTTCGGGTTCCGGTGCTGATCGCCCAGAGGTCCACCGCCAGACCGACCCGGTCGCGCCGATGGTGTGGGAACGTCCGTTCCAGCTCCCAGCGGACCGGCCGCGTCTCGAGGACGTGGGCGCCGTGTGCGACCGCGTGTCGCGCTATAAAGGTTCGGGATTCTTCGAGCGCGAAGGAGTAGATGCTCCGTCGGGCGAGGCGGAACGCGGCGGCGAAGAATGGGCGGTCGGCGTGACGCCGCTGGGCACCGAACGGCGGGTTCATCATCACAAGGTCAGCGGCCCGGTCGAATTCGGAGACCTCCCCGACAACCAACTCGACCTCGACGCCGAGCGTTACTGCCGCGGCCCGGGCACTCTCCGCCGCCCCCGGGTCGACCTCGACCCCCACGACGGGGTCCGCACCCAAGAGGGCGGCCCCGATGGCGAGACGGCCGGTCCCGGCCCCCAAGTCCACGACCGAGCGACCGCCCAGCCCGTCCAGCCGCTCCGCGGTGAACAGTAGTTCCGCCGCCGCCTCCGGTGAGGTGGCGACCTGTTCGAGCCTTGCCGAGGGCCGGGGGAAGGATGGGATACGAGCGAGCTTGCCGATGAGTTCCGATCGTCGCACGGACCTCCGCTAGACTCGAGCGCGGATGACGCTCTCGCATCGGGGGACCGAGATCACTGGGTGGGTCGACGATCACTCACGATGCGAGATGACCTCGGGCCGCTCTGGGAGGCGATGCGGGGAGCCGGATTTGAACCGGCGAACGCCTAGCGCGACAGGATCTCTTCGCCGTTGGACGGCCTTTAAGTCCTGCGCCGTTACCGGGCTTGGCTATCCCCGCGCCGCCTACCGCGCAGGGGTCGCCTCTTCGGTTTCCTCTTCCGCGGCACGCGGGGCCTTCTTGACCGAGATGCGCCGCGGGAAGTACTTGAGGAGGACGACGTCGTTGACCGCCGAGACCCAGCGGTAGGGGACGTTGGTGGGGCGGGAATCCTCAACTAACATCGGGCTCGATTCGTCGATGTAGAGCCCGTCGATCTTTGCCGACTCGACGTCGACCACCACGTTGTCGACCTCGCCCAGCAATCGTCCGTCAGGAGTGTAGATCTGGCGCCCCAGGAGTTCGGTCATCTCGACCAGCATGGCCCGTTCCCGTCCCTCGGCGACGCGTCCGTGCCTTCTTATGTCTTTGGGCGCAGGCGTAGGCGGTCCAACGGACGGTCTACCGCTCCTCGACCCGGGGTCACCGCGACTCTTCCGTCTCCTCGGGACGGGCCGAGCTCTGGCGGACCTGGCTACGGTACATCTCGAGAAGTTCGTGGGAAGTGGTTGCGTCGGTCGGTCTCCGGTCGTCCCGGTACCTCCCCGTGAATCGGGGGAACCGCAGCGCGAGGCCCACCTCCGGACGAACGGCCCCCATGGCGGCGCGGTGAACCGGACTCAGCGTGAGCTCGGCCCCGCGAACCTCGAGGACCAGCCCGGGGCGGAACCATCGGTCCGGCGGGACCCCGGTGTCGACCTCCTTCGGCTGCTCTTCCGTCTCGAAGTGGGCGAGCCGCTTCGGCATCTCCGCGAGCGCCGCGTCGTCGAAGCCCGTCCCCACCTTCGTGAACGATTCGAAGCGGTCCTTCTTCGGGTCGTAGACGGCGAGCAGGAAGGCGCCGAACCGTCCGGCGCGCCGTCCCCGGCCGAGGAATCCTCCGACCACGACCCCGTCGATCGAATCGGTCAGGCCCGCCGTGTAGTCCCGCTTGTACTTGATCCACCAGTAGCCGCGAGCGCCGGCCCGGTAGACACTCCCGGGGCTCAGCGACTTCGCCATCACCCCTTCCGCGCCGCCCGCGACCGCGCGGTCGAGGAACCGGGTCGCCTCTTCGACCGAGCTGACGACCTCTTGGGTGGCGAGACGGACCCGGTCCGTCGGCTTCAAGATCGATTCCAGGAGCTTCCGCCGTGCCGGAAAGTCCTCCCCGTACGACGGCTCGCCGTCCGCGAGCAGCACGTCGAAGAGAAACAGGGCGACCGGAACCTCGGCCTGGACCCGTTCTAAGTCGTGCTTGCGACCCCGCCGGCGGGAGACCTCTTGGAACGGCTGGATCTCATCCGTCTCGAGGTCGATCGGGACGCACTCCCCCTCGACGATCGCCGGCGTCCGGCGGATCGCCTTCGGGAGCTCGGCGATGAGTTCGGGGAACTGAGCGCCGATCTCCTCGAGCCGTCGCGAGAAGAGGCGCGGGACCCCGCTTCGTGGGATGTGCGCCTGGACGCGGAGACCATCATACTTGTACTCTAGCGCCGCGCGTCCCTCGAGCCGCTCGAGCACGTCCTTCAGGGTCGGTTCGCGTTCGGCCAGCATCGGGCGTACCGGCCGGCCGACCTCGAGGGAGATTCGTCCCAACGCCGCCACCCCTCCTTCCTCGAGGGCGGAAGCGACCAGCCCCAGGTCGCTCGAGAGATTGAACGCTGCCTCGATCTGGGCCCGGGCCTCCTTCGACCCCTCGGCGAACGCTTCCGCGAGCGCGTCCAGGATCGTCATCTCCCGGACGCCGACCCGGAGGGTTCCGAGAACGAACCGGACGAGGTACTTTCCCTCGAGCGGCGAGGCGATCCCGAGGAGGTTCGTGAGCAGCTGGACCTTCTGTTCCTGGGAGCCCGGACCGGAGGCTTTCGCGATCCGCTCCAGGTCCGCGTAGACCCTCGCGACCGTGAGCGACTCTTCGGTCGTGAGGCGTCGCTGCGCCGTGAGCAGCTCGAACGTCGTGAGGCCGAGGTCGCCCGACTCCTTGGCCCGGCGGCGGACCGTCTCCTCCTCGACCCCGGTCGCGGCGGCGACCGCCCGTCGCGCGAGCGAATCGGCGACGCCGAGCTCGACCCCTTCGTACTCGGGCCGGAGAAGTCCCTGCGACAGGTAGAGGACGCGGGGGAGCTCCGGCGGCTTCAGCGGGCGGATGAGCTCCGCCAGGATCGTCCGCATCTCGAGGCGCTTCGGGGTCGCCTCGAGTCGCTCATAGGCGCCGGCGAGCTCATCGAACCGCACGTCGCGCGCCTCCGTCGACCGCGGCCCGGAGCTCGGCGAGGTTGTCGGCCACCGAGCCTCCGGTGAACACCGAGTTGCCGCAGACGAAGAACGTCGCCCCGGCCTCCGCGGCGTCCGGCGCCGTCTTCACCGTCACGCCTCCGTCGATCGAGATGTCGGCTGCCGAGCCGAGCTCCTCGAGGCGAGCGCGAGCGGCCCGGACCTTCGGGAGCGCCTCGGGGATGAACTTCTGGCCCGAGAAACCGGGGTGGACGCTCATCACGAGGATCTGGTCGAGCTTCGGCGCCAGCGGGGCGACCGCCGAGAACGGGGTGTCGGGTCGGATGGCGGCGCCCACCTTCACGCCGAGCGCGTGGACCCGACGTACGACCTCCTCGGGGTCCGCGCGCGCCTCGACGTGAAAGACGAGCGTATCGCCGCCCGCCTTCTGGAACGCCTCGACGTATCGCAGGGGGTCCTCGATCATGAGGTGGATGTCGAGGGGTCGGCGCGTCCGCGCGCGCACCGCCGCGACCATCGCCGGCCCGAACGAGATGTTCGGGACGAAATGTCCGTCCATGACGTCCAAGTGGAACGCGTCCGCGCCCGCGGCTTCCGCGGCCCGGACCGCCTCTCCGATCGCGCCAAAATCCGCGCTGAGGAGCGACGGCGCGAGCCGTAGCGGCACGGCGGGACGGACCACGTCCGCCCCGAGCACGCCTCCGTATTTAGGGGACCCGCGCCGGCTCAGAGGAACTCTTCCGGGCTCGGGCCTTCTTCAGGGAACCCCGCCGCCTCCCCGCGACGCAGGCGTTCGGCCTCCGGGGTCCAGCGGCCGCAGTACACCAGCCGGAACACGGAGCGACGGAACTCCCTCGGCGACTCCATGGGCCGGTGCCAGAGCACCTGGTAGGCCAAGGCCTCGAGGTAGACCGCCGCGATGAGCGACGGCACGGCGGCGATGGCGACCCCCGTCTCGAGCCAACCGACGACGACCCAGGTGTCGACGATGAAGAAGGCCAAGAGGATCCACCACTTGGCCGCGGAGTAGTAGAACCAGTCGTGCCAGCTCGCGCCCGGTTCGGAGAGCGCCCGCCGTTTCTCGGCGTCGGCCCGGTCGACTTGGACGAGGAGTGCCGCCTCCTCGTCCGGTTCGAGCGGACGGTCGCGGCCGACGGCCGCAGCGTCCTTCGGCGACGCCATCGGTCGCTGGCCTACGCGGCAGTGAGCGGCGGAGGGGAGGAGGGGACGGCCGCCGCCCCCTCCGGGGTCGCGGAGGGGGCCGGGTAGAGATGGCACGCGACGAAATGCCCGGGGCGGACCTGGATCGTCACCGGCTCCAGGGTCGAACAGATCGGCATCACCGCCGGGCACCGGGTGTGGAACCGGCAGCCCGACGGCGGCGCGGCCGGGCTCGGCACGTCGCCCTTGAGCACGATCCGCTCGCGCTTGAGGTCCGGGTCAGGGATTGGGATGGCGGAGAGGAGAGCTTGGGTGTAGGGGTGGAGCGGCCGCGAGAACAGCTCCTCCGTCGGGGCCCGCTCGACCACCTGCCCCAGGTACATCACGATCACGCGCTGGCTCATCGCGCGGACGACCGACAGGTGGTGCGAGATGAACAGGTAGGCGAGACGCTGCTCGGCTTGGAGCCGCTTGAGGATGTTGAGGATCTGCGCCTGCACCGACACGTCGAGGGCGCTGGTCGGCTCGTCCAGGACGATGAACTCCGGTCGGAGCGCGAGCGCGCGGGCGATCCCGATCCGCTGGCGCTGGCCGCCCGAGAACTCGTGGGGAAAGCGCCACTCGTGCTCGGGATTGAGCCCGACGTCCCGCATCAGCTCGGCGACCCGGCGGTAGCGCTCGGCGCGAGAGCCGGCGTGGTGGATCGTCATCGGCTCGGCGATGATGTCGCGGATGAGCATCCGCGGGGAGAGGGAGGAGAACGGGTCCTGGAAGACGATCTGGAGCTTGCCACGGATCGTCCGCATCTGGCGGGGCGATTTGCGGTAGAGCGAGTACTGGTGGGCCAGCTGGTCGAGCTCCTTCAGGGCCGCCTTCGCATCCGCAGACGTCGCCTTCGCCGCCCCGTCCCCTTCCGAGGTCGTGGGGAGTCGCGCGTAGAGCTCGTCCAGGCGTTCCTCGACCTCGGGCGGCGGACGGTAGAACGTGTGGCCGGAAGAGGGGTCGATGAGCCGGAGGAGGAGCCGACCGACCGTCGTCTTGCCGCAGCCGGATTCACCGACCAGCCCGACCGTCTCCCCTTCGTGGACGTCGAAACTGACTCCGTCCACTGCCCGGACATCACCGATGCGGGTCGAGAAGAGGCCGGCGCGGATCGGAAAGTACTTCCGTACGTTACGGGCGGAGACCACAATGGGTGACGAACCGTCGTCCATCCTGGGAGACCCCGCAGGTAGAACCTACTCGGGGGCCACCGGTCCCTTGTATAAATAGCAGGCGACCTCGTGCTCGGGTCCCTCGCTTGTCATGGGGGGACGGGCCTGCTTGCAGACCGGCATCGCGTAGGCGCAGCGCGGATGGAACCGACACCCCGGTGGGGGCCGGATCAAGTCGGGCACCGACCCGGGAATCGAGCTCAGCTCCTTGTTCGGCTGGTCGACCCGCGGGATCGAGGCGAGCAGCCCTTGGGAGTAGGGGTGGAGCGGCCGCCGGAACACCTCGTGGACCGGCCCTTGCTCGACGATCACTCCCGCGTACATCACACAGACGCGGTCGGCGACCTCGGCGATCACCGCGAGGTCGTGCGTGATCAGCATGATCGCTGTGCCGACGCGGGTCTTGAGGTCGCGCATCAGCTCGAGGATCTGGGCCTGGATCGTCACGTCGAGCGCCGTGGTCGGCTCGTCGGCCAGCAGGACGGCGGGCTCGGCCGACAGCGACATCGCGATCATCACCCGCTGGAGCATCCCCCCGGAGAGCTCGTGCGGGTAGCCGCGGGCGACCTGCACCGGGTTGGCGATCGAGACCCCTTCGAGCAGGCCGACCACACGCCAGAACAGCTCCTCCTTGAGCGGCTTGTCGACCCGGGCATGCACGCCGCGGATGCCGTAGTAGAACCGGGTCATCCGTTCCCGAGAGGTTCGACGGGCCAATCGTCGGCGTCCGGCCCGGTTCGACTTGCCCTCGACCATCTCGTTGATGTGGACCTGATTGAGGTCGTCGTGGAACGCGATGAGGCGCCGCTGAGAGGCGAGGTATCCTCGCTGGAAACCGCTCAGGCGGAGGCGCTTCATCGCCCGAAGGACGCTCGGGCGGATGCTCTCCGTGTCGGCTCCGGCGGCCCGGGCGATGTAGAAGGCCTGTCGGCCGAAGGAGGTCAAGTTCACTGCGGCCCCCACCGCCATCGCCTTGGCGCGCATTGTGTCGCGGTCCCCCTCCTGGGCGGCGACCACGAGAGCCTCGATCGCGGCCCCGACGTCCGGGGACCGCGGATTCGCCGCCAGGAGCTCGTCGATCACCTTCGTCCCCTCGTGGAGGATGAGGGCCTCGCCCAGCTGGTCGGCGACCGAGAAGATCGGGTTCATCGCCTGCGACGGCTCCTGGAAGATGGTCGCGATCGACTTTCCGCGGATGGAGGAGAGCCGCTCCGCGGAGGCACGAATCCGGCGGAACGACCGCTTGATCTTCACTCGGTTCGTTCCCTTGATGGGGATGAACTTCGCCTCGTTCTCGAGGTCCCAGAGGAGGTTCGCCTTCCCGAACATCACCTTGCCGCTGATCACGCGGCCGGGAGGGTCGGGGATGATCCGCGTCACCGAGAACGCCGTGACGCTCTTGCCGCAGCCGGTCTCTCCGACCAGCCCCGTCGTCTCCCCCCGGCGGACCTTGAGGGAGACGCCGTCCAGAGCGCGGACGACCCCATCGTAGGTGAAGAAGTAGGTCTTGAGGTCGCGGATGTCGAGGACGACACCGTGGTCGGACGCGCCGGCCGCGGCCGGCGGCCCCTCCACCTCGGGCGCGGGCGGCATCTCGGTCGGCACGGGGTATTCCGCGACGGATGCTCCGGAGGTCGCCATGGTGGTTCCTGTCACCTCACCGACGCAGTCGGGGGTCGAGGGCATCGCGCAGGCCGTCGGAGAGGAAGTTCACGCTGATGGCGAACAGGAACAGCGCGAGCCCGGGGAAGAACAGCTGCCACCAGGGGATCGAGCAGGTCCCCGTGGCGCACTCCCCGAGGTACCCCAGGACGTTCTGGGTGGCGAGCGCGGAGATCGTCCCCCACTCCGGGAAGTAGACGTAGGGCCAAATCCGGAACCCGAGGAAGACGAGGAATGCCGTCAGCAACGGCACGGTCCCGACGTCGAGGGACATCTGGATGAAGATCGGGTACATGCTGTTCGGGATGATGTGGCGGAGCACGATCCGCCCTTTCGAGGCGCCGCTCGCGCGGGCCGCCTCCACGAACTTCTGCTCGCGGACGACCAGCACTTGGCCCCGGACCAGACGGGCGTAGAACGGCCACCAGACGACCATGAAGCCGATGATCAGGAGGAACACCCGGGTCGCGAGCGGGCTCAGTCCAAGAACGGTGTTGTAATCCTCCGTGACCACCGCGATCACGATGATCACGAACAGGATCTGCGGGATCGAGAGGAAGATGTCGACCAGCCGCATCAGCGTCTCATCGACGACCCCTCCCCAGTAGCCCGAGACGGCGCCCACGACGAGACCCACCATCGCTCCGACCCCGACGATACTCACCGAGATCAGGAGCGAGTAGTCCGACCCTCGAAGGAGCCCGTTGAAGAGGTTGTAGAAGTAGGCGTTCTCGGGGGTCACCGTCAGCGCCCCGAACGGGAGAGGTCCGGCCACCAGCGGGGAGAGGCTGATGGTCGGGTTGATCAGCGACGGGAGACCCTTCGGCGTTGCGTAGCAGTTAGGGCCGGGGGACGGTGTTCCCGTCGGGTAGGTGCACACCGTACAACTGAGCGGACCCGAGCTCGCCGAGGAGGAGACCGCAGGGGGCGAGACCGGGACCCCGCCGACGCCCTGGCTGAACTTGATGTCGATCGTCTGCGGAGTCTCCGCGACGGCGACTTGCCCTGAAGCCGGTTTGGCGTTGAACCCTCCGGGCGGAGTGACCGTGTACGCGTAGGCCGGACCGCTGGCGAGCGAGAAGTTGACGTCGGTCCCGACGTTGTCGTGCGTCGTGTTCTGGATGGTCACGGACCATGCGAGGCCGACCGGAAGCCCGATTTCGTGGAATGTGATGACCTGGTTGTTCGTGCCGTAGCACTCGGTCAGCTGGTCCCACGGGATCGGAGTCGTGAGCGCATAGACCGCAACCCCAATGAGGCAGAAAATGACCGCCAGACCGAAAAGGGCGAGGCCGTTGCGGCGCAGGAAGTGCCAGGTCCGTTTCCACTGGTCGAGCCTTGGGCTGGGCCGGTGGCGCCGCGTGGGTGTCGCGATGGCCGCAGGGATGTTGGCCCCCCCCGAAGCGGTCAACCGGCCTCACCCCAGGCGGACCCGTGGGTCCAGGTAGGCGTAGAGCACATCAACGATGATGTTGGCGATCACGACGATGAACGTGAACAGCAACGTTGAGCCGAAGACCAAAGCGAAGTCAATCGGGTAGTTCGCCATGTTGACCGAGATCGCGAGAATGTACCCCACGCCATTCAATCGGAAGACATTCTCGATGACCGGAAAGCCGCCGATGAAGAAGGCGAAGGTGAGGCCGAGGACCGTGATGGTCACGTTCAGGGAGTTCCGGCCCGCATGCTTCTTGATGACGGTCTTCTCGGGGACACCCTTCGCCCGCGCGGTGCGGACGAAGTCGAGGTTCATCACCTCGAGCATGCTGTTCCGCACGAACCGCAGGAGGCTAGCGATGGTCCCGAACGCGATGACCAACGCGGGAAGGATCAATCGGAACAGCGAGTCGAGCGCGAGCCACCACTGGCCATGGATGGCCGCGTCCACGGTCGGGAAACCCGTGGGAGAGCTGATGACCCCGGATTTGAGCCAGCTCGGATACTGTTGGTTGGGGAAGCAGAGCTGCTGAGGCCAAGATCCGGTGAACTCGTTGTACCAAGGTTCACCGTTCGGACACCAGGGAGAATGGACGACCGAACCCGCGACAGAGGAAACTCCTAAGACAATACCGATTAAGAGCAACGAACCTAACAGGAAGGCCGGGATGGCATACCCAGAGAACGACATCACCCGGGACGCTTGGTCCACCGGGCGGTTGCGGTAGACCGCAGAAAGGTTGCCGAGCGGAATCGCGATCGCCAGAATGATGGCAAGGGCGAGGAGTGCGAGTTCCAGAGTGTACGGGAGGAACCAGGAGAGGACGGTGGTGACCGGTTGACCCTTGGAGATTGGGACCGACTGCCCCGCAGTACTATAGTTGTTGACCGTACCCCACTGGAAGGTGAAGCTACGGATCATGTAGAGGCCCCATTGTACGGGAAGAGGTTGATTGAGCCCGAGCTTATCGAGGAGCTGGTCGCGGTAGAAGTTGTGGCACATCCCCGTCCCGTTCTCCCCTAGGACACTACAGGGGACGGTATCCTGGTACAGCCAGGGACGCAGCTTGGGGGGTTGGCCGTAGTGGGCCAGGAGCTGGTCGTAGACCGGTAGGGAGCTGACCAGCGCGAAAGTGATGGTCATCACTCCGATGATGATGGGTACTAGCAGAATCGCTCGCCGCACCACGTAGATCCACATCTGCATGGTCGACCTTCGGGCCCGGGACTCTACCGGACAATCCTCCGAGGGGAACGGTCTATTTACATGTTCAGCGAGGAGTTTGCCCGGCGGGGGACGTTGGACCCGGAACGACCGTATCTCGGGCGACTCGGGTCACGCATCCCCCGTCTTCCGCGCGATGGAGGTGGCGCCGCCGACTTCGGGGGCGAAGTTTGAGACTCGGGCCTCCGGGGTCGCCTTCGGCTCGCAAAGGCGTCCCGGGTTCGAATCTGAATGGGCGGAGATTCTGCGCCCACGGTGGCAAGATTTCGTTGAAAGATATATATGGGGCATGCGGCTCGGGTGCCCGAAGCTGGAATTCCAGCTTTGGACGGAAACGCAACATGAACGCGTCACGCCGATGGTGGAGTGTCGGGATAATCGCCGTGGCCGTGATCGCCGTGTTCATTTTGAGCATGGTGGTACCGGTCAGCACGGTGGTATCCGCCCGAGGAGGGTCTTCGGCCGCAGCGCCGGCGAGCTCGAAGACGATGGCGACCACGACTGCCAATGCCCGGACGGACGTCCATCCAAGTGCCGGGGGAGGCCCTCACCCGGGCACCCTCGAAATCTATGAAGTTGCTCCGCAGGGTCAGTCGAGCGAAGACCCTGCCGTAGCTTATGATACCGTCAGCGCCGAGGCGGTCTGGAACGTCTACCAGACGCTGATCGCCTACAACGGGTCGAGCACGGCGGACTTCGTCCCCGAGCTGTCGACCTGCGTTCCGGGACTCGCGAACGGGGCCCAGTCGACCCCGTCCGTCTCCTGCCAGGCCGTTTACGGCAACAGCCTGATCGTGAACGGTCCGAGCGGGGCCCCGGAGTACTTCACCTACCCGATTGACCCACACGCGCACTTCTACGATGGCGCGACCGGGGTGAGCTGGCCCGTCTATCCGTCCGACGTGATGTTCGCTCTCGCCCGATCGACCGGCTTCGCGGACCTTCCGGGCCCGGGAGTGCTCAACGGGTGGATCCAGGCCCAGTCGCTGCTCCCGATCGGGAACGTGAGCTGGGACAGCCACCTCCACTATCCGTTCAACAGCACGCCGCAGAACGTCCTCGGTTCGATGCTGATCAATGACAGCACCTACTGTCCGGCGTCGGCGCTGGCGGCGAATGGATGCATCACCTTCAACGCGAGCGGTGAGGGTGTCTCCTGGCCGTTCTTCAACCAGCTGGTCGCGGACCCGATGGGTGCGGGCGTTGCGCCCTGCGGTTGGTTCACGGCCCAGAGCGCGGGCGTGCCCGGATTCACTGGCAGCAAGGTCGCGAACGGGGACGGCCCGTGTCTCCTCCCCGGCGGCGCGACCAACACGAGCCAGGCGGCGTTCACGAACTTCCTCGCGACCGAGCCGTACAAGGCCTGGGACACGTTCGAGCAGCTGGCGCTGAACCACCCGGCGGTGCAGCCGGGCGTCCAGTTCAACCTGGTCGGCTCGGGCCCGTACTACATCGCGCCCGGCCAGGACGTCCCGACCGTGGGCTACACGCTGCAGGCGAACCCGGGCTACCAGGAGCCGACCGGCTGTGTCGGCGTGGGCGGCGGGTGCGAGCCGGCACCGGGTGCTTACATCGCGAAGGTCGTGGTCCAGTATGAGCCGGACGACGTCGAAGGAATCCAGCAGTATCTCGCGGGCCAGTCAGACTACTCGCAGATCCTGCCGAGCGAGACCGCGACCTACCTCCAGCTGATCGCGGACGGTAAGATCACTCCGGTCCGCTACGGGACCATCTCGACGTTCTTCCTGCCGTACAACTTCGACTTCAACATGACGGGCGCGATGGCCCTCGGGACCGACCACGGCAACCTGAACGTCCCGAGCGACTTCTTCGCGTCCAACACCGTCCGTAACTTCCTCGACCGCGCTTGGCCGTACACCACGATCAACGACACACTCCAGACGACCGACGGGGTCTCGTACGGGTTCAACTTCGGTGGTGCCATCCCGGTCGGGATGGGTGACTACTACCCGACCAACATCTCGTGGCCCTACATCGGCGGTGACCCCACCGGCAACACATCGGTCGGGAGCGCCAACTGGTGGTGGACCGAGGGGACGACCCCGGGCAACCCCTACTACGACCCGGAGCTCGCAGCGTGCACACCGACCTCCCCGTGTAAGTTCCCGCTGATCGGGCAGCTGGCCGCGCCGCTGCTCGACAGCTCGATCGCCCTCTGGATCTCTTCGGTGGAGGGAATCACGCACAACGCGCTACAGCCGTTCTCCTTCGACCTGTCGTTCCCCGACCTCGTGGAGTACAGCGGGATGGCGCCGGGCGACAACCCGATGCCGTTCTTCAACCTCGGTTGGGCGCCCGACTACCCTGACCCGACCGACTACATGGCAGCGATGTACTACGCGAACGGGACGTACACGCTCGGGGACGCGACCTACCAGACGATGGAGATGAACGCGTCCTACAACGCGGCGGTCTGCGGTCACACCGCCGACACCTGGGCGGACCTCGTCTACTGGGCGAACTTCCCGACCTCCAATGGCTCTGGCCCGGCGCTTCCCTGGGACTGCCAGGGACCGGCGTACGGCCAGATGCTCTACTGGATGGGGGTCGCCTCGTCGCTCCCGGTCGGTGACTACCGTATCCTCGTCTACAACGAGGTCGAGCACATCGAGAACCAGATCGGGATGTACCTCTGGCAGGAGCAGGCAAACGACGTCCAGTCGGTCGCGCCGTGGATCAACCCCACCCTCTACGACACGAACGTGATGATCGGTGGCGGGAACGACCAGCTCTGGTACCTGTGGGGCTACCTGAGCGCGGTGACGAGCGTGACGTTCTCCGAGACCGGACTCGCCTCGGGGACCACGTGGTCGGTGACCTACGCGGGCACGACCTACACGAACACGTCGAGCTCGATCGTCGTTCCGTTCCAGACCAACGGAACCTACCCGTACGAGATCGGCTACGTCCCCGGCTACACGATCACCACGGGCCTCGCCAACGGCTCGGTCCATGTGGTTGTTCCGACGGCCTCTACCGTCTCGGTGACCTTCACGGGGTTCACGGGCGGAGCCGCAGTGAACTTCCAGGAGGTCGGCCTCAAGTCCGGGACGACGTGGACGGTCACCGTGGCCGGAGTGGGTGCGATCACGGGCAACGCGACGTTGGCGAGCTTCACGCTGCCGACGTCGGGTAGTCCGTACACCTACGCGGTCGCGACGGCGGTCGGGTACACGGCCACTCCGGCGACCGGCACGGCGGCGACGGGCACGACCACGATGATCGTCTTCACCGGCGTTCTCGTGGCGACCTTCCCGTTGACCATCGTGTCGTATGGGCTGGAGGGCGCGAGCTGGACGGCGACCGTCAACAGCTACACCAATAGCTCGGTGGGTTCGATCACCTTCTGGGAGCCGAACGGGTCGTACCCGATCGTCGTGTCGAGCACGACCACGCTCACCCCGGAGATCCAGACCAACCCCGCCGTAGTGAACGGGGTGGCCCAGACGATCTTCGTGGCGTGGGTCGTGAGCGTCGTGCCGCAGACCTACGCGGTGACGTTCACCGCGTCGGCGGGCTTCACCGGCGCCTGGTCGGTGAGCTTCAACGGCGTGACGAACTCGTCCGCGACGGGCGCGGCGATCGGCTTCGTGGCGAAGAACGGGACGTTCACCTACGCGGTGACGGTGCCGAGCGGGATGGTGGCGACCCCGGCCGGTGGGCAGGGGCTCGTCAACGGAGCGGCGGTGGCCGTCTCGATCGGGGTGTCGACCTCG